>RFMZ01000085.1 GCA_009927445.1 Betaproteobacteria bacterium
TCTACTTTGTTAGGGAACTCTGGGTACGAAGTCCTCGGCTTACAAGATTCGGGTTGGAATCCTGGCCGGTATGTACCTAGTACCCAATTGATTCAGGATGAGCTAGGCGTTAAACAAACAGTTTCATTAGCAGAGGCTATTCATAGAACAGCACATTGGAATGATCGGAGAAAATGATGAAAATAAAGTTATCGGACTACGTTGCGCAAAAGGTGATTGAGCAAGGTGTAAAGCATGTTTTCATGGTGACTGGTGGAGGTGCAATGCATCTTAATCATTCCTTTGGTACGAATAAAGAGCTTGACTGTATATTTAACCACCATGAGCAGGCATGTGCTATCGGAGCTGAGGCATATTACCGTTTAACGAATCGCCTGCCGATTGTCAATGTGACTTCTGGCCCCGGAGGAACAAATGCGATTACTGGCGTTTACGGGGCTTTTGTGGATTCAATAGCGATGTTGGTTATTTCTGGTCAAGTAAAATTTGAGACAACGGTTCGAAGTACTGGCGTACAACTTCGCCAGTATGGTGATCAAGAGTTAGATATTGAGGAGTTAGTCAGACCAGTAACTAAATACTGTGTCATGGTAACTGACCCCGAAACAATTCGTTATCACATAGAAAAAGCTATTTATTTGGCCAAAGCTGGGCGGCCAGGCCCTTGTTGGTTAGATATTCCGTTAAATGTACAAGGTGCTCAAATTGATCCAGAAACTTTAAAAGGTTTTGATCCGAACGAAATAGAAGAGCCCTGGAAAAAGACAGATTTGGTGCAGGCGAGTAAGCGTATTTTTGAAAAAATTCGAAGTGCAAAACGCCCTGTTATTTTTGTTGGAGGCGGCATCCGTTTAAGTGGCGAACATCAGGCATTTTTGAAGTTAGTTGAAAAATTACAGATTCCTGTGGTAACTGGCTGGAATGCGCACGATGTTATTTGGAATGCGCACCCAAATTATGCTGGAAGGCCTGGGACAATTGGTGATCGAGCCGGTAATTTTGTCGCACAGAATGCCGATCTTCTCTTAATTTTAGGAAGTCGTTTGAATATTCGACAGGTGAGTTACAACTGGCAATCATTTGCTAGAGAGGCCTATAAAATTTGGGTTGATATTGATGATTTGGAATTTCAAAAGCCTTCAGTTAAAGCAGATATGGCAGTTCATGCAAATCTAAAAGACTTATTACCAGTCCTAGCAAATCAATCTTATGAAGGGGTAACTTTAGAACATCAAACATGGATGCAGTGGAGTAAAGAGCGCATGCGAAGGTTTCCCGTTGTCTTGCCAGAGTATTGGGAAAATAAAAATGTTAATCCGTACTGTTTTATGGATGAATTATTTAAGCAATTAAAAGAAGATCAAATTGTAGTTACAGGTAACGGTAGTGCTTGTGTTGTTGGATTTCAAGCCGCAAACTTAAAATTAGGGCAACGATTATGGACTAATTCTGGATGTGCCACCATGGGGTACGATTTACCAGCAGCCATTGGGGCCCATAAGGGCTCGGGTGGCAAACCAATTGTTTGCCTTGCTGGAGATGGTAGCATCATGATGAATTTGCAAGAGTTGCAAACTATTGCTGGAAACCATTTTCCGATTAAGATTTTTATCTTAAATAATAGTGGGTATGTGTCTATTTTCCAGACGCACAGAAATTTCTTTAATGGGGTAGAGGTAGGTGGTGGGCCAAAGAGCGGAGTTAACTTCCCTAATTTTGAAAAATTGAGTCTGGCATTTGATTTACCTTATCAAAAAGTATCTAACCACTCTGAACTGAAGAACGCGATCGAAGCTACGCTCAAAGAAAGCGGCCCCTGTGTTTGTGAAATTATCATAGACGAGAATGTGGCTTTTGCACCTAAGCTTGGGGCAAAACAACATCCTGATGGGCGAATTACCTCACCGCCTCTTGAGGATTTATCGCCATTTTTGCCAAGGGAAACCTTAATTGAAAATATGATTATTGATTCGCCAACTGAGGATTAAAGGATAAACTTCAGTGCAAAATTTGATATTAACTCTATATAGTCTTTATAGTAAACAGTTTCGCTTTTTGATTGCGGGCGGCCTCAACACGATAGTTGGCCTGTCTATCTATCCACTTTTTTATATTTTCTTAGAACCTTTAGGATTTGGATATATCCAAGTTCTATTATTTTCTCAAATGTTTTGTATTACTTTTTCATTTTTTACCAACAAATATTTTGTATTTAAAACTAAGGGGAATGTAAAAGAAGAATATTTACGATTTTTTGCATTCTATGGATTTTATTTACTTTTAAACTTACTATGTTTACCTTTTTTGGTGGAGGTTATTCAGATTACGCCAATTCTCGCTCAAACCCTGTTTTCATTCGCAATTATCGTATCTAGCTATTTTTGGCATAACTTAGTAACCTTTAAGCCAACTAAGGAGAGTCTTTGATGCCATTTGAGAAATTTCTATCTAGGCAATGCCCAATTTGTCAAAAATCAACCAAAGTTACTTTAGAGATTTGTTCGAAGACAAGGGCTGAAACTATCGATTATGAGGCTTTAACTCCATATTGGAACGGGTTTTTTAAGGAAAAAATTTACTTTTCCTATGCTCGATGTACAGAGTGCAAACTACTATTTGCACCAGTTTTTTATCATCCTGATCAACTTGAGGCACTTTATGGGCAAATGTCGCCTAATATGGATTTAGTTCCAATGGCGGCGTTATTAAAAACACAAAAAGGTTACTTTAACGAATTAAAGAAATGCTCTAATTTGGACAAGGGATATATAGAGGTTGGCCCTGATGTTGGAGTATTTACTGTTAATTGCACCAGAGAGGGAGCTTTTGATAAGTATTGGCTATGTGAGCCGAATAAGGAAGTTGCTAGTGCTTTGGGACGTGTTCTTGGTGATCGTCCATATCAGATCATAGAGAATATGTTTGGTTTCTCAGATATTCCGGATTACTCATCCAGTGTGGCTGTTATGATACAGGTTTTAGATCATCTATTAGATCCTGTAGAAACTTTAGTAGAGTTAAAAAAGAAGCTTCTACCAAATGCTAAACTCCTAATAGTGACGCATAACGAGCAGTCTTTGTTAAGAAAAATTGTCCGGTGGAAGTGGCCTGCATTCTGCCTTCAACACCCACAAATTTATAGTCCAGAATCCATGCAGATGCTTTTAGAAAAAGCCGGATATAAAGTCAACACCATTGCACGAACCAAAAATTATTTTCAGTTTAGTTTTTTATTGAAGCATTTATTGTGGGCTTTTGGCTTAAAAGTTAAATCAGTTCCCAGTATTTTTGATTTTACAATTGGTTTAAAATTAGGCAATATGATTACAATTGCTACACCTAATTAATATGCAAAAAAAATTATTATCAATTGTCACTCCGACCTACAATGAGGTTGATAATATTGAATCCTTGCTGGATAGTATTAGAGAGGCTATCGCTCCATTAGAGCAATATGATTTTGAGATTATTGTGATTGATAATTGCTCATCTGATGGAACCCAGGAAAAAATTCGCGAAATAGCTGGTAAGGACGCACGAATAAAGGCAATTTTTAATGTAAGAAATTTTGGCCATATTAGATCTCCATATTATGGAATCTTACAAAGCAATGGAGTTGCCACAATTTACTTGGCTTCAGACTTTCAAGACCCACCAGACTTGATTCCAAAATTTATTGAAGAGTGGGAGAAGGGTTGGAAATTAGTTATGGCAGTAAAGCCAGTTAGTAAAAGTAGCCCTCTAATGCATTTTTTACGTAAATATTATTATAAGTTTTTAGACAATATCTCTGATATTGAAATCCTTAAAGATGCTACAGGATTTGGGATGTATGACAAAAAAATCATAGAGCATCTAAAAGAGATTAATGACCCCTATCCTTTTTTAAGAGGAATTATTTGTGAGTTGGGATATCCAATAAAATCAATTCCTTTTATACAACCTAGAAGACTCGGTGGAATTACCAAAAATAATTTCTATACATTGCTTGATATAGCAATGCTAGGATTAGTAAGTCATTCGAAAGTGCCAATCAGAGTAGCTTCATTATTA
>RFMZ01000018.1 GCA_009927445.1 Betaproteobacteria bacterium
GGGTTGGGTGAGTCTTTGTTAATTGACCGAGACTTTGAGATGAGAGCGAATACGAATCATGCCCTGTGTATGGAGTTGACTAATCCTTCCGGTCGTGAGGTTAAGTACCTCAGCAATTTCTCGGTACGAGAGATCCTCTTGGTAATGCAAGGCCATGACCATTTGTTCCTTTTCGGGAAGCTTTTCTAAGACCTTGGCTAATTGGGCCGCAAACTGACTCATCGCCGTTTGATTGAGCGGGTCTGAGCTGCCATCGACGGGCATTAATTCATCCGATAACTCATCAATGGGCATTAGGTTAACCATGCCGTCCATAATGGAGTAATAGTCCTGCATCGATAAATCTGCGGACTGGGCAATTTCACCTTCAGTTGGGGATCTGCCTAGTTCTTGCTCTAATTGCCGATTTAACTTTTCTAGGCGGCTCAGATCATCGCGTTGATTACGAGGCAGGATGTCATTTTTTCGACAAGAATCATAAATAGCGCCTTTAATACGGGTCCTGGCATAAATTTCAAAACTCAAATTGGGCTGAGGTTGGTAGCGCTTTAGAGCGTCAAGTAAACCAATAAGACCTTCTTGAATTAAGTCATCTACCTCGACATTAGCTGGCAGTTTAGATGCAACCTGGTACGCGATGCGTTTGACAAGAGGCATATGCTTGGCCATTTCATCGCCATAATTAACTTCTTGTGCATATGCTTTATTCATAACGTAATGTACCAGTTAATTCGTAATCGATTGCGTTAAATGCTTAAAAAAACCTGCTGGTAAAACAAATTCATTCGAAGGACCATCGGTAGGTGTGGAGACTGATAAATCGTCTGGATCAATTACCACGCGCACCGCTTGGACGGCCTTTACCCATCCTAACATTTCTAATTCTAAACCCATGGCCGTTTGTGCTGCTTTTTGGAGCTTGTCAAAAGCCGCCTGAGCCGCATCTTCCTCGATACTTAAAATCAGGGTTGGAATAGGGGCCTCGGAATTGTATAAAGAAAACTGTCGAATCATGCCCATCGCACGAGATAAAGATGCAAACTCGGGGGACGCAATTAAGATACGCGAAACTGACTTACCAAAAAAATTCACGATGTTGAACTCTGGATCATTGGTTGGAAACAGAATGTAATCAAATTCTAGATGCAATTCTTTCAGACGATCGTCCAGATTGGGCATTTTAGCTCGGCGGATCTCAAAGGCATGACGCAATTTGGCAGCTGTAGCATACCAAAATTTTTCTTCTACTTGCTTGATCGATTTATTCAAGGTGACCGAGTTGGTAAACACTTGTCCCAAATCATACTTCGTTGGATATAAAAAGCCAGACATCGTGCGCCGCTCAGAAAGCGGCACCTCATCGATCATCAGAATTTGATACCCCGCATTTTTTAGTGCGTGCGCTGTCCCGTGACCAATATGCACAACTGTATCGAATCCAAAGCGCAGGCCAGGCAGATTACTTGATTCTTATCATCACCAAACATCGATCGCAGGCCATCGGCCTGGTCTAAACCAGCAGGGGTATTGACTGCGCTCATGGAGCCACTTTATTGAGCCAATCGCCTAAATGGTCGGATAGGACGGCAGGTATTTGATCGTCATTGATCGATAAGTCATCTGAATACGAGCGCGAGCGCATCGCCCGGTGCGACAGGTAGGCAATGTCGGGTTGACTTAAATCCTCAGGCACGCGCTGTCCATTGGAGAGGAACATGAGTGGTAGATTGTTGCGAATCAAGCAATCAATGACTGGGGCTAATTGGGTCGCCTCATCAGTTTTGGTTATCACTGCCGCTCCAATGCCCGGCATATCCTTGGCTTTAGCGGCTTGATTATGTAAGTGAATCACATCTTCTTGGGTGCGCAAATCCGTCGTAGAACTCATCACTAAAATCCGAAAGGCATTGCGTGAGCCATCTTGGAGCATTTGTGACTGCTCGACCATGAGGGTGTCGCGTTGGCTAACTCCAGCGGTGTCTAACAAAATGACTTTGCGGCTGGATAAA
>RFMZ01000076.1 GCA_009927445.1 Betaproteobacteria bacterium
GCTTTATACCTATACATTGTTGATGACTTCATAATTCATGTGTTGATCACTTTTGCGAGTGGCTTTTTATCTAACTACTCTTTATGTTAATGTTACCTTTTACAGCCGATCTCCGAACATCCACAATCTGTTGCAAAGTAACACCAGCTGCCCTCAGAAACGGCTCAGGGCGAGCATGAATTGACTGGATAACAGGTTGATGCCATACACTGTCTATTTTTGATCCAATGACCTCGTGGAATCTCTCAATAGCTATTTCTACGCCCACTTTTTTATCAGCGCCCCTTAAGTACTTTGGATAGGTTAAGTTGTATTCTGGAGTCATGTAGTTATACAAAGATTCATCTCTAATGCCGCTGTCTTTAAATGCTAGGACTTTGGATGCGTTTAGCCGCCCATTCACAATTGGTACTGCAATGATGTGCAGATGTGGATCAGCTTCATCGTGGTGAATAACACTATGCAGGATTGGACATTCCGGATGGTAATTAATAAACCATTCATGGGCTTTTCTATAGAATCCATTAGGATCTCCGTTGTAATCAAAGCCGGCTGTGACCCCGATTACGTATTCTAGGGCATACCCCCGATCACTTCGTTTGAAGCTCTTGTGACTTGTTATATCAATTCCTCGCTCCTTAATATAGCGAAACGCAAGTTCTTCATAGGTTGAATTGACAAGTGTTATCAGATCAAGATTTAAGTGTGATCTAGATGGATCCACCTTTCCCCAGTAATCAGGCTTATTCTTGTCGATCCAAGCTCTTGTATTATGGCGTTCTGCTATGTAAAGAGTCTGCTTATGGCCTAAAAGGCGTAACGGGTTACATCTGACGGTTACTTTGAACATGTGTTACTTTCTATATAAGATTTGAGAAATGGGACTAGTCCTGTTTTTAGAAAGAGTCCTTAATCGCTTCAAAAACGAGAGATCTTCTCGCCTCAATTTCTGTAGCGTCTTCTTCTTCAAGCTCTATTTGCGAGTTATATTCATCAATATCAATAACTGATTCGACGGCATTTTCAAGTTTCTGTTGAAGTAATTTCACTGGCGCAGCATCTAGCTCAACAGCTTTAATACCGTATTTTTTGATGAATTTTTGATAATTTGGGCTTGATGGTTTAGCATCCATGTCGCTTGGAAGATCATAATTTTCTACATCTTCAGCGGTTAGGGCTACTTTTACTGGGTGAATATTTGTTATCCCAAAATCGTCTCTCATTGATCTAGCAAAAGATTCCGCAATTTGCTCACCATCCGGGTCAAAGTCCGTTAGCATAAGTAGCACCAACTTGTTTTTGCCAGAATTTTTGAATCTACTTGCTATAGCATGACGGGGTGAAAGTGAGGCATAACCTCTAGCTGTTGTCATCGGAATACAGTATCTTTTTGCGACTATTTCAATTACAGACCGTAAAGCATTCTTTTCGAGAATGATCTCTATATGATTTTGCTGCCCCTGCATGAGATTACGGGAGTAGCCCAGTAAGAAATTATCTAACTCCTGCTCAATAAACTCTTCAAGCGATTCAAAACCGCCGCCTAACCTGATAGGTCGTGTTCCATCCTCAATGGCTTGCATAGGGATAAATCTATTTAATCTAGCGCGGAGTAATAAGTTGGTCAGAGCTTTGTAAGAATTTTTGTCATTGACATACTTTGAATGAGGTTTCTTATCGTGCTTTAAAGGTGGATCATTAAGTAATAAGTAATGCACGCGTCTGACAGTTAAAGGCCAATATGCTTTATTTTCGTTAATCACTTTTTTTGCGGCATTAAGAAAGCCCATAGTACTAATTACAGATCTTTTTCTGGACGTCTCTAATTCAATATTGATTTCGCCATCATCGCCAAATTCATTAATTTCAGCCCGTTTTCTGAGTAGATTTGTATAAGCTAACGCGCTATCAACTTCAAGTAATTTTTCCCTTATGCGCTCCGAAGAACTCTTACTTCTCTGCCGGTTAAATATCCTGAGCACTTTTAAACGCTCCTCTGTATTTAAATCTTCAAAGAAGATTTCAGTTAAACGAACGGGAACTTCTTTAAGATTTAAGTACGTTGCCGCAGCTTTTCTGCGATGGCCGCTTAGTAGATAGAAATCTGCCGAAAGAACAAGGGGTTCTTGGATACCATTGTCTCGAATAGATATGGTTAAATCATGATCATCCTCATTGGCAATTCCAAACGAATCGTATATTAAGTCATTTTCCGTAGCGGATTTGATTTGTGACAGTGGGAAATGGGACAAGTCCCATTTTTTATTATTTGGAGTCATTTTGACCTCCATTTTTAACAAGGTTAGTTTGAAGTGAATCAACCCAACCCTCAATCTCGGATAATTTCCAAGCAATAGCTCTTTTTCCAGTTTTTAAAGGAGCTGGAAAAATACCTTCTTTTACATCTGCATAAATTTTCGAGCGGGAGTTACCTGTTATTTCAATTACTTTTGGGAGTTTGATCAGCTGACCAAATTTGACTGTGTACATTTTATGTCCTGTTTAAAATGCACACATACTTGAGAGCTTAAGTAAAAAAGGCTCATCTAGCACATGTGCTAAACAAGCCTAAATCCCTCCAGAGCCGTTTAGGATTTCGTTAGCTCTGCTCCAGTTATACCTCCAATTAAGGAGGAACCCCAATCAGAAATGTTATCTGCCACCTATAACACCCAGTCTTTTTAGGACTGTATCAATTAACGTAATCAGCTTTAAAACTCCGTTAACGGCTGGCAAAGCCCTCGTTGTATATCTATTTATATCTTACAGTAAAAAATAAAACTTTGTCGATGCTTTTTAAAACTTATTGAATTTAAGCAGCGCTTCTAAATTGGATAATCTTGTCGTTTGTTATCTTACCTTCGATTAATCTTGCATAGGCATTCATTAACTTAACCCTGTTTTTATATTGATCTGATCTCAAATAAGCGGCTTCAGTTTTGTCCGGATTACCATGAGCTAAAGCTCTTTCGATAATCTCTTTGGGGTAATTAGTTGCTTCACTTGCCCAATTTCTAAAAGTAGATCTAAACCCATGAACTACGATTGGTTTTTTTGAATCTTTATCTTTGTAAGGCCCCATGCCTCTAACTAATTCAAGCATTGCCATATTTGACAGGGGTTTTTTATCATTAGGAAAGATCCATTGATCATTTAAATCTTTAACTTTTTTAACAATATTTAATGCCGAAGTCGAAAGAGGGATGACATGTTCTTTATTTGCCTTCATTCTCGCAGCAGGAATTGTCCATCTTGCCTCTTTCAAATCAATTTCTGACCATTCAGCATTAATGACTTCGCTAGTTCTAGTTGCGGTGAGAATCAAAAACTCCAGAGCATAGGCACTTAGACAGTCTTTAGCTCTTAGTTCAGGTATGAATTGTGTTAGTTCATGCCAATCTAGCGATGGTTGATGAATCTTTGTTTGGGGCTTTTGTGATAATGAGAATTCTAAGTTGCCTTTCCACTCGGCTGGATTATCGCCATCTCGATACCCTAAGCTTTTTGCATAATCTAATACCTTTTCAATTCGCCCTCTAAGTCTGTGAGCTGTGACGCTCTTTGTTTCCCAAATCGGCTTCAGGACTTGCAGCACCATTGGGGTGGTGATGAGGTTAACTCTATGGTGGGACAATTTTTCACCATCATTTGTTAAAGTACTTCTCCATTGAGCCTCGCTCTTTGGGTTCTTCCAAGAACTCTGATGGGCTGTAATGTATGTATCGCAGCATTCGGCAAATGTAGGTATTACGATGGCTCGCTTGGCATTTTTTTCATTAAGTGGATCTAACCCTTGAAGAATTAATTTACGAGCATCTTGACACTTTTGGCGAGCCTCAAGGAGGCTGACATCCCGGAAGGATCCGAGTCCCATCTCACGAATTTTTTTATAAAGTTGGTATTTGAATAGCCAAGATTTATTGATTCCTCTGGCGCCTTCGGTAACTTGAAGATAAAGGCCGTCACCGTCCAGATGGTTACCGACTACTTTAGTGCTCTCAACAAACTTTGCTTTAAGTTGTTTGTATGCTCGATTTGCCATTAGGCGTCCTTTCTGTACCCATGTTTCTACCCCTATTATGGCACAAGATTTCTCTAAATG
>RFMZ01000195.1 GCA_009927445.1 Betaproteobacteria bacterium
CCTCGCCTATTCACTTGAGAATCGAGATCGACTCTTAATCGGTTTGCTGAAATATAAAGAACTGGTAATGATTTCCTAAATTCAATTAACCATGACGGCTCAACATTGCCGGAACTCTTTAACCTTCTGACTTCAAACATTTCAGTAATTTCAGATCGCGAAAAGTTTCGACCGTTTTTAGGATCACGCCACACATTCACTCCTACTCTTCTTAAACCCAAAATTCGGTCTGCATATTCAATAACCGAAGAGTCAAATCTACGGGAAATACTTCCATCTTCATCGATTTCATTTCTCTGTACTTCTTCTATATTTAAGTTCCAAGTCTCAGTTGATTGACTCTCTCCTTTTGAAAATAATTCAAAAACTAAAAAAACGCTTTCATTTTCAGTATCGTTTTTACTTAAAACTTTACGTCTAACAAGAATACTAATGTCTTCACTAGATTTCAAAATTAGCTCATGGAATGAAGTACGCGCTAGTCTTAAATAATTCCCTCTTAATAGGTCATCAATTAATTTTAAAATAGTAGATTTTCCGTATCCATTCGGAGCTGTAATAATTGTTAATGCCTTAGATTCATCAGCTATATTTTTAAATGTTAAATTATAATCAAATCTACCAAAAAGCTTACTAACTGACACTGATTTAAGCGTTGTAAATTCGTTCATTTTTTATATACTTTAATAATTGGGGTTAAAGAAGTTTTGATCTAAATTAAAATTGACAGCAGAAAATTATAGTAAAATTCGACAAAATACTTAGTTAATTATAGATTTAAACCATACTATATGGATTATGAAAATTTTATTCATTTTATTTTTCATATTAAATTATTAATTAATATTATTCAATTGTTACAAACCCTTAGTTTAAAATATTTTCCAAAATAGAATTTGGAAAACATAATTAATCGGACATTGATATGTTTCTACAGCTTCAAAAAAACTGACATACGCTGGAGATCTTCCTCCAATGCTTTCGTAAAGCTTCTCTCTTTAGGCAGACCGTTCACAAACCCTAATTGGGGAATTAACCTACCCGACTTCGTGCTAATGTTTGCCCAACCAATAACCTTATCTCGCCAGAGAAGAGGCATGGCATAGTGTCCCCTAACTCTTTTTGCTGCAGGTGTATAAGCCTCAAATCTATATGACCAGCCCCACAAATATTCAAAACGCCTTCTATCCCAAACCAAAGGGTCAAAAGGCGCAAGCAACCTAACCTCCTCCAAAACAGTTTGGCTACGTGAGCTTGGGTTCTCTCCTTCGGGCCAGTACCAAGTTACTCCTTCAATTACAGTATTTGGTAAACGCTTCTTAGCTCGCGTCAACATAGACTGGCGATGTTGGCGCCACTGCGGTATACCTCCTCCAAGTAAGCTCACCAATTGACCTAGACTGGCCGAGGGCAAAGGGGCATATTTAGCTACGATGACATCAACTAGCGTATCCATGATGGCCAATGGTTCAATTTCTGATGGATCATGGACTCTGACTTCATAAAGACGTTGGCCGCCTTCCCTTTTGGCCACACGTAGCATACCAATGTAATGCATGTCATCTAGTAACTGAGTGGTTGCCTTGCTTTTACCTCCAAACCAATTGGTCACACGTCCATGATCAAAGCGGTCATCAACCTCGGATGGTTTCACAACTCCCACTTCGCGAACAAACTCTAATATTTGAAGTGCATTTTTAGTACGTACCTTTGTCCAAGGAGTTCTAGGGGTACGTGGGTGCATTAAGTGATGCAAATCTCTTGTCACAAAACCATAGTTGACGAAGAAATCTTCTTCAATAGGCAATTTAGGATAACGCAGCTCAAGGTCGCCAACACAGTATCCAGTGACACGATGCCTAAGGGTTAAATCTTGTGCTCTTGCCGGCGCACGAAGAGGGTCAGCCTGAACAAAGCCCAAGCGGTTCAGAGCTTTGGGCAAGCTTGTGGGCGTAAACAAGCTGCGTGTAACAGCATAACTACGCAATTGATCAAGGCTTATGTCTGGAATTGGCTATGACTCAATTAAATTTGAAAATAAGAAATTTCACCATATGCTTTTATAAATGATTTTCCTAGTCGATACAAGTTGCTAAATTTTTAATCTTGCATTTTCGCCAACTAATTAGAGTCTCCCACGCTGCGTTTGATGACCAGCAACCAATCTTTTTGCTTAAAATAAAAGTAGCTGCAGCTTGCTGGTGATAAAGAGCTTGGTCAGGGATTCAGCAGCAATTTTGAATTTGGTTTGGCTGTGGCAGCTTACATTTATGAATTTCCCTTCGAAAACTTGAACAGTACTTCTCGGTAAAATTGATGGAATTCATGGCAAAAAATACAGTAAAACAAGAATAAATGAACTCACAGAGCAGATATTTTCATAAATCAAAAAATAAGCATTCATAATGCCATAACACTTAATTCATAGTGTTTTGTTCGCGGTGTACAGGTGTCAGTTTCGCTTCCTTCCGAGGTTTTTAGGTTTGTTGATGCGTTTTTG
>RFMZ01000094.1 GCA_009927445.1 Betaproteobacteria bacterium
TGCCAGTTGGAGTGGTAACAACTCCTCGCAGCGATTGCGACTTAGTAGTTACGGAATGGGGCATTGCTGACCTAAGAGGTCAGACTCTGGCCGAACGTGCCAGCCGACTGATTGCTATTGCCCATCCTAAGTTTCGCGAACAACTCGAGCTTGATGCTCATTCAAGGAGGATGAGATGACTGGACCTCTAGCAGGCGTCAGGATCGTCGATCTGTCGACGGTACTTATGGCACCTTATGCCACCCAAATTCTCGGCGACATGGGGGCAGATGTCATAAAGGTGGAGCCTCCCGGGGGCGATCCGATACGAGGTATCGGACCGGCTCGAAATGAAGGCATGGGTTTTATGTTTATCAATGCAAACCGCAGCAAACGCAGCATAGTCCTAGATCTAAAGCAGCCCGAGGGTCGGTCCGCTATTCTGGATCTTGCTAAGGGAGCTGACGTGCTGATCTACAATTTAAGGCCCCAGGTAATGGCACGACTGGGCCTGACTTATGAGGAAGTATCTAGTGTCAATCCTCGCATCATCTACGCTGGTTTGTTCGGATACGGTCAAGACGGACCCTACGCGGGAAAGCCTGCCTACGATGACCTAATTCAGGGCGCGGTAGCAATTCCATGGCTTTCGCACAAGGCTGACGGAAGCGAGCCACGCTATGTACCTACCGCAATAATTGATCGAGGCGTCGCGCTGGCAGCTGTGGGTTTAGTTAATGCGGCGCTCTTCCATCAAGCGCGAACTGGACTAGGGCAGCGAATCGACATACCGATGTTTGAGATGATGGCGAGCTTCGTGCTGAGCGACCATATGGCCGGACATACTTTTGATCCTCCTTTGGGGCCTCTTGGTTATCCTCGAATGCTGACGCCAGACCGCCGGCCCTACCGTACCAAAGATGGCTACCTATGTGTGCTCGTTTATTCTGATCGTCAATGGCGCTCATTTTTCAAGGCGTTGGGCCGCGAGGACGAGTTTGAGAACGACCCGCGTTTTGCCAACATGACCACACGCACCGAGAATATTGGCGCGCTTTACAAAGAGCTGGCAATACTGCTTGCAACACGCACCACATCCGATTGGCTTGCGCTGATGGACGCTGCTGATATCCCGGCGATGCCGCTGCAAAGCCTAGACTCGTTAATAGTTGATCCTCATCTTGAAGCGACAGGATTTTTCTCTTTCGTCGACCACCCAAGTGAAGGCAGGCTTCGCGAGATGGCCGTACCCAGTACTTGGTCAGTCTCGCAGCCAAAGGCGCAGCGGCATGTACCTAGATTGGGAGAACATAGTGTTGAGGTTTTGAGCGAGATAGGTTACGACGATGATCGCGTTGCGCTTCTCCTTGAACGCGGTGTGACCTCATCGCCTTTCCCTTACAACCCAAAACTTTGAAACAGGAGAAATACC
The DNA here is from genome assembly GCA_009927445.1 of Betaproteobacteria bacterium. Taxonomy (GTDB): domain Bacteria; phylum Pseudomonadota; class Gammaproteobacteria; order Burkholderiales; family Burkholderiaceae; genus Polynucleobacter. Next base: position 1,412 of record RFMZ01000094.1, read on the forward strand.
CATGGAATTTTCACTTACACCCGAGCAGGAACGCATCCGAGAAGCGGCGGCGAAAATCTGCACAAAATTTGACGACCAATACTGGCTAGAAAAGGACCGTCAGGGCGGATTTCCAACCGACTTTCACGCTGCGTTCGCGCGTGATGGTTGGCTTGGTATTTGCATTCCTACAGAGTATGGCGGTTCAGGGCTGGGTATTACCGAGGCTGCCCTGATGCTGGAGACCATTAGCGAATCGGGCGCAGGCATGTCAGGGTGTTCTGCACTGCATTTGAATATTTTTGGTCTTAACCCGGTGGTAAAGCACGGTACCGACGAGCAAAAGAGGCGAATGTTGCCACCACTGATCGCGGGTAAGGAAAGGCTTGTTTTGTCGTAACTGAACCAAGCGTGGGCCTTAATACTACGCAACTCAAAACCAAGGCAGACCTCAAGGGTGATCATTACTTGATAAACGGCGCAAAGGTTTGGATCTCTTCGGCCCAAGTAGCCGAAAAGATGCTGATCCTCGCTCGCACGACTCCGCTAGAAGAAGTGAAGTCGCCCAAGCATGGCTTGAGCCTTTTTTACACCACACTGGACCGTAAACATATTGAGGTTCGAGAAATCGAGAAGATGGGGCGTAAGGCCGTGGATTCTAACCAGTTCTTTATTGATAATTTGCGTGTCCCGATCGAGGATCGCATAGGCGAAGAGGGTAAGGGTTTTGAGTACATACTTGATGGCATGAATCCTGAACGCATCTTGGTTGCCGCTGAAGCTATTGGCCTAGGACGTATAGCCCTCAAGAAGGCTACTGCATATGCCAAGGAGCGTATCGTGTTTAATCGGGTTATAGGCAAAAATCAGGGCATTCAACACCCGCTTGCCAAAAACTGGATCGAACTTGAAGCAGCCCATCTTCTGATGATGTCGGCGGCCTGGCAGTATGACAACAACATGAACTGCGGGGCCTCCGCTAATGCAGCCAAGTACTTAGCTGCGGAAGCTGGATTCCATGCGTGTGAGCAAGCCATCATGACGCATGGGGGCTTCGGCTATGCCAAGGAGTATCACGTAGAACGATACTTGCGAGAAGTGCTGATCCCGCGCATCGCTCCAGTCAGCCCGCAGCTGGTACTTTCTTATGTAGCCGAGAGAGTGCTCGGTTTGCCTAAATCTTATTGAGAGTCCTTAATCATGGGACCACTGAATGGATTTAAAGTACTCGAGTTTGCCGGTATCGGGCCGGGGCCAATGGCTGCGATGTTACTGGCCGACATGGGCGCTACTGTATTACGGCTAGAACGCCCAGAGCCTAGCGGCTTAGGTCTCAACCGACCAACACAGTTGAACTTTCTGAACCGCGGTCGCCGCTCTGTTGTAGCTGATTTGAAATGTCCCCAAGGTGTTTCTATGGCACTTTCGCTGCTGGAAAAATCTGATGCTTTGATAGAAGGCTTTCGTCCCGGCACGATGGAGCGATTGGGGTTGGGACCAGACGAATGCCTAGCTCGCAATCCAAGGCTGGTATATGGAAGGGTAACTGGCTGGGGCCAGGATGGACCGCTGGCTCAATCAGCTGGGCACGACCTAAATTACATTGCCCTGTCCGGAGCACTTGATGCAATTGGCAGGCGTGATGAGCCGCCAACGCCACCGCTTAACCTAGTGGGAGACTATGGGGGCGCCGTATATCTTTGCATGGGCATACTTGCGGCAGCAATCGAGTCACGTCGAAGTGGATTAGGTCAAGTAGTTGACGCTGCAATGGTGGATGCTGCAACTTCCCTAATGGCCTCGACTTACGGCCTCAAGGCTGCTGGAATGCACGAAGGTCCGCGAGGTACAAACATGCTCGATTCGGGGGCACCTTTTTACGACGTCTATGAGTGCTTAGACGGAAATTACATCTCTATTGCCCCAATTGAGGCCAAGTTTCGAGAACAGCTTTTCTCACTAATTGGCCTTCCGGCTGGCATGTCAGCAGATGCGATAGATAGAAATAAATGGCCAGCCATGCGCGTGCAATTGACTGCACTTTTCAAGAGCCAAACTCGCGCATATTGGTGTCAACTGCTCGAAGGTACCGATGCATGTTTCGCTCCGGTGCTCTCGATGCAGGAAGCGCCGAATCATTTGCATCAACTGTCGCGCAAGGGTTTTATTGAGATCGCGGGCGTTTCTCAGCCCGCACCCGCGCCGCGCTTTAGCCGAACAGTAAGCGCGATGCCCACGCCCCCTGAGAAGCCCGGAGAAAGTGCTGACGTAGCTATGGAAGAGTGGGGATTTTCACAGGCTCAGATTGAAGACTTCAGGAGCCAAGGCGCACTGTTAACACGCACTGATGACGCTGAACGCGGCCAAGGAATTTCAAAGTGATCCGCTCTATGCTTTTTGTGCCAGCTGATAGCTTGCGTAAGTTCGAAAGTGCTATGCGAACTGAAGCGGACTCTCTTATTATTGACTTAGAAGATTCTGTTGCAATGAGCCGTAAGGTTCAGGCCCGCCTTGACACTCAGGAAATGCTGCGTGGACAGCATTCGAATGCCAAATTTCTCTTTGTACGCGTCAATGCACTCGATACTGGAATGACTTTGCAAGACTTGACTGCGGTCATGTCATTTCGCCCTTACGGCATAGTTCTTCCAAAATGCCAGAGTGCCGACGACGTGAAGACACTGTCGCTTTATCTCGACGCATTCGAGGTGATGGTAGGCGCACCCATTGGAAGCACGAGGATCTTGGCTATAGTGACTGAAACCGCAAGTTCGTTATTTGGCCTAGGTACTTATAAGGATGCCGGACCGCGGCTTTGGGGAATGATGTGGGGCGCCGAAGATTTATCGGCTTCGATTGGAGCGAGCACCAATCGAAATGATGGCCGCTGGCTTGATCCCTATTTGATGGCACGCAGCCTTTGTCTTGCTGGCGCGGCAGCTGCAGGTGTTGCAGTTATTGACACTGTGGAAACCGACATCGGCGATCTAGATCGGGTTAGGAGTGCATCAGTTGAAGCGAGGCGAGACGGCTTTACCGGTAAGGCCGTGATTCATCCGAAGCATGTCGATGTGGTTAACCAGCTGTTTTCGCCAACAGAAGAAGAGCGTATTTGGGCGCAAAGTGTGATTAAAGCCTTTGAGGCTGACCCCGATGCCGGCGTCGTGCGGCTCGGAGACATGATGATCGACAAGCCCCACCTGCGCGCTGCGCGCCGCTTGCTCGGTCTCACTGATGCAATTGTTGCGCAGTGAGTCGACAATGAATCTGAATAAATTATTCAAAAGGACCGTTGCTGCTCACCGTGACTCACCGGCCGTAGCGCTTGGCGAGCATACGCTTTACACCTATGGCGAGCTTGATCAACGGGTGAACCGATTAGCTGCTTCACTTCGGCAAACCTGCGGGAATAATTCAGGAGAACGAGTTGTGCTGTTCATGAAAAACAGCGTGCCATATGTCGAATTGCAACTGGCAATCTGGTGTGCTGGGCTTTGCGCAGTGCCAGTCAATTCAAAACTTCATCCGCTTGAGCTTGATTATATTCTCCGCGATTCGGGAGCGAAGGTCTGCGTGTCTCAAGGTGAATTGATGGCGGAGTTTAAAGAGGTAGTTGGGCGCATCCCAGGTTTGAAACTAATTGATGCTGAATCCGAAAGCTATGACAAGATGGCCAAAGGCAATTTGGAGCAATCAGTGTTTGTGTCTGATGAGGATCTTGCCTGGATCTTCTACACTAGCGGTACGACTGGCCGGCCAAAGGGCGTCATGCTGACGCACGCAAATCTTGTAGCAATGGCAATGTGCTTTCATGCCGACGTCGTCTCTGTGGACCATCGTGATGCGATCATACATGTGGCTCCACTCTCACACGGAAGTGGTCTTTATGCAATTCCGATGTGGATGAAAGGAGCCCTTCAGGTTATACCGCCGAGCGGCGGGTTTGATGAGGCTGAATTGTTCGGATTGATTGAGCGCATTGAGAGAATCAACTTGTTTGCCTCTCCGACAATAGTTAAGCGTATGGTCAACTATGCGAACGATGTTTGCCCACCACTAGAAAATCTGAAAACCGTCATCGTTGGTGGCGCACCATTTTATCTGCAGGATATGAGAGCTGCTGTTGACTGTCTAGAAGGCAGGATTGCACAAATATACGGCCAAGGCGAAAGTCCCATGACTATTTCGGCGATGTCTGCCAGCGAAGTTGATTTGGCCATCAAGACCGGCGACGATGAAATGCTAGCTTCCGTTGGTATGCGCCAATCGTTGGTGGACGTACAGGTATGGGATTTTAATGATCGCTGCTGCACTTCAGGAGTGATGGGCGAAGTCGTAGTGAGCGGTCCCAGCGTAATGAAAGGGTACTGGAACAATTTAGAAGCCAGCGAAAAAACCCTGACGCATGGCTGGCTGCGCACAGGAGACATTGGCTATTTGACTCCTCGCGGCTTATTAGTTCTCACAGACCGGTCCAAAGACGTAATCATTAGCGGTGGCAGTAATATTTATCCTCGGGAAGTCGAGGAAGTTTTGTTGCTTCATCCGAATGTCATCGAAGTGGCTGTATTGGGTCGAGAAAGTGCTGAATGGGGCGAGGACGTCTGCGCCTTTGTTGTAGGTAAGACTGGTTATGTATTGACAAAGCAAGAGCTTGATCTCCTTTGTCTGCAGCATATCGGGCGTTTCAAAAGGCCAAAAGAATATTTTTTTATAGAAAATTTACCCAAAAACAATACAGGCAAAGTGTTGAAGACTGTGCTTCGTGAAAGGCTGCACTCGATTTAAACAGACGAGGAGAGTGCTCTAAGTGATTTGGCAATGAAAGACCAAAGCTATGAAGAGCTATTGCATT
>RFMZ01000271.1 GCA_009927445.1 Betaproteobacteria bacterium
CTTCCATTGATGCCGTATGGGATATCTAAGTTTGCAGTAGAGCAATTAGCACGCGACTACAATCGAAATCATGGGATGGATATTATCCATCTTAGAACTTGCTGGGTGTATGGCCCTGGTCTTCCTCGGCAAAGAGTTCCCAAAACGCTTATTGATGCAGCTATTCAAGGCAGAACTTTGCATATAGATAACGGCGGTGATTTTAGAGTTGATCATGTTTATATAGATGATTTGGTTGATGGAATACTTTTAGCACTTGATAAGCCATCTCATAAATTCGATGCATATCATTTGGCTTCAGGTAAAGCTTATTCTCTTTATGAAATTATTGATTTTGTTAAAGAATTAGTTCCTGGAAGTCAGTTATCCATTGGTCCAGGACAATATTTATTTGGTGATCGAATTGAGGCTGTAAAAAAAGGGGCGCTTGATATTACTCGAGCACATAACGAATTGAGTTACACACCTAAATTTCAAATACAAGATGGATTGAAAGCTTATCTTTCTGCTGCTAGAGCTTTGTAATTAAATTCATAAAAAGGTTGTATATGAATACTAATTTTCTACCTATTCAACTCAATGGTCTTAGGGTTGTAGTTACAGCTGGCGGATCTGGCATTGGAAAATCAATTGCCCAAGCATTTTCTGAGGCCGGGGCAGAGGTGTTAATCTGTGATATTTCGGAATCTTTAGTCGCCAGACCCATTCTTATAATCCCAAATTGACTTCTCTTGTCACAGATGTTTCAAACCCTATTGATGTTGAACATTTGTTCGATGTAGTTAAAAAGAAATGGGACGGATTAGATGTACTTGTAAATAACGCCGGTATTGCAGGTCCCACTGCGCTTGTTGAGAATATTGAATACCAAGACCTTGAAGACACATTAAAGGTTAACGTCTCAAGCCAATTTTATTGCGCTAAACATGCAGTGCCTCTAATTAAGAAATCCGGAGGAGGTTCAATTATTAATCTCAGTTCAGTCGCTGGGCGACATGGTTTTGCATTTCGCTCCCCTTATTCCGCAGCTAAATGGGGGTAATTGGTTTTAGCAAGAGTTTAGCGATTGAACTTGGTGAAAGCAATATACGGGTGAATGCTATTTTGCCTGGTCATGTTAATTCTGAAAGATTCCGGCGTGTAGTTAAAGCTAAATCAGAGGCGATTGGGTTAGATTTTGAAACTACAAAAAAACAATATCTTGATCTTGTCTCCTTAAAGCGAAATGTTGAAGAACACGACATTGCAAATATGGCGCTATTTTTAGCATCTACTTTTGGAGCAAATATCACTGGTCAAGCTATCAGCGTATGCGGTGATGTTCAGATGATGCCTAGCTAATTAATAATAAAGAGGATATATGTCTATATTGATAACTGGTGGCATGGGGCATGTTGGATATGAACTGATAAAACACGCTTTAAGAGCTGGCGAAGATGTGATTGCTCAATATCACACAACATTTAGAAAAAAAGATGCCGACGCACTTGTGGGTAATGTACGTTGGGTGCATTGTAATTTGTCCAATCCTGCAGATGTAGAGGCAATGTCAAAAGATCCTAATGTGACTGGTTGTATTCATACTGCCGCAGTTCCAAATGATATGGTTGCTAGAAATAATCCAGGTGAATCGATTATGGTAAATATTGGTGCGGTAGGTAGCCTACTCGAAGCTGCACGTTTATATAAATGGACAAGATTTATTTACGTGAGTACTGGGTCTGTGTTTCAAAATGTTACCAATTTCAATGCCCCAATATTTGAGGATGCAATTCCATTTACCACCAATACCTACAGCACTACCAAACTCTCTGGTGAAGTTTTAACTAACTTATATAGAACTCAATTTAATGTTTCTGCTGCCAGTATAAGAATTTCATGGGTTTATGGTCCTCCGTTGGTTCCGGTTTTACGACAAAATCCGAGAGGGCCTATTCCTTTATTTTTGAAATATGCGTTGGCTGGGATCCCCATCAAGGAGCTACGCGGCGGAGACTTTGCTGCTAGCTATACCTATGTGGCTGATGTTGCTGCAGGATTATTTGCCGCTTACAAAACTGATAATTTAAATAATGGTATATATCATCTTGGCTCAGGAGCCAATTACTCTACGCATGATGTAGCTGCAGCTGTAAAAGAAGCAGTGCCTGGATCGATCATCAGTATTGGAGCAGGTACTGAGCCATGGACAGATGATACGCGCATGCGTGGCCCGCTCGCTGGCGATAATTTATTTAAAGATACAGGCTTTAAACCTCATTATTCCTTATCGGAGGGGGTCAAAGACTTTGCAAATTGGATGCGATCAAACCCTGAAACATTTAAAGTTTAATTTAATTTAAAAATAAGGTAAATATGAAATTTAAAAAAATCTTAATTACAGGTTCAGCAGGATTACTTGGGCGTCATGTTGTTCGAGAATTGATGCCACATAGCCATGTCATAGGGTTTGATTTAAAAAAGAGTGATGAATCTATTGAGCAAATTGTTGGAAGTACAACTGATTTTTCTGCGGTTCTGGCTTCTTGTAAGGATGTAGATGCTGTCATTCATGTTGCTGCTCGACCAAATATATGGAGTGGAACAGGAGAACAAATACTTAAAGATAACGTAAACGGTGCTTGGAATGTTCTGCAAGCCGCTGAAGAGGCAAAAGTTAAGCGAGTAGTTTTATGCAGCAGTGATTCGGTCATAGGTTTTACTGTAATGTCTGGAAATCTTAAGCGGCCTGAGTATTTACCAATTGACACTTCGCATGTCCTGAGACCAACTGATCCGTACGCACTGAGTAAACAAATTTCTGAAACTATGGGGCGCAGTTTTTTTGAAAGAGGCAATATAGAAATTATTGCGCTTCGACCAGTATTCGTGCTTTATGAAGAAATGTATGGTGAAGTCAAAGCCCGAGCAAAAGACCCTTCTAATTACAAGGGGCCAGCAGTTGGTGGCCCTAGTGCTGCGGGGGGCGGTCCGTTATGGCATTACGTGGATCCAAGAGACGTTGCATCAGCATTTAGGTGTGCGCTGGAAGTTCCTGTTCTACCAAAATTTGAAAGCCTCTTCGTGAGTGCTAGCACCACATTGGCACCTAATCCCACAATTGAGAGAATGTCAGCTTTCTCAAACCAAGCGTATGAAATTCGAAGACCTGAAATATATAAAAACAATCCATATGCACCTTTGTATGATTTGTCTGAAACCGAGAAGGTAATTGGATTTACCCCCAAGTATGACTTAAGGCATTTGCTTTATTGAAATTAATTTACTTTCTATCACCATGACGTTCATTCATACTGCGCATTTAAAAGTTAAGACAAACTTTCTAGAGCAATTTAAAGTGCGAGTTGCATTGCATGCAAGTCTTTGTACTGATTTAGAGATTGGTTGTTTGAAATTTGATGTGCATCAAGAAAAAAATGATCCTTGCCTCTTTTTTTTGTTCGAGATTTACTCAGAAAATAATGCATTTGAATTGCATAGACAGTCTAACCATTACTTGCAATTTAGAAGTGACGTTAAAGACTGGGTAGAGCATCGTAGTTGGTGGTATTGGGATTCCATACATTGATGAAAATAATGTATTCATTTGAACTAGAGGTTATGAATGATAAAACAACTTTTTGATCTAGCTAATCCTTCTAGCTTCGAAAATTCAAGCCTTATCGCTGGTGAGTGGGTCAAGGGCAACGAAGAATCATTTCCCGTTCTAGATAAATACGCTTTGAAACCGTTTGCTCTATTACATCGCACTGATGTTGATCAAATTCATCGAACAATTGAATTTGCAGCAAATGAGTTTGCTGGTGTTTCTTTGTCCAACTATGAAAGAGGGCAAATTTTAGATAGGACGGCTAACCTTATTGAAAAAAAGATTGATCACTTTACGGAAATTATGGTTATTGAGTCTGGGTTCCCTAAAAATGATGCTGCGAATGAGATTAAACGGGGTATTCAAACTCTTCGTGTTTCAGCGGATGAGGCAAGAAGATTTTGTGGTGAGATGGTTCCTATTGAAGGTGCTCCTCAGCAAAGTGGACGAATTGCATTTACGATTCGTGTACCCCTCGGGTTGGTTGCTGCAATTACACCATTCAATGCCCCATTCAATACGGTTGCTCATAAAATTGCTCCTGCTATAGCTTCCGGTAATGCAGTTATTCTCAAGCCGTCTAGTAGCACTCCTTTTACTGCATGTTTAATTGCACAAGCATTTGTTGAAGCAGGTTTGCCCAAAGGACTTATAAGCGTTGTTCATGGTTCTGCTGCAACCGTTGATGCTTTATTGGCTGATCAGCGAATTAAATTTTTCGCTTTTACTGGTAGTACGGAGGTCGGAATAAAAATTCAACAAGGAGCTGGTTTAAGACGAACACAAATGGAATTAGGCTCTATTGCATTTACTATATTGAATGAAGACACAAATCTTGAGTCCGCTCTTCCCAAGGTGGTAGGCGCTAGTTATAGAAAGGCTGGTCAAGTCTGCACTTCTATACAAATACTTTTAGTGCATCAAAATCGGATCCAAGAGGTTCAGCAAAAGCTGACTGAGATGGTCGGAGAACTTGCGTACGGTGATCCGAACAGCCCTCAAACAGTTGTAGGTCCAGTTATAAGCCTTGAATCAGCAAAAAGAATTGAATCTTGGATTCATGAAGCCGCCTCTAGTGGCGCAACTATATTGGCTGGTGGTACAAGGAGTGGGGCTGTGGTAGCACCAACGTTATTAACAAATACCCATGAGTCAATGCGCGTTGGTTGTGCAGAAGTATTTGGCCCAGTTCTGTCAATCGTGCCCTTTGACAGTATTTCTCAGGCTATTGCAAAAGTTAATTCAACGCCATTTGGCCTTGCAACAGGAATTTTCACAAGTAATTTAGATGATGCCTTATTCGCTGCTAAAAAACTAGTCGTTGGAGGTGTCCACATTAATGAGACATCCAGCTCGCGTGTGGATTTAATGCCATACGGTGGTTCGAAAAATAGTGGATTTGGAAGAGAAGGTCCTAAATATGCAATGCATGAAATGAGTGAAGAACGTATTATTACGATGAAGCCACAATAACTGCAAATGCATTCCAATGTCTATTAATCCATTAGTAAATCACAACTACGACTTTGTTGTTATTGGGTCTGGTGCTGCTGGTTTGACTGCTGCCTTGGTTGCAAGTATTGAAGGCCTGAAGGTTTTGGTCATAGAAAAAACTGATGTCATTGGCGGCACAGCAGCGCGGTCATCTGGGACAGTATGGATTCCAAATAATTCGCTTCAAAAAACTATCGGATTAGATGATAGTAAGGAAAAGTCTATGACTTATCTTGATTCCCTTGTTGGGGATAAATCAGATAGATTATTACGTGAGTCCTTTGTAGATCAGGGACCTCAAATGATAGATTATTTGATTAAAAATACTAATATTAGATTTAGACCTTATGCCTCAAGTCCTGACTATCGACAAGATCACCCTGGAGCAGCAGCTGGCGGAAGACCATTAGAGCCTCAGTCTTTTGATGGAAGATTGCTCGGTAGTGATTTTAAAAAAATAGCTTCTCCTTTGAAAGAGTTAATGCTTTTTGGCGGAATGATGATAACTAGGGGAGAAGCTGCTCAATTAATTAAATTCGACTTGAATAGTTTTTTGATAGGATTTAAATTAATTACACGTTTTTTACTTGACCGTATGTCCTTTTATCGCGGGACTCGACTAGTACTGGGTAACGGATTGGTTGGTTCTTTGTTCAAAGAGCTTCTCTCCAGGCAGGTCAGTTTTATTACTTGCTCTGATACAAAAAAAATAATAACCAATCAACTTGGTAATGTTTGCGGTGTTATTGTCGTAACGAATGAATCAGAGATTAATATTACGGTTAGTAAAGGTATTCTTTTGGCTGGTGGAGGCTTCCCTTCCAATAAGTTGAAACGCCAGCAATACTTACCTCAACCATCTCCGCTCCACAGTGCAGCTTACGATGGGTGCCAAGGTGAAACTATTGATCTCGGGTTATCTGCTGGTGGCGTCCTTGGAAAGCCTGGTCTCGACAATGCTTTGTGGTTTCCAAGCTCTTTGATTCAAGAAAATGATGGTGCAGTTTCAATATATCCACACATTGTTTTAGATCGTTCAAAGCCAGGCTTGATTGCGGTTAATGTGAAAGGAAAGCGATTTGTTAATGAGGCAGTTTCTTATCATGAATTTGTTCGTTCAATGTATAAGAATACAGCTGAAAATCCATCGATCCCAGCTGTTTTAATTTGCGGTAAAGAGTTTATCTGGAAGTATGGATTTGGTCTTATTAGGCCAAGAACACCCTCATTAAAAAAATATATACAACAAGGTTATTTATATGAAGGAAATTCAATTGAAGATTTAGCTATCAAGGTGGGTGTTGATTCTTTAGCACTAAACCAAACTATTTCTTCATTCAATACTGATGTTGTTAACGGTAGAGATAATGAGTTCTTAAAAGGTGAAAATATTTATGACCGTTCGAATGGGGATCCTAATAACCATCCGAATCCGTGCCTAGGCCTAGTTAGTGGTCCTCCTTTTTACGCCGTCAAGGTGTATCCAACGCCGTTAGGTACAAGCCTTGGATTGGTGAACAATGAATTCTCGCAAGTATTAGACTGTGATGGGCATCCAATTAGTGGTTTATATGTTGCGGGGAATGACATGCAATCAGTTATGGGGGGTGAATATCCCGGTGCAGGTGCGCAAATAGGCGTGGCTATGACTTTTGGATATTTGGCTGCAAAACATGCCGCCAGTTAATTATTTTTTCTAACTTACGAACTTTAAATTTACAAATGATTTACTTATAGGGGGTAGTTGAAAATGCTACTTGTTTATTTTTTAAATCTAGCATCAAATGATTTTTAATTTCGTTAATGTTCTGATATTTTAAATTTTTAAGGAGATGACTATGACAAAGACTGCAGTGTTACTTACGAAAATTTTGTGTGCGTTAAATTTTACGCTCCTATCGGGTCTGACATTCGCGCAACAATTTCCAAATAAACCGATTGAAATTAATGTTTGGGCTTCAGCTGGTGGTGGAACAGATACCACCAATCGATTGATTGCGAAAGCAATGGAGAAAGACATAGGCCAGTCAATTCTTGTTTCTAACAGAACGGGTGGCGGTGGCAACGTAGCTATGAATTATGTGTTGTCTAAGCCTCATGATGGTCATACTTGGCTAGGCGCATCTGAGCAAATGCAAGTTGTTGCTGTTATGGGCTTTCACACTACTAAAACTAAAGACTGGCGTTGGTATATGGTGGCAGGTGCTCCTGCGGTCATTTCAGTTAAGCCTGAATCTCCATACAAAACGCTTGATGATCTTGTTAACGCT
>RFMZ01000104.1 GCA_009927445.1 Betaproteobacteria bacterium
ACCGAAGAAAGCTGGGATCAGATCCTCGGAGTCAACTTAAAAGCTGCGGCTTTCACCGCCCGTGCAGCGATAACCGAAATGAGAAAAAATGGCGGCGGCAGCATCGTGAATATGTCCTCGAACCGGTCCACAATCGCCGGTAAAAATACAGTCCAATACGACACCACCAAAGCTGCATTGTCTGGGATGACTCGCTCAATGGCACACGACCATGCCAGTGAAGGCATTCGGGTTAACGCTGTGTGTCCAGGTCCTGTCTTTACTCAATTCCATGAGAGACGAGCCGCTACGATGGGTAAGAGCGTTGAAGAGTTTAGAAGTGCATTCGGCCGAGGCAGCATGATGAAACGCGCCGGAACCGTTGAAGAGATTGCCAATTGCGTCTTGTTTCTCGCCTCCGACGAGGCCTCCTACGTGACAGCCGCCAGCCTCTACGTAGATGGTGGACTGGCTGCTGTAGATGCCGATACGCTGACCCCTTGGCTCAATACCATTCAAGCGCGTCCGATTTGATATTTTGTCTTAAATAGTTGTGTTGGCGCCGTGAATCCTTTAGCCAACGTCTCTAAGGCGCGCGCCGTCTCAATCGGTGTGAAATCGTCCATCAAGTCACCGTAGCCGACTAAGATAGGTAATAGTAGATTTACTTCATTAGTAGGTTGAGTTTTCATAATAGTTTATTGCTGTGAAGGCGATATATTTAAGTACTGATTTCGCTACAGAAAATTGAAATCCGAAATCAAAAGGCTATCCATTTTTGGTGATCGTTAGAAGAATAGATTGCTTTCTCGATCTCCACATTTCGTAAATATTCGCGCGCCGTATTTTCTATCGACGATCCATTTAACAAATGATCTACAACATGGGCTTGTAGAGCGTGGACGCAATCACCTGAATAGCCTCGGTCTTCCCATGTGTATTCATGCAAAAATTCTTCTTTTCCGTGTGGTTTTATCCAAATCAATCCATCACCATCAAGTCGGATAGTGCCCAATGGGCCTTCTACTAGGAGAGAACCCATTGTGAGACGCGGATTGCGAGCAGGCGCGTCAGAAAGTCGATTTCCATCAAAGACACCCGCACCAGACGTGAAGTCAAAAACAACATAGCCCGCATCCTCACCAGCAATGTTTGGATTGAGACGTCTAAGCCGTGCGAATACACCAGTTACTTCTCCCATTAAAAAACGAAATACATCAACCATGTGAATGCCCGTTTCATGAATAAGAAATTTAGGCATTTTTTGAAAATAAGGTTGACGCGCAAGGTAAGCGTCAGGACCTTGCCCGTCGCCTGGGCGTAAACGAAAAGCAATCGAATAAGCCTGTCCAATAATGCCAGCGTCCATCATGGAGCGGATTTCACGAAACCATGGCTTGAAGCGCCAATTTTCATGAACAACAAGCAGCGAATTCGCTTCTTCAGCTAGCGTAACAATTTGACATGCCTCCTCGTAGGTAGGGGCTAGGGGCTTTTGACATATTGCTGGTATCCCACGTTCAGAGGCCAAGGCCACAAATTTCATATGTGTTTCAGGGGTGGTAATGATGTCAACCAGGTCAGGCTTTATTTCATCCAACATTGTGGCTGCATCTAAATACGTATCGATCACCCCATAGCGACTAGCAATATCGTGAAGTTTCTCCTTATTACTCCTCGTACAAATACCTACTAAGGAAGCGTCTGGAATACGACTCCATCCGTCATAGTGGTACTGACTGAAATAACCTGTACCTATAGTTGCAACTCGGATCACCATAGAAAATTCTCCACACGACTACAAAAAGATTGTTGATCATGCGTTAGATCAACACTTAAATGCATAAAAATAATTGATCTCATTGAGGCTAATTTTGCGCATCAAAAACAAGCCGGAAACGATCTATTACTGGTTCGCAATCCATTAAAGGTAGGATATATTTTTGCGTAGCTTCTTTTAGTAAATCGATATCAGTTCCTTCAATGAATACTGTATGACCTACCGTACTATCCGCAGCCTTGCGAAGATTCTTTTCTTCACTTTTAAGATTTGATATTGCATCATCAAGACTCCATAACTCTATACGCAGAACACCTTGCTGCTTAACAATAAAATCTAAAGATACTTGGTCTAATCGCTGAAAAATATCTGTCTCATCCTTGATTATCCTAAGGGTTATAAGTGCACCCCCATCAGCCATTCCTGATTCAGCAACAAAACGAAAGACACTACGAGTCGTATTTCGATAGTGCAACATGGATTCACGCGTCCAATCCGATGGATGGTTAAGTGCCGAAAGATAAGCTTTCGCCCCCAAAACAGAAGGTTCAAGCACGTCATAGCGAGACAAATACCGGGAGCCGTTGTCAAGATGCAGATATCTTCTAGCTCTCAAGAAACCAGGCACAGCTAATCGCTCAAAATGATGCTCGCGGTCATACCAAGCGTCCAGAGAAGATTCAAACCCTGCCTCAACCCCATGCCAAATGGAAAGAAGACCATTCGAAACGCGGTTATGAGGCGGTTTTAAAATGCTCATGATAAAAATCAAATATGGTGCATTACTCTTCAACAAATACTTTCTGACGTGCAACACGAAGAGAAGGAAAAGTAATTAAACAAACAAGCAATACCGTGATAAAAAGAATAGTTGCAGACACAGGTTTTGTTATAAAAACAGACCAATCACCATGCGATAAATTGAGTGACCGCCTAAGATTCTCTTCCATCATCGGTCCAAGAACATAGCCAAGTAATAGAGGCGCAGGCTCCATTTTTAATTGGATGAATAAATAGCCAAGCATTCCAAAAATACCCACTAGCAATATGTCAAAAGGATTATTACTAGTTGTGTAGACACCAATTGCGCAAAACAATACTATCGAAGGAAACAGCCATCTGTATGGAACTGAAAGTAATTTAACCCAGACGCCAATTAAAGGTAAATTCAAAATAACCAACATTGCATTACCAATCCACATTGACGCTATCAAACCCCAAAAAAGGGATGGGTTGCTAGACATCACTTGAGGACCCGGTTGAATATTGTGGATCATCATTGCCCCAACCATCAAAGCCATTAAGGCATTTGAAGGTATTCCAAGTGCAAGCAATGGAATGAATGATGTTTGTGCTGCAGCATTATTGGCGGCCTCAGGTGCAACTACACCACGAATATTGCCTTCGCCAAAAGGCTCTTCACCTTTTTCGATACGTAATTTTTTTTCAATCGTATATGCTGCGAATGAAGCCATAGTAGCTCCCCCACCTGGCAAGATACCAAGAAATGAACCTATGGCGGTTCCACGAATAGCAGCTGGAAGAATATTTAATAAATCACGCTTGGTTGGCATGAGCCCACTTACCTTAGTCGTCAACATCTGACGCTCTTCTGCTGGTTTTGCAAGGTTCCCAATAATTTCAGAGTAACCAAAAACACCCATGGCAATTGCTAAAAATCCAATACCGTCAGTGAGTTGTGGAATTCCCAGCGTGAATCGAAAAATACCAGTATTCATGTCGGTACCAACAGTGCCTAATAAAATACCTAAAAGTGTCATTCCTACTGCTTTGATGATGGAGCCTGAAGCCAGCACTATCGCCCCAATAAGACCAAGAACCATTAGTGAAAAATATTCAGCTGCACCAAACTTCAATGCTAATGCAGTCAAAGGAAGAGCAAAGGCAGCCAACATTAAAGTACCAATGGTTCCAGCAAAAAAAGAACTCAATGCCGATGCCATCAAAGCAGGCCCAGCGCGACCTTTACGGGCCATCTGGTAGCCATCAAGAGTCGTTACAACTGAGGAAGTTTCCCCAGGGAGATTAACAAGAATAGCTGTAGTTGATCCACCATATTGCGCACCATAATAGATACCCGATAGCATAATAAGAGCAGATACGGGAGGTAGCCCATACGTCGCAGGCAATAGCATTGCGATGGTGGCAAATGCCCCTATTCCAGGAAGCACTCCAACCAATGTCCCCAGTAGGCAACCCACTAAAGCATAAGCCAAATTTATGGGAGTAATCGCAACACTAAATCCAAGAGCAAGATTAGACAGTAGGTCCATGACTCAGATCCTTAAGAAATTTCTGGCCAGATCGGAAGATTAAATTTCAGCAGTAATACACATCCCCCATATGCCATCAAAGATAAAATAGTAGCCAAAATAGTGACCTCTTTGATCTTAAAATCTTCCCCTGCGAGAGCAGAATAGAAACGTTAAGCAGTACACACCCACCACAAGACCCAGAACTGGTATACCCATTGATGGAATACCACTAAGCGTGATTCCAAATGAAAAGTTGGCGCAAATAATATAAATTAAAGGACGCCATGCCCAGCGGCCAATAGGTCCTTCATTTTCATCAACGGGCAGCGCAATAGACAAAAGCATAAGTATCAATCCGACCAACAAAGTCAGACAGCCGATCAATCGCGGGAAATATCCTGGCCCCATTGCAGACGCTTCACCAATATCATAAGAATTTGCACTCCATGCAAAAGTAATACCCACTAAGAGAAACAAAAGCCCAGAGTAGAAATTTGACTGATTTTTTATTGCCATATAAGTATCTTTAAAGCACCTTCAATATTTCCAGTAAAAATATAAATTGATTTAAGCCGCGGACAAGGAAAATTCCTTTTCCTTTTTTTGTATATATTTAGCAATAGCAGTAATATCCTCATGAACACCTAGATCATCTATACCCGCTAAAAAAATAACGGATGCAGTTCGATTTAGTGCGCATTCAACTTTCAATTCATTAGCCATCAATTGCCATGCCTCAAGATCTTTTTTAATGATTTGAAGAGGCCCACCCCATGCGAATTTTTTAGTCATTACATGCTCAATAACCATGGTTTCTAAGGCGCGACTACCACCTGTACCCATCATCACAACTTTCACTAACTGATCGGGGTCAATACCAGCCTTAACACCCATTTCAATTCCCTCTATTGCAGCAAGTAAATTTGTATTTGACAATGTATTGTTAATTAGTTTGACGGCTTGTGCCGCTCCAACTTTGTCTCCAAATTCAACAATTATCTTGCTGTAACATTCAATAAGCGGTTTAATCTGAATTAAGGCATTAGGAGAACCAGAAACCATTGAAGCAAGCGTTCCGTTAATCGCTCCAATGACACCACCTGAAATAGGTGCATCAACAGTATCTATACCAAAAGAAGCAAGATGATCTGAAATTTCACAAATATGTTTCACTCCAGTAGTACCAAGATGAACATATGTTTTGATTCTCTTTCCCTTCGCAATTCCTGATTTACCTAAAACAGTTTCATTGAAAGCATCAATGGTTGGCAAGCAGCTAAAAATAATCTCACAAGC
>RFMZ01000067.1 GCA_009927445.1 Betaproteobacteria bacterium
ACATTTGTGGAAGCAGCAGCAACGCCTGAAGCAGCAGAAGTCATGGCCGTAAATGAAATAACAATATTACGACCATCTGCTGCAACTAAAGAAACGCCGGTTTCTGAATCTCCAGAATCGATGGCTGTAACCCCAGTCGACCCTGTCATAGCATTAATTGCGTCTACAGCAGCCTTGCGACTACCTGCTGCATCGGTAGATAGAGTGGAAAACTGAACTGATGTATAACCATTAATAGTGATAGTGCCAGAAAGTGCTGCTGCAGTTTGTTTTGCGCCCGAAACAAATGTGCTGGTCGCTTTAGCATACACACCACTTGTATCTGCCACTTTATTGATGGCTGCAGCCTTAGCAATAGCGCTAGCTGCTGCGGCTGTTACTGGTGAGTTTTGATCATCTGCCGCCAAGCTCGCGCCAACCAAGACTCCATTTAGCATTAAGCTACCGGCGGAAAGTGCTGAAAAATTAGTGCCGTCTGTATATGTTCCACCGACACTGGACAATGATGCACGTGTACCTATACCAATGTCTTTAGTCTTAACAGAGTCAAAACCCAATTTAGTGGAATTGCCTGAATTAACACCAGTTTGGATAACTATATTTTGAGCAGTCCCATCCAACAACTTGATATTGTTGTGATTTGTTGATTTAGCAATATCATCAATTTGTGCTTTTAATTGGCTAACCTCAATTTGTAATGATGCACGGTCATTGGCGTTGTTGGTGCCATTGATTGACTGAACAGCCAATTCACGCATGCGTTGCAGAACATCTGTAACGTTGCCCAATGCGCCTTCAGCGGTTTGCGTCATAGAGATAGCGTCATTCACGTTCACGATGGCTTTGGCCATGCCGCGAATTTGTGCTGTCATGCGGTTGGTAATGGCCAAGCCAGCAGCGTCGTCTTTTGCGTTGTTGATCTTGCTACCAGTAGATAAGCGTTCCATTGCCTGACTCATGCCCATGTTGCTGGCACGCATGGATTCTTGAGCTACAAGTGACTTTACGTTGGTATTGATAACTGACATGATGTTACTCCTAAAAGGTGATTTGACCGAAAATTTTCAAGAACTGTTTCTTGATGAACAATGAATCGTCTGTTTGAGAAATTACTTTAGAAACAATGCAATTAAATTTGCTTATTCATCAACAAACCTTTAAGCGCATCAATGCTGTGTGCAACTTTCAACACTTCTGGATTAGGGGATTTGACGAATCACTTCACCTGTGTCTTCTTTGCGAACGATCACTACAGGCTGCCCTTTTCTAGAGGGGTCTATTGCAAAAGATAAGTTGCGACCGCCATCACGCATCATTTCGTTGATGTGGTTAATTGCAACTTCAAGGTTTTTTTTCAAAGTCTCTGTATCGACCTTGATTTCTGCTTTAGGTATTTTCAATTCAACTGGTGCAGTATTACTAGCAACAGTTGATGGAGCGCGCATAGCAATAGGTTGCTGCGCGACGGATGCGGATGAAATTCGAGAGTCCATGGTGACCTTCTTCTCTAAGGTGCTGAATTGCACCTCTGCTGTGTATGTATATCGACACCAGCCTATAAAACTTTAGGAAGGTCTAAATAAGTAATTTATTGCCTCAATGATTCGGTTGAGCGCCTTGAAACTTGAGCTTTTCGTTAAAAAAGTGTAAATAGTGTAAAGATCGCTAAAGTTTTCCTACTTCGTGTTTTGAGCACCTTCATACTGCACCTCATAAGCGGCAAAAGTTTGCCGCTTTGACGTCCAGATGACATTTCAAAGGAGCTCTACATGACTATTAATACGAACATCAATGCACTCGTGGCTGGTAA
>RFMZ01000289.1 GCA_009927445.1 Betaproteobacteria bacterium
CTACTGCAACGTCGACAGCTACTCGGTCTGTGATGTCACATTTGAACGCAGCAGCGGATCCACCTGACCCATTAATTTCATCAGCAACTTTTTGTGCAGCCTCCAAATTCATATCAAATACAGCGACTTTTGCCCCCTCTGCAGCAAAACTGCGACACGTCGCGCCGCCGATACCACCAGCTCCTCCTGTGATGATGACTGTTCTATTTTTAAAGCGTTCCATTACTTCTCCAAGTTTTGCCAAGGTTTACAAAGGATCACTAAAAAAGAAATTCTTTAGGCCCCTTGCATATGTAAATGTATTGACGTATATTACGAGAATCTCTCCTTTAAATGCAAGTTGGTTATCAAAAAATCGGCTATGGAAAACCCTGATAAAAATACGATTACAAGAATGGAATTAGCAAATAGGCTTTTTTTTCGTCTTTATCAATGTACCAATATGTTGCATAAAACCGGGACTCGAGCCGTAGAAGATGAAGGCCTCACCACGCAACAATGGGCCGTATTAGGCGCACTTTCGCGTCCAGAAACAGAATTGGGTATCAGCGTAGGAGAACTTGCACGCTATTTGATGGTGAGTAGACAAAATTTATCGGGCTTGCTAAGCCGAATGGAACGCGATGGACATATCAAACTGCTGGCAGATACGGTGGACAGAAGATCAAAGTTAGTAAGCATGACTGCGTTTGGGCGCAAGGTATGGAAAAAAGATGCGCAACCAAAAATCTTGTCTTACTATGAAAGCGCACTCAAAGGATTTTCCGTCAGTGATTTGTCTCATACTCTGCATTACTTGCTCAAGTTGCTAGACAACATGAAAGAGGTCGACCGTAACACTGTGGCCCTAGAAACTAGTGATTAGGCTTAGGCACTATCCCATCCGAGCTAATAAACCACCATCAATAGCTAATACTTGGCCATTCACAAAACTGCCTCCAGAGGACACTAAAAAGAGCACAACAGGCGCAATATCCTCTGGAAGTGCCCAACGGCCAGAGGGCACGTTATTCTGCAAATATGTATCAAACCCCTCACGTTGCTGCAGACCTACTGTGAAGTCCGTTTTCACAAAACCCGGGGCAATAGCATTCGCGGTAATTCCATGGGATGCATATTCGACGGCGATGGATCGCGCCATCGATGCAGTTGCAGCTTTCGCCGTGGAGTATGCGGCAATCAAAGGCATAGTTGCCTGACCAGACACTGATGACATCATGACAATACGACCAAATCCCTGAGCCACCATATCAGGCAAGAAGGTATGCGTGCAGTTGAAAGCACCATTCACGTGAACATTCATAATCTTTTGCCATTCTGCATGCGTCATATCAACTAAGGCTTTGCGATTTTGATTTCCAGCGTTGTTAACCAAGATATCTATCCCTACACCCTGAAGTTCTAATTGCGTTTTGGCGTTTTTCACTGCTACGGGATCAGAAACATCAAAGCAAATCGAAGAGGCTGAAATGCCCTCAATCTTGAGAAAATCAACTGATTGAGCGCATGATTTTTCACTCAAATCGTTAATAACCACGCTGGCACCCGCCCTCCCAAGTGCAGTGGCAATGGCTAAACCTATTCCACGAGCTGCGCCAGTCACCAGGGCGGTACGTCCCGTTAATCCAAAAGTACTGTTCAAATAATTTTCAATCACTTAGGTCTCCTTAATTTTGTAGACAATACCAAAGCGGCACTTTAAA
>RFMZ01000017.1 GCA_009927445.1 Betaproteobacteria bacterium
ATTCCCAAGGCAAGATGTAAGCCAGTGCCGCTGTCACCGATTTGGGCGCCAGTGACGAGAGGTGGGCCGTCGTCAAAACCTGTGGTTGAGGCAGAACCGCCTGCGCATTGCGCAACGTTTTCATAAACCTTGCAGTCTTCATAAGGGCCTGGACCAAATCCTTTTACCGAGGCAACGATCATGCGGGGGTTTAATTCCTGAATCCTCTCCCAAGTGAATCCCATTCGATCAAGTGCGCCCGGGGCAAAATTTTCTACCAATACATCACAACTTTTGATCAAGGTATTGAGAACTTCTTTACCTTTGGGATTCTTGGTATCCAAAGTGATAGAGCGTTTGTTATGGTTAAGCATCGTGAAATACAAGCTATCAGCATCGGGCACATCTCTTAATTGACCACGGGTTGCATCACCCTCACCAGCTTTTTCTACTTTTATAACGTCAGCCCCAAACCATGCCAGCAACTGAGTGCAGGTAGGACCCGATTGGACGTGTGTGAAGTCGAGAATTCGAACTCCGTCAAGCGCTTTGCTCATGCAGTAACTCCTTTTGTAGTCTTGGTTTATTTTTTCTTATTGGCCTGAGGGTTGAGCATAGTAATGCGACCGCTCTCGGTTCCCGCAGTCTCGTCTATCACTGCATTTATAAGGGTGGGCTTACCTGAGGCAACAGCCTCTTTTAAAGCGGCACTTAGCTCTTGTGAGGTTGTGGCGTGCACACCCGTGCCACCAAATGCTTCAATGATTTTATCGTAGCGGGCGTTTTTAACAAACACAGTTGGCGCTACATCGGAACCACCAGATGGATTGACATCAGTGCCTCGGTATACACCATTGTTGTTAAATACGATGACACAAATGGGAAGGTTGTATCGGCATATAGTTTCCATTTCCATGCCACTAAAACCAAAAGCACTGTCTCCCTCAATGGCGATCACGGGCTTACCGGTGGTGACGGCTGCAGCCACCGCAAAACCCATACCGATCCCCATAATGCCCCATGTACCAACGTCCAGACGTTTGCGGGGCTCATACATATCAACAATACTTCTTGCAAAATCCAAGGTGTTAGCGCCTTCGTTCACAACGATTGCATCTGGTCTAGATTTAACAACATCGCGTACAACAGCCAACGCACTATGAAAGTTCATAGGTGTCGGAGTAAGCGCAAGCGTTGCCCCATCTTGCTGAGATTTTTTTCTCTACGCTCTGCAATAGCGGCGGTCCATTCGCTAGGTGGAGGCGCCCAGTTGGTGTCAACTCCCTTTAACAAAGCGCTAACGCAAGAACCGATATCACCAATCACGGGGGCAGCGATGGCGACGTTACTGTCGATTTCCGTGGGAGAGATATCTATTTGAATAAATTTCTTGGCATTGGGTGCGCCCCAAGTCTTACCCTTACCGTGCGAAAGAAGCCAATTTAGTCGAGCGCCGATGAGCATCACTACATCAGCCTCAGCCAAAACATAAGACCGTGCAGCCGAAGCTGACTGTGAGTGTGTATCAGGTAGTAGGCCCTTGGCCATTGACATGGGCAGATAAGGAATCCCAGTTTTCTCAA
>RFMZ01000016.1 GCA_009927445.1 Betaproteobacteria bacterium
TTGATCGCTCGAAAATCACTGAATATACATAACTTCGCTGAACTGGTTTCTGCGGCCAAAGCAAAGCCAGGCCAGCTTTCTTTTGCAGGCGTTCAGAACTACACAGGTGAATATCTCGAGGCAATGGCAGGTATAGACCTGAATCTAATTCTCTATCGAGGAGCAGCACAAGCTACCAACGACTTACTGGGCGAACGTGTCGATTTGATGGTGGGTACGGTATCTGACATGCTCCAGTTGATGCAGAGCGGAAAATTCAATGCAATCGCTCTAAATAGTCCTCAACGCGTGCCGCAATTACCTGGCATTTCACCAGTAGCAGAGACAATTCCTGGTTATCGTGGAGGGCAGTGGTATGGCCTTTTCGTACCTTCTCGCACACCCGCACCGGTAGTTGCAAAACTTCGAGCTGCCCTTGAACGTGCGGTAAAGAGTGAAAGCTATCCAAACACCATGGCTAAGTTAAGTATGTTGTCACCCGAGCGTAATGTTGAACAATTCGAATTGGAAGTGAAGGGAACACTTGAGTCTTATCAAAATGCAAAGAAATTGGGAAAGCCATGAGTACGTTTCCAGTGAATTCTTCAACGATAAAAATGATGAAAGCCGTCCGCATAGAAACTACCGGTGGACCTGAGGTCCTGCAGTTAGTAGATGCTCCGAGGCCAATTGCCGGCCCTGGTGAAGTTCTAGTTCGCAATAGTGCGATTGGTGTTGGAATGCCTGATATGTTGGTACGACGGGGGGTGTATGCCTGGATGCCTAAGCTACCAGCTGTCATTGGTATTGAGAGTGCTGGCGTAATTGAATCGATTGGTGATGGAGTTACTGAATTTCAGACAGGACAAAAAGTGTACATCAATGCCCGCGATTTACCCGAACGTTCCGGAGGATACGCAGCATATAGAGTAGCGCCAGCAAACGCAGTCCATGCTTTGTCTTCTCATGTTGACCTACAACAAGCCGCAGCGCTTGGTAACTATCAAGTAGCCGAATCATTGCTTCGAATGTGCTCGGCATTTCCTGCGCCCAGAAGCGTAGCGATTTTTGGCGCCGCGGGTGGAGTGGGTAGTGCCGCAATTCAGCTAGCAAAAGCTCGTGGTTGGTTAGTAATAGGGCTTGCAGGCTCGATAGATAAATGTGCTTTTGCTTTGAATCAGGGTGCGCATTATTCTGTCAACTACCGCGAGCATGATGTTGTCGATGCTATTTGCAAGTTGTCTAGCGGAGGCGTAGATCTGATTCTTGACATTGCCTCAGGCGACTCTGTGCCCGATCTTTTTGCTGCACTTAATCCGTTTGGGGTAGTTGTCTCATATGGTTTTCTTGAAGGTGAGCCGACCGCACGTACCGTGCCATCTATGCGAAAGCGGTTTGGTCATAGTCCAGGGTGGAGGCTTTTTTCAATGCATTCATTCGATGGATTGAAAGATTTGCGCCGCGATATTTCCAAAACAGTTATCAAGTCTCTTGAAACCGGTTCAATTGCACCTCACATTTATAAAAGTTTTCCTCTGGGAGAAGTACAAGCAGCTCATCGCTTATTTGAACAGAAAGTTCAAATGGGCAAGTTGATTTTAATTCCTTAAGATATTTCAATTTGCGAATGTAAATATACAGGGATATGCGAATTATTCCTCGCTTCATTTGGTTGAGTAGGTGCTTTGAGCAATTTGGATTTCATGTGTCATGTGTTTGTTCAAAAGTTGCTGAGCCTAAGCAATCG
>RFMZ01000015.1 GCA_009927445.1 Betaproteobacteria bacterium
TTGACTAACCTGCGCCTATTCAGCAACACCAGCGGTAAAGCGACGTCCAGTTGCTTCCAATTTCGCTTTGATGTCATTACCAAATTGAGCCATTAGCATTTCAGCGACTTCAGGTACGAAATACACGTCACCAAAGTCATTCCGATCACCCTGAATGATAACCAGCAAGCGCGCTTCGGGGTCGTCAGAAATATTCATAAAAGTACGTACCACGCCAGGAGGAATAGCGATGAAATCCAAGGGTTCGAGCACCGTCTCATGCTGGCCCTTATCTCCCCATGTAATGGAAAAACGGCCATTTAGACAAAAAAATGATTCGCAGGTTTTTGCATGAGCATGCAGTTGAGGACCCTTACCCGGACCGCAGATTGCCATACTTAACGAAATAGCATTGCCAGCGTCGCCACCCCGCATCGCAGCGTTCTCGGTAATGACGCTATTGTTTGGCAACAATGGTGCCATGTACGTATAATTTTTGTCGGCGGCTAGGGCTCTTGAAACCTCTGGCGGGATGCCAGTTTTATCTTGAGCCATCGCGCTGCGCGGGCGCAACTTCTTGAAGCGTACAGTGCGAGCTTCCATCTCTTCAGGGGTTAGATCAATCGTTTTCATTTGTGTGTTTTCTTGAGTTTGATCAGGGCATCTTGCGCTGAATTTTTTGTGCATCGCTCAGACCATTGGCCAAAACCACATTAGCGCTGGATACGCTGTGTCTTAATTCCCGCCAAGGGCGATACTCATCAGATTTGTACCAGTTACGAAATGCCATTTCGTCAGGCCAGCGATGCAGGATTACACGTTTGGGTGACCACGTACCTTCAATAACTTGTATGCGACCACCAGCAGCGAGAAATACACCTCCCGCAGAACTAAGTGATTGCATATGCCCCTGTACATAACGACCGAATACTTGTGGGTCTCGCACTTCTATATCAACAATAGTAAAGGCGGGCGAAAAAGTTTCTGATCGTTCAGAATCGATCAGGCCCTGAACCAATATGACATCCGCGCTAGAAGCGGCATATCGTTTGGGTTTCCATTGTGAATAGGCGGCACCGTTGTACCAATCAAAAAAGGATTGCGCATTAGGCCACTGATGAATCACGATATTACGTGGCTTACGCGTACCTTCTATCGACTCGCCACGAGCTCCAGCAGCCAGAAATTTTCCTCCAGCTTCAGCTACTGTGGCGGAATGGCCGACAACGTATTCGCCAAAAGCCTTGCCATCGTTTACCTGAACATCCACGATAGAAAAAACAGGCTTACCAGTCCACGGCTTTTCATCAGCTACCGGCTGCTGTAACGTCAAATTGGATTGGCTACTGGCACATCCGCTGATAAAACCTGTCATTGCAAGAGGAGCTACAATGTTGAAATTGCGGCGTGAAATATCTATTAGGGTTTTTTGCATAAAGATCTTTCAAATACGGGCGTATGGATCGCGGCCGGCAGCTTTATCGGCATCGATTATTTCTTGGGGAACAAAGATTCCAGTGTTTGGATCATCTACGTTGTCATAGATGACCATAATCATTCCGGGCTCACCAGGCTCGCCCTGTTGTTCGACTCGACGCCATAACATTGGGGGAACTGAAAAGGTATCAAACGGCCCCAGTTCGACATGGTTCTCACTATCTTTATTAAAGTAAATTCTGTATCGGCCTCTTATTGGCATGAATATCTCTCGATATTCATGCGCGTGTATCACTGGCGAGTTACCCGCTTTTGACTCAATAAAGCTCATGTGAAAGCTATGTGGAGATGCAATACCTGCAGGCGCAGCTTTGTTATCGGTTGAGATTACCCACTTTATCGGTAGCCGCTTACCGGGGTTGGACTTATCAACAAAAGCGTTAGGATCGTTGATTAGATCGCAATACATTGCAACATTTTTCATCACTTCTTCTACGGGCATATTTATGCCAGGGCCGGCGACACGCCTGTAAACTGAAGTTTCAGATTCAGAATTGCTCATTTTTATTCTCCCAATGGAAAGGTGTTAATCAATGCCCCAATTTTGTTCGAATGGTCTTTGCGTGATAGCCACCATTGGAGATGATCTGTCGTTCGGTCGTGGCCCCTGAATTTCTCTTCATCAGCGCGTATGAATGGTTCACAGTACATGCTGTCAACCTATTGCTGTAACCGACAATGCAACAAGAGTGGCTTTATCGATAGCAATATTGCTGAGATAAAGGGTAAAGCCACGACTAAATTTCCAAAAATGCAGCAACTTCAGCGTTGTATTCATCAGGCTTGAGAAGGTAGGGGTAATGGCCACCTCCATTAATTGTCCTGTGCTTAGCTCCAGAGTAATGCGAGCGAATAGCATCACGCATTGGCGCAGAAATTAGCGGATCGTTATCACACTCAATGATCAGAAGGCGCGAGTTATCTATGCTAAGCGATGGAACAGGTACAGCCTTTTGTACAGCAATCATTCGTGAACGCAACGTAGATGCAGGTTGATGACTGCCAACAAGATCAAGCATAGTATGCCGAAACTCGTTACCCGGCATAGCGGCCAAACGAGCGACAGCTTCTGCCTTCAACTCTTCTCCGCTCTTGGTTTCAAGCCCTTGCAGTTTTTCCGGTGATTGAGCTGGTCTGGGGTCTTGAAAGCTGTTTCCAATGACTAGTTTTCCTACACGCTCGCCATGCTTGACAGAAATCCACTGTGCTAAGTACCCGCCATAAGAAGAACCAATAATATCGAAAGATTGCAGTTGAAGTTTATTTGCTAAAGCAACGACATTTTCAGCAAGCAGTTCAGGGTCTGTTAAAGGTGGATACGTAACAGAAAGCATGTTCCTCTTGCCCCCCCAAGCAAGTAGTTGTTTGAAAAAAATTTCAGACGTTCCTTGTGCCCCCGGAAGCAAAATGATGGGCCTACCATCTCCGCCCGTTCTTACTGCGTTAACTTCAAAGTCACCCGCGATTAATTGAATAACAGGATATATCTGACGAAGATGCTCCAAGCTCATAAAACGTTTCTTTCAATTACTACAGAAAATCTATCTTTCGACACTTTGTCTGACGAGAATGCTGTATAGCCTTAGTTGTTTTTCGCAAATAACTATTAATTTGCTTGTTAGTAAACAGTTTATGAGTGGATTTCTAGTTGCGTAATAGGTTCGACATGAATTCGTGTATAAATTGGGTTTATGTACAAAGCTGATTCACAATCAAACTCCAAGCTTACTCCGCAGGTAGACCTAAACCTGTTACGCTATTTGACAGTTCTAGTGCAAGAATGCAGCGTTTCACGTGCTGCTGAACGTGTCGATATCACCCAGCCAGCGATGAGCGCCGCATTAAAGCGTCTGAGAACTGCATTTGGGGATCCAATACTAGTACGTTCAGGTCAGGCAATGGTGGCAACGCCTCGAGCTGAGGAGATGGCAGCTACTGTAAAGCCCCTCCTACATTCGGTAGACAAACTCTCTAGGCCCGCACTTAATTTTGAGCCGAAACTTTCGCGACTCGATTTCACATTGATGGGATCTGACTACGTCCAATATGCAATCTTGGGCAAGCTGTGCCAGATTATTGCTATCGAAGCACCAGGGATTTCCATTTCACAGAGACCAGCCGATCCGAACAAAGTAGTGACGTGGATGGAATCAGGCCAAGTTGACCTTGGTATAGGTTACCTTCCAATGCCACCAGAAAATCTACATGCACGACCTCTGTTCCAAGATGAACAGGTTTGCATTGTTAGGAAAAACCATCCTGCTCTAAAACACCGCCTAACAACTGAGCTATATGCAGAGCTTGTACATGTAGCTGTCTCCCCTGGCGGAGCGGGATTGTATGGGACTAGGATTGATCAAGTGCTCAGCAGTCATGGCATCCGCAGGCGAATAGGCCTCACACTACCTTCTTTTTTAGCTTTACCTTATGTCGTTTCTCAAACTGACTATCTTGCTACTGTACCTTCACGTATTGCAAAACATTTTGCTCAAAAGCTAGAACTTCAAATTATCACCTCTCCAATTCAATTGCCAGCATTTGAGATATCGATGTTCTGGCATGAGCGTGTTCATACTGATTTAGCAAATGTTTGGCTT
>RFMZ01000014.1 GCA_009927445.1 Betaproteobacteria bacterium
GGCTTACATCGAGAAGCTGCAAAGCTTTGTCTATGCCTCTGGCTCCATCATGAAGCCGATTTATGCGGCCGCCAAACTCGGCGCCAAAAAGCGCGTCTGCTTTGCCGAGGGCGAAGAAGAGCGTGTTTTACGCGCGGTGCAAATCGTGGTCGACGAAGGTTTGGCCAAACCTACTTTGATTGGTCGTCCCGCCATCATTGCGCAACGCATTGAGAAGTTTGGTTTGCGCTTGGAAGAAGGCAAAGATTACCAACTTGTCAACGTAGAGCAAGACCACCGGTACCGCGATTTTTGGCAAACCTATTGGCACATGATGGCGCGCCAAGGCGTCACACAACAGCTAGCCAAGATCGATATGCGTCGTCGCCTGTCTTTGATTGGCGCCATGATGTTGCATAAAGGCGAAGTCGATGGATTGATTTGCGGCACTTGGAGCACACCCGATGTGCATTTGAATTACGTCAACCAAGTGATTGGTAACCGCAAAGGCGTGAGTACCTATGCATGTATGAATGGTTTGTTATTGCCTGATCGCCAAGTGTTCTTGGTGGACACACACATTAACTATGACCCCACGGCGGAGCAGTTGTGTGAGATCACCATCATGGCGGCTGAAGAGATGCGTCGTTTTGGATTGCAACCCAAAGCGGCTTTGTTGTCGCACTCTAATTTTGGAACCAGCCAACAGGCCTCGGCGATCAAAATGCGTGACACCTTGGCCCTGCTGAAGAAAAAAGCGCCTTGGTTAGAAGTGGATGGCGAGATGCATGGCGATGTGGCTTTGGATGGCGCAGACAGGGCGCGTCAAATTCCTGATACAACGTTGACTGGTGATGCCAATTTGTTGGTGTTGCCTAATTTGGACTCGGCCAATATTGCTTACAACTTGCTCAAGACAGCGGCTGGCGGCAATATTGCGATTGGGCCGGTGTTGTTGGGTGCTGCAAAGCCGGTGCATATCTTGACCGCTAGTGCTACGGTGCGGCGCATTGTGAATATGACTGCGTTAACTGTGGCGGATGCTAGTGCTTTGCGTTAGTTTGCTTTCATAGTGCGCTGTTTTTAATTGCGTCTGTTTCTATTGCGAGCTTTTGGCGGTGAAGGGGGCGAGCCCACAAAGGGTAGTTGCTGCGACTCCGCACTGCGTGCTTTATGTCGTTCGCAGCAACTACCCTTTGTGGGCTCGCTTGGTGTTCGCGAAACGAATTCTTTATGCTTAATTTGGCCTTCTTGTGGGGGTCGTTATTCCATATTTACTTGCTATTTGAGGGGGGTTCATAGACAATTCAGGCTTGTGTTTCGGGTTAACCCGTGAAACTCTTCCTTGATGTTGTTGCTTTGTAGCAGTTTCAATTTTGTCAAAAATTT
>RFMZ01000213.1 GCA_009927445.1 Betaproteobacteria bacterium
GCGGGTATGGGCCAACATACCAAGATGTGTAATCAAATTGTGATCGCTTCAAATATTATGGGGGTAGCTGAGGGTTTGGCTTATGCCAAGAAGGTTGGCTTAGATCCTTCGACTGTATTACAGTCGATTGGTGGTGGTGCAGCATCCGGATTTCAGCTCAATGTGCTGGGTACAAGAATGATTGCTGGAGACTACGCGCCGGGATTTTATATTGAGCACTTTATTAAAGACTTAACGATTGCCCTTGCTGAAGCTAAAAAATTAGATTTAGATTTACCTGGACTGAGTCAAGCAAAAAAACTCTACGATCAAATGGTTGCAAAGGGTTTGGGGCGCGATGGTACGCAGGGCCTATTGCAATTGTATATTTCTTAGATCAAGCCCTGTGTTGAGGGCCTAGCTACAGAACATGCGTAGTTTCGGTTGATTTCGTGGGCAATCTGGACGATCGATTCGCGGCTTAGATCTTCAGCTTGGATAGTTTGTGCGTTCTCAAAATGACTGAAATTTTTGATTTGAGATTGCTTATAGAGATGGTCATAATGCTTGACTAGCAGTTCTTCGATGAGTTGCTCCCAATGGCCAAGGTTGATTAAATTGCTCCAATTATGCAGGATATTTTGACCATGCATTTCTTTTAAATGGCTCAATTTTTCAATCAGAATATTGGGATTTTGCGTCATGTAGTCGTAATCGCGTAATAAAAAAACAACCCGCGCTTGCAGACTAGCTGCAATCCGAATACAGGGACTTTCCCGAATTTTTTCGAGCAAACTATCCGGCACTTGAAGAGAACCAATTTTCCTACTTTCTGCTTCAATAAAAACGACTTGATGGGTATTAAATTGTTGCAGTGTTTTAAGGATATTGGTTTCGAAAAGTTTTTGACTTGGCTGACTGGAGTAAATATTTCCCCCGAGTACTGAGCCTTTATGATTTGCAAGCAATTCTAGATCTAGGACTTGTGCTTTTTGGTGATGTAGTTCTTCCAAGATTCTACTTTTAGCGCTCCCGGTTGAGCCTGTGATGACCTGATATTGAAATTGGGTAGGTAAGGTTTGCAGTTCATCTAAGACATATCTTCTGTAAGATTTATAGCCGCCACCTAAGGTTTGGGCTTGCCAGCCAATTTGGCGTAAAACGTGGGCAAGCGAGTTACTCCGTTTGCCGCCTCGCCAACAATAGATGAGTGGCTTCCAAGACTTTTCTTTGGGGTGAAAGTGTTGTTCAATATGGTCGGCAATATGGCGAGCGATCAGGGTGGAGCCAACTTTATTTGCCTCAAAAGGGGATTTTTGCACGTGCAGAGTGCCAACGATTGCGCGTTCCTCATCACTCAGAACGGGTAAGTTGATTGCTCCTGGAATATGGTCGAGCGCAAACTCTGCGGGTGTTCGAACATCAACGATCTCATCAAAGTGGTTTGCTCAGAAATGTCAGCGATAACTTTTGATTTCATGGGAATGATAAGAAGACGGTGCTTACGTTCACAACCTTTGGGTTAGAGGGGATTTTCAAATTCAATACAAGGGTAAAAGTTTGTGTGAATTGAATAGCTGATATTTTAAAATAAAATACCTAGTTCATTTTAGGATTTGAAGTGGGCTTTTTTTGCATAAATTGGAGCCAAATCAGAGCGCCCCCCATAATGGCGGCAGGTAGAAGTGAGCCATAATTAATAAAAGTCCAACCTTGTGTAGAGATTAGTGCTCCTGAGCTAAATGAGCTAATAGCCATAGTGCCAAAGACAAAGAAATTAATAATTGCCTGCGATTTGTTCTTCTCTTCGGGGCGATAGGCCGCAATAGCAAGAGTTGTAGCTGCTGTGAAGAGAAAATTCCAAGCAAGTCCCAAGATAAACAGAGGAATCAGAAAATGATAAAAATCATTACCGGATAACAAAATCAGGATAGCGATGATATTTAAAACAACACCAATTGCCATGATCACAACGGAACCATATTTTTTGATGAGATATCCCGAGAAAAATCCAGGTGCAAACATACCAATTACATGCCATTGTAAAACGGTGGCTGTATCTGCAAATATGAATCCACAGACCTCCATGGCTAGTGGTGTACCCGCCATGATTAAGTTCATCATCCCATAGCTTAGGGCAGCACAAATCAGGGCGACTAAAAATTTAGGCTGGTAGACGATTTCTAATAAAGGCCTGCCTGGATCATCCGTAGACTCGACTTTTTTTTCTATTGGGAAATCAATAAAATGCATAATGACGATGCCAAGTAGACCCGCTAAAGATAAAACGAGATAGGCACCTAGAAAAGGCGTTAGAAAAATATTTTTAGTCCACACCGACATATTGGGGCCAAAGACTGCGCCAAAGAGTCCACCGGTTAAGAGGAGTGAAACGGCCTTCTCACGAAAATTTGGATGTGTCAGTTCAGGAGCCACAAATCGATAGAGTAAGCCATTTGCGCTGTAATATCCTGCAATGGCAGTACCAACAGTAAGTAGCCAAAAATTTTTACTATAGGCTGCGTAGGCACAAAGTAGGGTTGATAAAGAGGCGATTAATAACGCAAATTGAAAAGATCTTTTTCTACCAAATTGCGCTTGTACTTTTGCGACTAGCGAGGTCGATAGGGCTGCACCTACGACGTAACTCATCACTGGTAGTGTCGCCATCCAAGGAATTGGCGTTAGGCTAAAGCCGACTAAGCCGTTAATTGCAATAAAGGTTACATTATTTGTTAAATAAAGACCTTGGCACAGAATTAATAAAAATAAATTTTTATTAAAAAATACGGGGGAGGTATTCATTGATACCAATCAACTGGCTGACTAGGAAGTGGCTTATTGGATAACATTACTAGATTAAAGTCCACTATGACTTTCATGAAATTCATACGTAGATTATAGTTGATGCAAGTTTGAATCAACTAGAAACGGATTAAACCAACGCGTTGGGACACTTTTATTTCAGTAAGCCTGCAGCTTTCAGAGTTGCTTTGGCTTGCTCGCTAAAGTCAGCTGCAGGTGCATTACCACCGATGATAAACATGAGCCAATGATTTTGGTCGGGTTCATTGAAGGTCACGTTTTCAAAACGTCGTTGCACGCCTGCGGGGAAAGAGCAAATATCCCACTGGCCAACGTCGAATGATTCGACTTGACCGTCCACCTCCCAAGAACAGCGCCAAGTTCCGGTCATGGGGATAAATGTTTCGTTCGTGTCATGGTTATGCATCATTGGGCCAAAGCCAGGTTTACATTGGCAATAGCCGATATTAAAACCTTCTGAAATTTTAATGGCAGAGTTTGCCGATGCATCTGCTCCGACGGGCGATTCAACTTCTGAACCACCCTTGCCTTTTGGGGGTTGAAAGCCTAGGGCGTTGTATAGCATTCGGTAAGCAGATGGATATTCACTATCGGTCAGGCCCGTATCAAAACCCTTTAAATCTTTGAAGAAGGCCACACGTGCCCGCATTTCATCTTTTGTAACGCGTATTTCTGGCAAGCTCATAAGGATCTCCTAAATTGTTTAGTATTATTTTGGCATATTTTAAAATCTAATCCAATTCTATTATGATAGATTTAGCCATAAGCGTATCAATTCTGAAAGTAAGGTAAGACAATGCAATTCCCATTTTCCGCAATTGTAGGACAAGAAGAGATGAAACTATCGTTGATTCTCTCAACGATTGATTCCAAAATTGGGGGGGTCCTGATATTCGGTGATCGTGGTACGGGTAAATCAACGATGGTGCGGTCATTAGCCGCACTGTTACCTGAAATGAAAGCGGTTAGTGATTGTCCATACCATTGTGACCCAGCTTTAGCTGATGGGTGTGTATGGTGTTCGCAGAGAAAGTTAGCTGGATATAAGCTAAAAACAGTCCTGATGCAAGCTCCCGTAGTTGATTTGCCTTTAGGTGCCACGGAAGACCGCATCATTGGCTCACTCGATATTGAGAAAGCACTTTCTCAGGGTATTAAGTCTTTTGAGCCAGGTTTGTTAGCGAGGGCAAATCGGGGATATTTATATATTGATGAAGTCAATTTATTGGAGGATCACTTAGTTGACTTACTCATTGACGTAGCTGCTTCTGGAGAAAATGTGGTGGAGCGAGATGGTTTAAGTGTTCGACATCCCGCGCGGTTTGTCTTAATTGGAAGTGGCAATCCCGAGGAAGGGGAATTGCGCCCCCAATTACTGGACCGTTTTGGGCTATCAGTTGATGTCAAGACTCCAAAAGAGGTCTTAACTCGCATTGAAATTATCAAGCGACGCGAGTTTTTTGAACGTGATCCAGAAAGCTTTTTATTACAGTGGGCAGGAGCAGAGCAGAAGATAAAAGAACAGATTATTCAATCGCGTAAGCGGTTACTGAAGATTACTGTATCGGATGAATTATTAATAGCCACTTCGCAACTATGTGCACATTTAGGTGCGGATGGCTTACGCGGTGAATTAACTCTCATGCGGGCAATCCGAGCCTTAGCTGCATATGATGGCAGTAAGAGTGCTCATTTAGGACATTTGAGAAAAATTGCACCATTAGCGCTGTGCCATCGTTTACGTCGCGACCCGTTAGATGACACTGGCTCGTCGATCCGAATAGAGCGGGCGTTAGACGAGTTATTTCCCGAATAAATGAAGCCAACTGCGGAGTCTTTCGTATGGCAGGATGCCTTGTTAGCTGCAAGAATTTTAGCCGTAGATCCAAGTCTTGGTGCGAGTATTAAAGCTGGCGCAGGACCTGTCAGAGAATTATGGCGCGATTATTTTTTGAGTCTAGTAGATCCCAAAACTCCAATAGTTAAAGTCCCTGCAAATGTAGATGAAGAAGCCCTTGTGGGCGGACTAGATGTGATTCGAACAGTAGAACTCAAAAAGAGGATCTATACCACCGGGCTCATTAGCAGGGCAATGGGTGGTTTGATATTTTTAGCGATGGCAGAGCGACTCCGAGAACATGCAACTGCACTGTTGACGCAGGCCTTTGATCGTAATGCCACTTTTGGAATAATTGCTTTTGATGAAGGCATTGGTGTAGACGAGGCTTTGAGTTCACGATTAACTGAGCGCTTAGCTTTTCAAATCTATTTAGATGAGTTGGCATATCCGGACTGCCAGACTAGCCCTACTCTGAGTCCAATATCGCTTGCAGATACAAGATTATTAATTAAGCACATAGAGCTTACAGAGGAAGTCTATGAAGGGGTTTTACAAGCTTCACAGGTTTTAGGAATAGATAGTATTCGTGCCGGGCTTTTTGCTATTCGAACGATTCGGGTGATCGCAGCTTTACGGGGTGATACGCAGGTTACTCAGGCAGATATTCAGACTGGATCACGGTTAGTTTTTGGCCACCGGATGACTCAAATACCCCAGTCATCTGAGGATCTAGAGTCTTCGGAGGATGATCAAATGGACGCTGTTGATGAAGACTTGCAGGAACCGTCGCAAGAGCGTTTAGAAGAAAACCAGCATGCGGATTCAGAAAATCAGGAGGAGCAAAAAGAGGAGCCAACTCCGCCCCAGATGCCAAGTAAGGAGCAGTTAGAAGAAATAATTATCGAGGCGGTAAAGGCGAATATGCCAAGTGGGTTACTCAATGAATTAAGCAAGAATAAAATCCAGTCCAAAACTAAGCAAACATCTCTAGGTAAGGCGGGTAGTTTACAAAAAAGTGTTAATCATGGACAGCCCTTAGTCTCTAGGAAGGGTAAGCCAAGAAGTGGTCAACGGATTGATTTTTTAAAAACATTACAAGCTGCGAGTCCTTGGCAAATGATCCGTCGGCAAGATGGTCAGGCAAATCCCTCCCCCCAAAAAACGCAGTTTATGATTCGTTCGGATGATATTTATTTACGCAGGTATCAGCAGCGTAGTACGACAGTCACTATTTTTGTCGTTGACGCTTCGGGGTCATCAGCGCATGAGCGCTTAGCTGAGGCTAAAGGTGCAATTGAGTTATTGTTAGCCGATTGTTATATTCGGCGTGATCAAGTAGCCATGGTTTCTTTTCGGGTGAATAGGGCTGAATTAGTTCTACCACCGACGCGATCCTTAGTCAGGGCTAAGCGCTTATTAAGTTCGATGTTAGGGGGTGGTGGCACGCCATTAGCAATCGCAATTCATGAAGCTCATCAAATTGCCACCACTATTCTGGCTAAAGGGCAGACACCGGTTTTAATATTGATGACGGATGGTCGAGCCAATGTCTCTTTAGCGGGGATGGGGGGGAGAGAGGCTGCGCAACGCGACGCGACGCATCAGGCGCAGCGGGTCAGGCTAGGGGGATATCAAACTTTATTCATTGATACTTCGATAACTCCACAGGACCTAGGCCGGCAACTCGCATTCGAAATGGGCGCTAAATATGTGCCCTTACCCCGAGGAAAATCCAACCAAGTAGTCGCTGCTGCCAAGCAATTATTTGTTTAGTTTGGCTTAGGGTTGCACGTCATTAATGACAATTTGGACTTGATTTGCGCCAATTGGAACAGGAGTCACAAGGCCGATGAGGTCGCCTTTTTCAGGAAGCGCATTACCACTTTTGGAAACTCTAGCACTCACAGAAAACTCTTTAAATTTTGAGATGGATATCTCTGGCGACATTGCTTGCGCATCGCTGAGTGTGAAGTTATAGGGTAGATCTTTTGCTGTAATACGGATAATTGCAACGGGCATTCTGGGGCCATTGATAGCTCGTGCATAGATAAAGACGGTATCTGTTGGGCTGACTTGCTTGGCAAATTGTGCATTCAGAGTAACTTGGCCAACTACTTTTGGGCTGTTTGAGGTAGTTGGATTAGCCGCTGAATTACTTACACTTGGAGTATTGAGTGGTGGCGCAGGCGTTTGGGCTGAGGGGCGCAGCTGACTTTGGGCTTCGGTAATACTTCCTTGTAAAGCCTGAGCAAACTGCTGATCATTTGGGCTGAGATGATCGATGGCCATTTTCCAGTAACGAATTGATTCAGCATATTGTTTCGCTTCGAATTCTGCTGAGCCTTTCAGAGCAAGGGCTTTAGGGTTTTTACTGTCAAGTTGGAGAGCTTGGTTAATTAATTTGAGTGCTTCTGGATTAATACCTTTATTTTCAAAAGCGATTAAATCTGCATAATCTGCCAATACATTTGCATTTTTAGGATTCAATTCAATTGCTTTTTGATAAGCATCTTTAGCTTCTGAGACACGGTTCATGGCGGTGTAGCTTCGTGCTAGCAAAATCCAACCGGTAGCATTTGTCGGATCAGTCTTTAATTTCTTTTCTAATTCTTTCACCATCGATAGAATTTGATCATTTTGAGGGTCGGGAGGTGGGTTGATGGCGCCAGGGTTTCCTAAAAGAAGATAAAGGCTAAGAACCATGAGAGGCACTACTCCGACTAGGATGAATGGCCACTTTTTAGGAAACTCGGATACATTAGCCGAACTGGATTTCATTTGGACCACTTCGACCAGGGTACGTTTTTCTAAGTCTTGTTGTTGCAGCTCGTAATGTTCTTTGGTAATGAGTTTTGCCTGATAATCTTCATCTAAAGATTTTTGGCTTTCTTGTAAGAGTATTAAATTTGATGCTGTGTGTGGATCAACGGTTGGTTGAGAAGTTATTTTGGTACTCGCCTGATTTTTTAGTAACGGGAAGACTAAAAGGGCTATAGCGAGCATAGTCAGAATGACTGCCGTGATGACAAACCAAGTCATATTAATTATCTTTCGTCATCGAGGGGTTTGATAGATGGTTAACCGGCTTAGATTGCCGCAGCAATTCTCGTGCTTGAGCCAGATCAGCGCTGTCATAGACAGCCGTTTTATTGGTATTTTTTTGTTGGCGTAAATAATTACGTAAAACAAATAAGCTCAGAAGGAGAAGAGCCAGAGGGCCAAGCCAGAGTAGGGAGGTTTTAGCTTTAAAAGGTGGGTTATATAAAACAAAATCGCCATACCGCTCGACCATATATTGCAGAATCGATTCTTTAGTTCCACCACTTTGGAGTTGCGTTCTGATCTGGTTACGCAGATCAATGGCTAGCTCCGCGTGTGAACCTGCAATGGTTTCATTTTGGCAGACTAGGCAACGCAATTCCTCGGCAATTTCTTTCACTTTTACCTCCAGAGCGGGATTACTTGCCAAGAAGGGCGCCTCTTTGATGACCTGTTGATCCCTATTTTGGGACTGGCTTGGTTGGCCTAAGCAAAGGGAAGATATACATACCAAAAAGTAAATCATCAGGAAATTTTTATAGCGAGGTCTCATAGGCATCATTTATTCAGTTTTGCGATGAGAGGAAGGAGCGTTTTTTGCATAGAATCCGGTGTAATTGGACCAATATGTTTGAAGGCTACTTTGCCAGTTTGGTCAATTACAAAAGTCTCAGGAACTCCGTAAACGCCATAGTCGATACCAACTAGCCCTTTGGCATCGACAATCGATAAATCATAAGGATTGCCTAATTCTGTGAGCCACTTGAGTGCGGCTGAATCTTGGTCTTTATAGTTCAGTCCCAGGATTGGGACAAGTTTCATCTTGGCGAGCTCATTGAGAAGTGGGTGCTCTGCACGGCAGCTGACACACCAAGAGGCCCAGACATTGAGAAGCCAGACTTTTCCAAGCATTTCACTTGGTGTAAAGATTTGGTTTTCTTGATTGAGTACTGGCAATGAAAAAGTGGGCGCTACTTTACCGATTAATGGCGAGGGTATTTCTTTTGGCTTAAGGCTAAGACCAATCACTAAAAAGACGATCAGTACACCGAATATCCCAAGGGGAATTAAGCGCTTCATGCAATGACCTGGGTAATTGGTTTAAAACGATATTTTTTATCACTCACTGCAAAAATTCCGCCTAATGCCATGAGGAAGCAACCCAACCAAATATAGTTTATAAATGGTTTAAATTGAACCTTAATACCCCATTCGGAGGGCGAGACTGGCTCTGCCATGGAGATGTATAGATCACCAACAAAGCTATTGTAAATAGCGGCTTCAGTCATGAGCATTTGGCTGGAGTCATACTTTCTTTTTTGCGGATACA
This sequence comes from Betaproteobacteria bacterium, assembly GCA_009927445.1. GTDB lineage: Bacteria > Pseudomonadota > Gammaproteobacteria > Burkholderiales > Burkholderiaceae > Polynucleobacter. The sequence goes on from RFMZ01000213.1 coordinate 9,015, forward strand.
TCATAGTGACTAGTTTGTCATCTTTAAAGACACTGATATTCCCTTGAGCGGCGACATAATTAGGTCCTGTAATCTCTGAGACTTGATTAAAACGAATTTCATAGCCAGCCAAGGAGCTTTTACTGCCAGCGCTCATACGTAAATCTTTTTCTTCCTCAAAGCCACTCACCATGGTTACGCCAAAAATAAAAACAGCTACACCAATATGCGCTAGGAGCATGCCGTAGTAACTTGCACTTTGTTGTTTGAGAGCCGATAACCAGTGGCTTGGATGATTTTTTAGGCGCGAGATTAAATTGTTCAGGCTGGCCACAATAATCCACACCGCCAAAAGAAGACCAAAGCCAATCAATGGTGTCCAGGATCGCATGATGAACGGCGCCACGGCGGCTGAAATAACTGTTACGCCCAGCGCCCATTTTAGTTGGAGGATTAATTCAATTGACGGAGCACCACGCCACCGGGTTATTGGCCCAACACCCATTAAAAATAATGCTGGGGTCATAATAGGAACAAACACGGCATCAAAATAGGGCTTACCTACAGACAATTTGCCCAACTGTAGCGCGTCGATAATTAATGGATATAGGGTGCCTAGCAAAACTGCGCCGGTTGCAACGATCAGTAAAATATTGTTGGTAAGAAGCATCGACTCTTTAGAGACCAAATCAAACTCTTCACCGGTAGAAGCTTTGGGAGCTCGTATAGCAAATAAGGTGAGTGATCCCCCAATGAGGATTGCTAAAAAGAGTAGTATAAAAATACCTCTTTGAGGATCTGTAGCAAACGCATGCACTGAAGTGATGACTCCCGAGCGTACTAAAAAAGTACCGAGGAGCGCTAATGAAAAAGTCAGGATAGCTAAAAGAGCGGTCCACATTTTAAACCCCCCTCTTTTTTCAGTAACAGCCAGAGAGTGAATCAGTGCAGTTCCCAAAAGCCAAGGCATAAAAGAGGCGTTTTCCACAGGGTCCCAAAACCACCAACCGCCCCAGCCTAGTTCGTAGTATGCCCAGGCACTTCCAAGAGCAATACCGACAGTCAAAAAGCACCACGACATCGTGATCCACGGTCTTGACCAGCGCGCCCAAGCTGTATCTAATTTGCCAGAAAGAAGAGCGGCAATTGCTAAAGAGAAAACTACTGAACTACCAACATAGCCCATGTAAAGCATCGGGGGATGAATAATCATGCCGGGATCTTGCAGTAATGGATTGAGATCCCGACCATTGGCAGCCGCCGGCAGGAGTCTAACAAAAGGATTTGACGTCACGAGGGTAAATAAAATAGTACCTACGCTGATAAAACCCATCACTCCGAGTGTTCTCGCCAAAACTGGTTGCGGCAGATGTTTAGAAAACATAGCGACGGCACAACTCCAGCCTGCCAACATAAGTGCCCAGAGTAATATAGAGCCTTCATGACTGCCCCACGAAGCACAGATACGGTAAATGGTGGGTAATGATGAATTCGAGTTTTCGGCTACATTGAGCACGGAAAAATCATTATTGATAAAAGAGAAGATGAGGGCACAAAAAGCAATCAAGACAAAAAGTAGTTGTAGGGTTGCCGTTGGTCTAGCAACGGCCATGAGTTGGTAGTTGCCAACTTGTGCTCCCCAAATAGGCAAGACGCATTGCAGTAAAGCTAGCACAAAAGCAATAATCAGTGCGAGGTGGCCAATTTCTGGGATCATTATTTACTTTCGTAGTTGTTCACTGGTTTAGCCATTTTTGCACGGTTTTTGGTCGCTTGATCGACAGCGTCTTTGGCTTCTGGGGGCATATAGTTTTCATCGTGTTTTGCTAAAACTTGCGCCGCTATAAATATCCCATCAGAGTTCAACTGACCCTGTGCAACGACACCTTTACCCTCTTGAAAGAGGTCGGGCAGGATGCCGGTGAAGCGCACCGGGATGGTCTTGGCGGTATCTGTTACTAAGAATTCAACCTGGAGTCCACCTGGCTCTCGTTTGACACTTTCTGTAACGACCATACCGCCGACCCGAAAGCTTTTATTAGCAGGGGCCTCATTATTAGTGATTTGGGTTGGGGTATAAAAAAACACCAAATTCTCCTGAAAGGCTTGGAGCACCAAGACAGTAGCAATTCCAATTGCTCCCATACCACCGAGAATGAGGGTCATGCGTCGCGTGCGCGGTTTCATGAGGGGAGATTTTCCGAGAAGATGGATTGATTGATTTTTCGTAACTGGCGAAATTCAAGGACCATTAGCAAAGCTGTCAGTCCAAAGGATCCCCAGACATAGCCACCATAACCATGCATCAGAATAAATTCATGAAATGAAGACCAGATCATGCTTGACCTCGTCCACGGAGTATTTGTTGAACCCAATCGGTATGTGACTCATCGATCAGCGAGCGTTGGTTAACGCGGGTAAAGATAACTGCAAAGGCGTACAGCCAAAAAGCTGCAGTCATTAATAAGAGGGCAATTAACATAGTTTGTTCAATGGAAGGGGCTTTGCTGACGGTAATGGTTGCACCCTGATGCAAAGTATTCCACCATTTTACTGAGAAATAAATAATTGGTACATTGACAGCGCCAACTATGGCAAGCAAAGACGAAGCTTTTGCAGCTTTACGCTCATCATGGATTGAATAATAGAGACTTAGGTAGCCTATATACAAAAAAAGCAAGATGAGTTCTGAGGTTAGCCTTGCATCCCAGACCCACCAGGTTCCCCATGTCGGCTTACCCCAAAGGGCGCCAGTCCAAAGGGCGATGAAGGTCATTAAGGCACCGGTAGGCGCAATCGAAATAGCGAAGCGGTAGGCTAGACGAGCATTAAAGATGAGTCCGATTGAAGCCCAAAAAGCCATGGCCAAGTAAAGAATCATCGACATCCAAGCAGCGGGGACATGAATATAGATGATTCGGTAGGAATCTCCCTGAACTGCGTCTGTGGGGGCGAAGAGTAATCCTAGGATGAGGCCAGCAGTTGCTGTAATAAGGAAAAGAATCCAGCAAAGGAGAATGATTTTTTGACTTAGCTGGTAAAAGCGGCTTGGAGAGGCGAAGGCAAACCAATTGATTGGTTGAGCAATTGGCGGATTCGTGGGATTTTTGTATTCCATACAATTATTTCTCGGCACTTATTCTTGTGCAATTCGTAAAGCAAAGGCGCTGGCTAGGGGGCCAAAAAAACTCGCTAAAACACTCAAAGCCAAAAGCAGGTACAAGTATACAGAAAAAGGCATATTTGTGGAGGCTGCATCAACGGCTAGAGTTCCTAAAATGAGAATGGGAATAAGCAGTGGGAGGATCATGAGAGAAATCAGGGCACCGGCACTTTGGAGCCCAAGTGATAGAGCGGCGCCAATCGAACCTAAAAAACTTAAAACTGGGGTGCCGATGAGAAGAGTGAGCATGAGGGTGCTAATGGCTAATGGTGAGAGATCAAATTGAATAGCCAGAATAGGTGAGAGGAGCAGAAGAACGAAGCCAGTTGTAGTCCAGTGCGCGAGTATTTTAGCTAGGACGATGAATTCTAAGGGACAGGCACTGAGAGTGAGTTGTTCTAGAGTGCCATCATTAAAATCATTCGTATAGAGGCGGTTCATAGACAGCATACTTGCTAGAAGGGCGCTGACCCAGATGATTCCGGGGGCAATTTGTTTGAGGAGTAGTAATTCAGAGCCGATAGCCAGTGGAAAAAGGCTTGCCACTAAGGCAAAGAAAAAGACCGCACCCAGGGTATCGGTTTTTTGTTTGATCGCTAAATGAAGATCGCGCAGAAAGACAGTTTGCATTACTTCAATGGTGCTCAGTTGGCCGGTCATAGGGTGATTATTTTTTCTTGTAACGCTGGATCATTTGCAAGTACATGTTGAAAATTTTGATGTAAGTGACTTGTTAGAATTAAGAAGCCTTTATTTTGCAGATGGTGCAGCATGGTTTGATAAAGGTGTTCAGTCCCTATTTGATCTAGGCCATTAAAGGGCTCATCTAAGATCCACAATGAACTTTGGCTGAGAGATAACTGCGTGAGGGCTACGCGTTGTTTTTGTCCTTGGGACAGGAGGCGAGTTGGGAGTTGAATTGTTTTATGAGAAAGCCCCCACTCTAATAGTTTGTTATGAATAGCTTGTTGTGGAATATTGTGACCATGTATTCGCAGGAGAAATTGTAAATTTGCGATGGCACTCATCTCAGACTGCAGAGCAATTGTATGACCCAGATAAAGTAGGTTCGGATGATAGGTATCAGTTATTTTTTGGATAAGTACATGATCCCAAGTTACTGAACCGCTATTGGGAGTTGCAAGGCCGGCTAGGATCCGAAGTAGAGATGACTTTCCTTGGCCATTTGCCCCTTTGATAAATAAAAGCTCGCCAGGGCCTACTTCGAGATCTAGACTTTCCCAGAGGACATTTTTACCTCGATGGCAAGAAATCTGGTGAGATCTAAGCATATTCTTTGACAGGTTTGCTAGGGAGTTGTTGAATTGCTGATTGGATGATTTGAAGTGTTTCCTTGGGGTTAGCCTCATGGAAAAGATGGCCACCTGGTTTAACGATTACAGTCGCCTTTGGGAAATAATTTTGGATAATTGGTTGTAAGCTCGTTTGTGGCACCCATGGATCATTTTCTGCCACGAGAAAGGTCATTAACCCCTTTAAATTAGTACTTGCGCTCAGTAATTCTGGGATGTTAGAAGCGGCCATAAAATTCATAGAGCCGTGGATATGATTGGTTTGTTTGAAGAGTGTTTTGTATTGCAGGCGTTGAGAAGCTGTTAGGTCGGAGTTGGTTGAGTTAAGTAATTTATCAATCATGCCGGTGATTGGAATACTATTAGCCAGGAAGTGGGCCATCATTGTGGACGTAAAAATTGGGTTAATTAAAGGTCCGATAAAAAAGTTATAAAGGCTTGGAGGGCTTATTAATGATGGGTTTAGCCCAATCATTAACTCTGGCTGATTGATTTGGTCGAGGAGGGCGAGGGCGAGGGCGCAGTTTGTTCCGGCAGAATGTCCGATGATCACATTGGGTGTGTGCAAGTGCAGTTTAAGGAGAAGTGCTTGGAGTTCTTTAGCAATTTCTTGGATATGGAGCTGTTCTTTCAGGGCGCCGGTGGTGTAGCCGTGGCCGGGAAGATCGACTGCCATCACTGAATAGTTTTGTGCCAAGATAGGTAGAATGTTTTCCCAGGAGTGGCATGACGACCCGGTACCATGAATAAGTAAAATAGATCTTGCCACTGGACTAGGGTGCGTGCTAATTTGATAATGCCAATCTAGATTGTTGATACAGAGGGTTCTACTGAGGTGTTTATTTGGCCAGGGGTCTGGTAGGCGTGACAGATCAGAATTTGCAGAATTTGGCATAGATAGAAAGATTGAAATTTAAATGGTCGACATGAATCATTATTTACCCATCATCTTAATCGAATGTGTCTTGGTTTTTGGAGGAGTGCTTCTTTTTGCCTGGTGGCAATTACGAGATGTGAAGAAAAGCCAAACTAAAAGGCTTTTAGAAGAGAAGTCCTTGGATCAGTCTGCGGATAAGCCTTAGATTATCGTTTTTGGCTATTCGGGTGGATTTGGCAGGGATAAGTCAAGATAACAGACTAGTGATTTACCCTTAGATTTGACTTGTGACTGGCAATCTTGATTGACATGCGAAATAAATGTGTCTATATTTGTTTACATATATTTTGGTAAACAATATTTACACAATCTTCTCATGGAGGAGGATTTTATGTCCAAGCCACAGCTAGTTACACAACACATTGAGCAGGCCTTAGAGTCGACTTTAAAATCTTTTGAAAGCCGCGGTGGACCACCATTATTAAATCAAGCCATTCGCCATGCGGTATTTCCAGGGGGTGCAAGGATAAGGCCGCAGTTGTGTTTAGCGGTTGCTAGTGCTTGTGGGAATGATGATCCCCGCTTAGCGATGGGAGCAGCAGTAGCGTTGGAATTACTCCATTGTGGCTCCTTAGTGCACGATGATTTGCCTTGTTTTGATAATGCTGAATTAAGGCGCGGCATTGCCTCGGTACATAAAGCTTTTGGTGAGCGGATTGCGGTTTTAACGGGTGATGCATTGATCGTGATGGCTTTTCAGAGTCTAGTAAATCAAGCGGGACAATCTTTAAATCGCTTAGCGCCAGTTTTGAGTGTAGTCATGCAAGGGGTTGGGTCGCCACACGGGATTATTGCCGGACAAGCTTGGGAATGTGAATCAAAAGTTTCTTTACAGGTGTATCAACAGGCAAAGACAGGCGCCTTATTTACTGCTGCGACTTCTGCAGGGGCTGTTGCAGCAGGCGCTAATCCGCAAGTTTGGGAGAAGTTAGGAGACTGTTTAGGGGAAGCCTATCAGGTTGCGGACGATATTCGTGATGTTTTAGGAGACATGGCTTCACTTGGAAAGCCCGTTGGCAAAGATGTGGCTTTGGATCGGCCAAGTGCTACCCGAGAATTAGGTTTGAGCGGAGCGGTGGAGTATTTTGATGGGCTGGTTTGTAGGGCCATTGAGGCGATACCGCATTGCGCGGGTGAGGCAATGCTCAAAAAGCTTGTCGCTTATGAATCGGAGAGGCTAGTACCGAATGCGCTTTTTGAACGAGAAAATTTACAGCTTCAATCCTTTACGCAATCTGCATTGCCGAGTTCATCTAAAAATATCAAGCGCGTAGCGATCTAAATGGCCAAGGCATTACTGCAGCTAAATGCTCTAGAAGACACTAAATATAACTGGTGGGACCGGTTATTAATTTGGCGTGATCGAATCATTGCAACCCGAAATTTTCAGCGCCTAGCAGCATCCTTACCGATTATTAATAAAGTATCTATGTACCGCGCGCATGCTGTTTTCGATTTAATGGCAGGTTTTGTGTATACGCAAATTTTATTAGCTTGCGTGCGCGTTGATTTATTTGACAAGTTGGCGGATGGTCCAAAAACATTGGCTGAGCTGCAACTGATTATCGATTTACCTAAAAAGGGTTTAGAGCGTTTAATTTTAGGCGCTGTCTCTTTAAACTTATTGGAGTGTCGAGCACATGACCGTTTTGGTTTAGGCTCGCTAGGCTCGCCACTTGTTGGTAATAAAGCCCTATGTGCCATGATTGAACATCATAGTTCACTCTATCAAGATTTACAGGACCCTTTAACTTTACTACGCGGTGGAATGAAGGCATCTTTAGAGAGTTACTGGCCTTACATTACTGAAAAAAATGACGAGTTAAAAGAGTTAGATCGGGCTGAACGGGTTGCTGATTATTCTCAATTAATGTCTGCTTCATTACCGTTAGTTGCGGATGAAGTGATGCAGGCATACGACTTTTCAGGCCACACTTGTTTACTCGATATCGGTGGTGGTCAAGGGACCTTTATTCAACTACTGGGACAGCAGGCAAGTCATTTACAGTTTCAATTATTTGACTTACCAGGCGTGGTCGAATTAGCTAAATCGAACTTACGACAACAACAGCAATTGGCCTTTTTTGGGGGCAATTTTTTTGAAGATCAATTACCCACCGGGGCAGATATTGTGACCCTAATACGGGTCATTTTCGATCATGACGACCAGCGTGTTTTGCAATTATTAAAGGGTATTCATCAAACTTTGCCGGTTGGCGGCAAATTACTGATTGCCGAGCCGATGGCCGACACTCCCGAAATACCGGCCATGGGTCAAGCTTACTTTGGTTTTTATTTGTTAGCGATGGGTAGGGGGCGACCTAGATCGGCGCAAGAGATTTCAGATTTGCTGTATCAGGCGGGGTTTGTGGCATGTCGAAAGTTAAAAAATAAGATGGTGGTGAATGCGCAGATTATTTTGGCACAGGCTTAGGATTGGGATAAAAAAAGATGCGTATTAGGGTAAATACCTAAGTATTAAACCCGATGCGCAATTTATAATAAGTGTATAAATTAGTTTACATAACTGTAGTAACATAAAATTAACAATAAAAAAGGCAATTCAGTGCAATCTTCTGCTGTGATTATCAAAGAACCTAAAGTGATTGCCCTTGAGCAAGTCAGGATTGATGAACTCGGAGATACAGACGTGGCCGTTGAAATGGAGTGGAGTGGGATTAGTACTGGGACAGAAAAATTATTATGGTCTGGCCGGATGCCAAATTTTCCAGGTATGGGTTATCCGCTTGTGCCGGGATATGAATCAGTTGGACGAGTTATACAAGCAGGCAAAAAAACACATTTAGAACTGGGTGCGCGGGTCTTTGTGCCTGGCGCAAAATGTTTTGGTGATGTACGTGGTTTATTTGGGGGCTCAGCTTCACATGTTGTTTTACCAGAATCGAGGGTCACGCAACTCGATGAGAGTTTAGGCGAAGAGGGTGTTTTACTGGCATTGGCGGCAACGGCTTATCACGTTACTGGTGGGGATGTAGAAAAACAACCAGATTTAATCATTGGCCACGGTGTTGTCGGTCGGTTACTAGCGCGTATTGCGGCTTTAAAGGGCCAGCAAGTAACGGTTTGGGAGACGAACCCAGAACGCATGGCAGGCGCCATAGGGTATCACGTTACCCAGCCAGAAAAAGATGACTGTAAGCAGTACAAAATTATTTGTGACGCGAGTGGCGATGCGCAATTAATTAATACCTTAATTGGTCGCATGAACTTTCAAGGTGAGATCGTCTTAGCTGGATTTTATGAAGAGTCCATCTCGTTTATGTTTGCGCCGGCGTTTATGAAAGAAATGAGAATGCGCATTGCCGCCCAGTGGCAGCCTAGTGATTTAGTGGCAGTTCAAGAATTAATTGCTAATCAGCAATTGAATTTGAGTGGATTAATTACCCACCACGGTAACCCAAGTAATGCTCAAGAGGCCTATCAAACTGCCTTTACCGATACGCAATGTTTAAAAATGGTTCTCAATTGGAAAAACGGAAATGAATAGTCCTATACCAGCACAAGCTACAGTGCAATTTATGCACTTAAAAAAGGAAGCAGCTATTGAGCCAGCTCCGGTTTCGACTGCGCCAGTAACCAAAGAGACGCAAATTATCGCGATTTACGGCAAGGGCGGCATTGGTAAAAGTTTTACCCTGGCAAATCTTTCTTACATGATGGCGCAGCAAGGTAAAAAAGTTTTACTGATTGGCTGTGATCCCAAAAGCGATACTACCTCGTTACTTTTTGGAGGTAAAGCATGCCCAACGATTATTGAGACTTCTTCAAAGAAAAAACTCGCTGGTGAGTCGGTTGAGATTGGCGATGTTTGCTTTAAGAGGGATGGTGTCTTTGCGATGGAATTAGGTGGTCCAGAGGTTGGACGTGGTTGTGGAGGACGCGGAATTATTCATGGTTTTGAAACCCTTGAAAAGTTAGGTTTTCATGATTGGGGATTTGATTATGTGTTGTTAGATTTTTTAGGGGACGTAGTTTGCGGTGGGTTTGGCTTACCGATTGCTAGGGATATGTGCCAAAAAGTCATCGTCGTGGCGAGTAATGATTTGCAATCTTTGTATGTTGCTAATAACGTTTGTTCGGCAGTTGAGTATTTTAGAAAACTGGGTGGCAATGTCGGTGTTGCAGGTATGGTAATTAATAAGGATGACGGCACTGGGGAAGCTGCTGCGTTTGCACAGAGGGCAGGAATTCCGACTCTAGCAGCGATACCTGCCAATGATGATATTCGTCGCAAGAGCGCTAATTACGAAATTATCGGCAGGCCCGGTACTGAGTGGGCAAGTTTATTTGAAGAGTTAGCAAGTAATGTTGCTCTGGCTCCACCAGTTCGACCTAAGCCTTTAACGCAGGACGAACTATTAGGATTATTTTCAGGAGATCAAGTTGGGCGTCATGTTGTGCTTGAACCAGCTACTTTATTCGACATGGTTGGTAAAGACGAGGTTATTAGAGAGTCTTTAGAAGTAGTTTACGACAAGGTATGAAGTAATGACTCACCAAATAATTCCAATTGTCAATCAACCACACGAAGTTGCTGGTGATGGACTTGGATGTCATGGCGGTGCGCAGACCATGATTGCGGCGGCGAAGGCGGCTAACAAATCGGAAGTCCTGCATCAATATGCCTTAGATTACCCTAAGGGGCCGCACGATCAACCGCAAAGTATGTGTCCAGCATTTGGCTCCCTGCGTGTTGGCTTAAGAATGCGTCGCACATCGACCATTTTGTCAGGATCAGCTTGTTGCGTCTATGGGCTTACATTTACATCGCATTTTTATGGCGCTAGGCGTAGCGTTGGTTATGTTCCTTTTAATTCAGAGTCATTAGTCACTGGTAAATTATTTGAAGATATTCGTGAAGCCGTTCATCAAGAAGCGAATCCAGAAAAATACGATGCCATTGTCATTATTAATTTATGTGTACCAACAGCGAGTGGCGTACCCCTGCAGTTATTACCAAAAGAAATTAATGGCGTCAGAATTATTGGGATTGACGTGCCTGGATTTGGTGTGCCAACACACGCTGAGGCAAAAGATGTTTTGGCTGGGGCAATGCTCAAGTATGCTAGAAGTGAAGCCTCGGCTGGGCCTGTAACAGCGCCTCGTCAAGGTGTGTCCGATAAGCCAACCATTACCCTTTTAGGTGAGATGTTTCCAGTTGATCCGGTTGGCATCGGGATGCTCCTTGAACCCATGGGGCTAGCAGCCGGGCCAGTAGTTCCCACCCGTGAATGGCGCGAATTGTATCAAGCACTAGACTGTGCTGCGGTAGCAGCCATACATCCTTTTTATACAGCGAGTATTCGAGAGTTCGAAGCCGCTGGACGCCAGGTGATTGGTTCTGCGCCAATTGGATACGAGGGAACAGCGGCTTGGCTGGCACAGATTGGCGCTGCATGCAATATCAATGCTGATTTAATTGCAGCGGCGCAAAATAAGTTTTTACCAATGATACGAAGTGCCTTGGCTGCTAAGCCGATTAAGGGTCGAGTGACGCTTAGCGGTTATGAGGGTTCGGAGTTATTAGTAGCGCGTTTATTGATTGAAAGTGGCGCGCAGGTTCACTATGTGGGAACGGCTTGTCCGAAAACCATTTGGAGCCAACCTGATCGCGAGTGGTTAGAGTCAAAGGGCGTACACGTCCAGTACCGGGCTTCCCTCGAGCAAGACTTAGCGGCTGTAGCTGAGTTCAAGCCGGATTTAGCAATTGGTACGACACCGGTTGTGCAAAAAGCTAAACAGCTTGCAATTCCAGCCCTCTATTTTACCAATTTAATTTCTGCTAGGCCGCTCATGGGAGCTGCTGGCGCTGGCTCTTTAGCTCAAGTGATTAATGGCGCGATTGCAAATCAAGAGCGTTTTTCTACCATGCGCGATTTCTTTGAAGGTGTTGGCAGTGGATACGCTAGTGGCGTTTGGGATGAGATTCCGCAGGATCGGCCTGACTTTAAAGCCGACGTTAAACGTCGCTTAGATAAGGCTCTCAAAAAGCGCAAAGCAGAGGAGATTGGCTGATGTTTGTCATTGACCATGACCGAGCAGGCGGCTATTGGGGCGCTGTGTATGTATTTACCGCAATTAAGGGTTTACAGGTGGTCATTGACGGCCCGGTTGGTTGTGAAAACCTACCAGTTACTTCAGTTCTGCACTATACCGATGCCTTACCGCCACATGAATTACCGATTGTGGTGACTGGTCTTGCGGAAGAGCAGCTGGGGCGTGAAGGTACTGAAGAGTCAATGAAGCGTGCTCATAAGACTTTAGATCCAGAGTTGCCCTCGGTGGTTGTGACGGGTTCGATTGCCGAAATGATTGGTGGTGGAGTCACTCCTGAGGGAATGAATATTGCGAGATTTTTGCCAAGGACTATTGATGAAGATCAATGGCAAAGTGCTAACCGGGCAATGTATTGGTTGTGGACTGAATATGGCATGAAGCATATACCTGAGCGGCCAGTCCGCAAGCCAGGTGAAAAGCCACGGGTGAATATTATTGGCCCAGCGTATGGTACTTTTAATATGTATAGTGATTTAGCAGAGATCAAGCGTTTGGTACAAGGTCTTGGTGCAGAAATCAACATGGTATTTCCGCTGGGGAGCCACTTGGCAGATGTCTCACGCTTAGTTGAGGCTGACGTCAATATTTGTATGTATCGGGAGTTTGGTCGCTTGCTCTGTGAAAACTTAGAGAGGCCTTATTTACAAGCACCGATTGGGATGCATAGTACGACCAAGTTTTTAAGAAAACTCGGTGAGCTTTTAGAGATAGATCCAGAGCCATTTATTACCCGCGAAAAAAATACAACAATCAAACCTATTTGGGATTTGTGGCGTTCAGTGACGCAAGATTTTTTTGGAACAGCGAGTTTTGGTGTGGTTGCCAATGAGACATATACGCGTGGCATTCGTAGTTTTTTAGAAGATGAAATGGGTTTGCCATGTCACTTTGCAGAGTCGAGAAAGCCTGGAGAAAAAACGGATAACGCGAAGATTCGTGAATTAGTGCAGACCAAGACTCCTTTAGTTTTATATGGAAGTTATAACGAAAGAATGTACGCTAGCGAAGTTGGTGGGCGCTGCGCATATATTCCGTCGTCATTTCCTGGAGCAATTATTCGACGACATACTGGAACGCCGTTCATGGGCTATGCGGGCGCTACTTATATTATTCAAGAATTTTGTAATGCCTTATTTGATGCTTTGTTTCATATTATTCCTCTTGGTACAGAGCTTGATAAGGTTGAATCGACTCTAGCAAAAGTTGGGCAACTGCAGAGTTTGCCATGGGACTTTTCTGCGCAGGAACTTTTAAATCATTTAGTAGAAAACGAGCCGGTATTGACGCAAATATCGGTTGCTAAACGTTTGCGAGATAGAGCAGAGCGTGAGGCTAGATTAGCAGGCTTAACGCGGGTTACTGAAGAGTTAATTCAGAAGATTAAAGCATCAGCAGGTGCAGGGATTAGCGCATGAATCAATTGATTCATACAGCGCACAAAGAATATAGCGTTTTATCGTTATATCCCCACGCTACACGGGGTGAGTGTAGGACAAGTTGTAACGTTATTTTAGGGAGTAATCAACATGAGTGAAAACAGATCTATTTCTGGTTTGAACGATGCTGAAGCCCAAGAGTTTCATGCATTTTATGTGCAAGGGCTTGTTGGGTTTGTTGCAATAGCAGTTATTGCACATATCTTGGTATGGGCATGGCGTCCTTGGTTTTCGTAATATTTAGTTAATAAAGGAAAGGGGAAATATATGGGAGTCAAAACAGAGTCAATGGCAAAGTTTATGGCGGATGATTCCATATCATTCAAAATAGTTTTTTTATTGAGTTTTGTGATTTGCTTCTTCATAACCCTGTTTGCGCTAGTACTACCTGTGCAATGGAGGCTTTGGCTTCCTGGTGCTGAGGGAGATAAGCCGTTTCTCGACTCAGTTCGAGCAGGTGTTTATAGCTTTATGTCTTACTTAAATTAGGAGAATCATTATGTGGAGAATTTGGAAGTTATACGATCCGCTACGAGCGATGGTAGCTCAAGGCGTTTTTCTCTTTGCTCTTGCAGCCATGATCCATTTGATTTTATTGAGTACTACTCAATACAAATGGTTAGACGGTATGAGTCAAGCGCAATATATGCAGTCTCGCACTGCACAGAAGTAATCAGTAAAAAGCCTTGGAAGAGGTTTTTAAAACCTCTTCCAAGCACGAATTTTATTTTAGTAAAAACTTAAAAAAAGGGGGAGCAATCATGGCAATGCTCAATTTTGAAAGAAAGTACCGCGTCCGCGGTGGAACCTTGGTTGGCGGGGACTTGTTTGATTTTTGGGTTGGTCCCTTTTATGTGGGATTTTTTGGTGTAACTACCGTATTTTTTTCTTTCTTGGGAACCGCTATGATTTTATGGGGTGCGGCTCATCAAGGAGTATTTAATATTTGGCAAATCAATATTGCTCCACCTGACTTGAAGTATGGACTGGGTTTTGCACCGATGATGGAGGGTGGGCTTTGGCAAATTATCACGATTTGTGCACTTGGAGCATTTGTATCATGGGCCTTAAGGGAAGTTGAGATCTGTCGCAAACTCGGTATGGGGTTACATGTCCCAGTAGCATATAGTATGGCAGTTTTTGCGTACTTTTCTTTAGAGGTAATTAGACCGGTACTGATGGGTGCTTGGGGTCATGGATTTCCTTACGGGATTATGAGCCATTTAGATTGGGTCTCCAATACGGGGTATCAATATTTGCATTTTCATTACAACCCTGCGCACATGATTGCTGTGACTTTGTTTTTCACAACAACTCTAGCACTGGCTTTACACGGGGCACTCGTTTTATCTTCGACGAATCCTTCGAACGGGGCAATCAAAACACCAGAACACGAAGATACGTTTTTTAGAGACATCATTGGCTATTCAGTAGGGACTCTTGGAATTCATCGTTTAGGTTTATTTCTAGCTTTAGCGGCAGTTTTTTGGAGTGCTGTTTGTATTATTATCAGCGGACCATTTTGGACACGAGGTTGGCCAGAGTGGTGGACATGGTGGTTAAATATGCCGATTTGGCACTAAACGATTATTTTGGAGATAAAAATGGATTATCAAAATCTATTCACCCAAACACAGGTCACCGGGCCAATTAGCCGTGGCGTACCAATTAATAGCTATGACCAAAGAGAGCGTACCCAAGGCGTCAGTTTTTCTGGGCTGTTAGGTAGGATTGGTAATGCGCAACTTGGCCCCATTTATTTGGGGCGTTTAGGTGTTGCCTCCTTAGCGTTTGGGATGGCGGCATTTTTTATTATTGGTATGAATATGCTAGCGCAAGTTGACTGGAATCCCATTCAGTTTATCCGCCAATTATTTTGGTTATCGCTAGATGCTCCTGCGCCGAAGTATGGTTTAGGTTTGGCGCCACTCAATGAGGGTGGTTGGTGGAATATAGCCGGATTATTTAGTACGATTGCAATCTTGTTATGGTGGTTTAGAACCTACCGCCGCGCTTTAGCTTTGGGAATGGGGACGCATGTTTCTTGGGCCTTTGCATCCGCTATTTGGTTATTTTTAGTACTTGGATTATTTCGCCCCGTTTTAATGGGAAGTTGGAGCGAAGCAGTACCTTTTGGAATTTTTTCTCACTTAGACTGGACAGCAGCATTGTCCATTCGTTACGGAAACTTATTTTATAACCCGTTTCACATGTTATCGATTTTCTTTTTGTACGGTTCTGTTTTGCTCTTTGCGATGCACGGCGCTACGATTTTAGCGGTTAGTCGGTATGGTGGTGAGCGTGAAATTGAGCAAATTGTTGATCGTGGTACGGCGTCTGAACGAGCAGCTTTGTTTTGGCGTTGGACGATGGGGTTTAACGCCACTATGGAATCGATTCACCGTTGGGCTTGGTGGTTTGCAGTGTTGACACCCGTATCAGGAGGGATTGGTATTCTCTTAACCGGCACAGTTGTTGACAACTGGTATTTATGGGCGATGCATCATGGCATGGTACCGGCCTATCCAGTTACGAACGTGATTGATCCATCTATTGCAACCCCAGCTTTTTCTGCACCATTACAAGGAGCTAAATAATGAAAAAAAATATCTTTTCTGCGCTCCTTGCGATTAGCGCACTACTTTTTCTGACGGCTTGTGAGCGTCCACCAATCGATGCCAAGCAAAACGGCTTTCGGGGCACAGCGATGGTCGATGTTCAAAATCCTCGGATAGTGGCTGAGAAAGTTAAATTAAATACGATTCCGCCTTCTTCTGGGGCAATTTCTGGTGAGGGAGAAAAGGCTAGTAAAGCATATAAAAATGTCCAGGTATTAGGAGACTTAAGTACGGCGCAGTTTAGTACCTTTATGGTGACGATGACTAGTTGGGTAGCACCCAAAGAGGGCTGTGCATACTGCCATAATCTGAATAATTTAGCCGACGATAGTATGTACACTAAAGTCGTTTCAAGGCGCATGATTGAAATGACTCAAAACATCAATGCGAATTGGAAGTCTCATGTCCAAGAAACTGGCGTAACTTGCTATACCTGTCATCGTGGTAATAATATTCCGCAAAATGTTTGGTTTAAATCTCCGCCTCAGAAAGGTGGGAATATGTTGGGTAATTTAAATGGGCAAAATAGCGCATCTCCGAGTGCTGCTTATAGCTCATTACCGAATGAAACCTATTCCAAGTTTTTGCTTGCTAGTAATCCAGCACGCATACAAGGTAAAGATGGTTTACCCAATGGTAATAAGCATTCGATTCTGGCGACTGAAGAGGTCTACGGCATCATGATGCATTTTTCTCAGTCACTCGGTGTGAATTGTACGTACTGTCACAACACCCAAGCGTTTTCGGATTGGACGCATAGTACGCCACAGCGGGCTCAGTCTTGGCACGCTATTCAGATGGTCAAAGATGTCAATAATACGTTCATGGTGCCGCTAACTAGCACTTTTCCGAAGCATCGTCTAGGAGAGACTGGCGATGTAGCGAAGGCGAATTGTGCGACATGTCATCAAGGTGTTAATAAACCGCTTTACGGTAAGAGCATGCTGTCTGATCATCCTTACTTAACGAAGCCTGCTGCTGAGGTTAATGCAAAAACAGTAGCAATGAAATGAATGAATTGGTGTTGTAGCGCTGCATTGTAGCGTCTTAGGACGCTACTTTTTTGAATCTTGGGTAATTATGGACACACAAGTTGACCGATTTAAAATCCCGTACCTAGTGGAGGCAGAAGATGCCTTACCTCAAGGGTCTCGGGTAATTGTCATCGGCACAGGGTTTGGTGGCCTAGCGGCGGCTATTCGGTTAGCGGTAAAGGGCTATGAAGTGACTGTCCTCGAAAAATTAGACGCCCCTGGTGGACGAGCATATGTTCATCACCGCAACGGTTACACTTTTGATGCTGGACCGACGATTATTACGGCGCCATTTTTGTTAGAAGAGTTATGGCAGTTGTGTGGTAGATCGATGGCAGATGATATTGACTTACGTTTAATGGATCCTTTCTATCAGGTGCGATTTAATGACGGTCGAATTTTTAATTACACCGGTGATCCAGAAAAAATGCGTCGCGAAGTTGCTAAATTTTCTCCAGAGGACTTACCTGGCTATGAGCGATTTTTACAAGAATCAGAAAAATGCTATCGCTTAGGATTCCAAGACTTAAGTACGGTTGCTTTTACGACTTTTTGGGATTTATTAAAAGCTGTGCCGAGCATGATCAAAATGCGAGCCTGGGAGAGTATTTATCAATTAGTTGCGCGGCATATTAAAAATCCGCAATTACGACAGGTGATGAGTTTTCACCCTTTGTTGATTGGTGGAAATCCTTTTTCTGTAACCGCGGTATATGCCCTGATTAATTCCTTAGAGCGTAAGTGGGGCGTCCATTCTGTGATGGGTGGTACAGGTCAGCTAATTCTTGGCTTAGTGAAGCTTTTGCAGGGGCTTGATGTCCAAATTCGCTATGACAGCACAGTCAGTAAAATTAATATTGAGAACAATCAAGTAACAGGAGTAACGCTTCAAAATGGGCAGATTTTATTTGCCGATAAAGTTGTATCCAATGCTGACTCAGCATGGACTTATAAAAATTTGATAGAACCAAAACACCGCCAGCACTGGACAAACCGTAAAATTGATCACGGTAGCTATTCCATGAGTTTATTTGTTTGGTATTTTGGTACGAATCGACTATATTCTGATGTACCCCATCACATGATGTTACTTGGCGATCGTTACCAAGGATTATTAACAGATATCTTTAAACGCCATATTTTGGCTGAGGATTTTAGTTTATATTTACATCGCCCAACTGCTACAGACCCGTCTTTGGCACCACCCGGTTGTGACACTTTTTACGTCTTATCGCCTGTGCCGCATTTAGATAGTGGCACAGACTGGGCCGCGCAGACGGAGTCTTATCGGTTGAAAATTCAGCATTATTTAGAAAAAACAGTCTTACCGGGACTGGGTGAGCATTTGACGGAGTCGTTTTGCATGACGCCGCAGGATTTTAAAGATCGTTTGTTATCGGTCAAGGGTGCGGCTTTTGGTTTAGAGCCTTTACTTTTACAGAGTGCATGGTTTAGGCCGCACAATATGAGTGAAGACGTTCAAGGTCTTTATATGGTGGGGGCCAGTACGCACCCTGGCGCTGGTATTCCTGGAGTTTTATCCTCGGCGAAGGCTTTAGACAGCGTCATTCCTCATGTGATTCGGAAAAATAATTATGTTAATTAAACAGTGGTTTGACTCGGGTTTTTTTGGGGGCCGTCAGCAATTGATTTCTGGTACATCAGGATCTTCAGAGGCAGACGTGAACCAATGTGAAGAGTTAATGCGTGGGGGTTCGAAATCATTTTTCTCTGCCTCACGTGTATTACCCAAGCGGGTGCGCTATCCAGCAATTGCTTTATATGCATTTTGTCGCTTAATGGATGACATTATTGATGATGGTCAAGACGACGAACACATTATTTTGCAATTACAAAAGCGTTTAGATTTAATTTATGCTGGCACCCCAATGGCAGTTCCAGCTGATCGTGCATTATCCGAAGTGGTTTTACAATATAGCATTCCAAAAGCATTATTAGAAGCCTTATTAGAGGGTTTTAAATGGGATAAGCAAGGCCGTCAATACGAATCGATTGAAGCTTTGTATGACTATGCAGCGCGCGTCGCTGGCTCGGTTGGGGCCATGATGTGCCTGATTATGGGTGTGAAGAATGAAAGGGCTTTAGCGCGGGCTTGTGAGTTGGGTTTAGCTATGCAGTTAACTAATATTGCCAGAGATGTTGGAGACGATGCCCGAAATGGCCGTTTATATTTACCAAGGACGTGGTTAAAAGAAGAGGGCGTTGATCCTGATGCATGGCTTCTAAAGCCCAGTTTTACGCCTGCAATTGCGCGGGTTGTTAACCGTTTATTAAAAAATGCTGATGAGCTATATGCGCGGTCACAAATCGGTATTGCCCAATTACCTCGTGATTGTCGCGCTGCAATTTTTGCCGCACGACTTGTCTATGCGCAGATTGGGCGAGAAATCGAGCGACATCATTTAGATTCGGTATCACGTCGCGCGGTTGTGTCTGGAATGCGAAAAAAAATACTAATGATTCGTTCTTTAGGTGCTTTTATTACTCGAAGGGGACGATCGCGACTTGGTTCCTATCCGGGCTATCCAATATTTAGTGGACGCGTCACCGAAAGAGATCGCTCATAAAACATATACGAGCAGTTTTGAGCAGCGCATGATTTGCATTATTCATATTTTAGAAAAAGCTGAGTTACATCGGATGCAAGGGCATATGCAGCAGTAAGCTTTGGCGGTGAATGATTCTCTCTAAGCAGGGACAGTTTTTAGGTTAGATCAAGCGATGAGTATAAGACTGTTCTTAATTAGATGGATTCGTTGAAATAGGATTTTTTTCCTGTACTTTTATAATTAAAAGCTCAGCCGCTTCGATGGCTTCTTGGGCGTTGAGACCAATAATATCTGCTTGAACTTGGGATATGAGTTCAGGGTGGGCAATAAATAGTGGTCCACCAACCATAATGCCGACTTCGGGATTTTTTGATGCGTTTTTTAGAGTTTGAATGAAGTTATTGAGTTCCGTAAATTGCTCTTGGATACTGACAGAGATGCCGATTAGATCAAACCATTCATTGGCGGCTTTTGTGACTACTTCTGGTTGTTGTGCGGATAACTCTCCCCAAACTTTCCAGCCAGCTTTTCTAAAGAATTCTGAAACCATAAATAGGCCTAGGGTATGCTGGGATCCTGTCATAGGAATTAGCATCGCTTTGGGGCTATATTGAGAAGTCCGAGAATACTCTTGGAAAACGGGCGACAGATCATGCATGATTTGCTTCATTCGCCACAGGCCAATTGTGACGTCAACAAAAGAGCACGTATCTTCATCCCACATTTCCCCGAGCCTTTTTGCGCTTGGCGAGATGAGCCGTAAATAAATTTCTTCTAGGGGGATGCCTGCAGCACAATAATCCGTAATGCGCTGTTCAGCTTGACTTGCATCTTGTAGGATTAAATCAACGAGTTCTTGTACTTTTTCAGGGTTTTCGATGGACTGGGATAAGGCCTGTTTAGCTTGCTGCTGACTCCCTGAATTCGGATGTGAGGCTATCAACCGAGGAATAATATTTGACTCTATGGTGCCAACTAGCCAGTTAATGTGTTCTTGTGGACCCGCATGAATTGGCATGCCTTGCGAAGATGGTGTAGCGGAATTATCTGGTAGACATTCCTGCCAATCTTGTTTATCGAGTTTATTAGAGCTAGGAGATTTAAAAAATTTCGCCTGGAGTTGTTCCAAAGTCTCTGAGAGATGCGTCTTTATCTGGATAGCAACTTCTTTAATTGGCATTTTTAATTAGTAACTTAATTTTTTATAAGAACAACCCCAAAGGGGTGCTATGTGTCTCTGTCTCTACTAGGGTGATTTGGATTTTTTTGTTGTGGAATCATTAGACCATAGGTAAATTGATTTTGTTTCATGGCATAGGGTAAGTGATATTTAGGGTTAATACTAATATGTAAATACCAATAGTCGTATCATTATGTAACGATTAGTTTACACTTGTAATTGACTCATTATTTGCTATACGAAAGATATTTGAATGGTTGGGCAATCTTCAGAAAAAAAACCTATTATGAGCTTTAATTTGGTTTTGCTTACGATGGATACGCATTTAAATAGTGCGGCCACGCGAGCCCAAGTTCGCCTGCAAAAAAATATTCCTGGGTTTAATTTAAAAGTGCATTCGGCCAGCGAGTACAGTGCTTCAGAGACATCATTGGTGGCTTGTAAAGAAGACATTGCCACGGCTGATTTAATTGTCGTCACCATGCTTTTTTTAGAAGACCATTATTTGCCGATTTTAGAGGATTTAAAGCAACGCCGAGAAAATTGTGATGCGATAGTTTGTGCAATGTCCGCTGGTGAAGTTGTCAAACTAACTCGCATGGGAAAGCTTGACATGAGTCAGCCAGCGAGTGGTCCGATGGCATTTTTGAAAAAATTAAGAGGTAAAGCGGGTAAAGATAAAAAAGCTACTGCTGGTGCTACGCAGATGAAAATGCTGAACTTCATCCCCAAAATGTTGAAATTTATTCCTGGTACTGCACAGGATGTGCGGGCTTACTTTTTGGCTCTGCAATATTGGCTTGGTGGGTCAGAAGATAATCTTTTTAATATGATGAATTATTTGATGCATCGTTATGCAGATGATTCAAAAGCCTTCGTTAAAAAGAATATCAAGGTGATTGAACCAGTTCAGTATCCTGATCTGGGGGTATATCACCCGCGCATGAAAAATCGCTTGAGCTCAGATTTGGGTGGCTTACCTACTGTCATTCCTGATATGAGATCGCGTGGAAAAGTTGGATTATTACTATTACGTTCTTACCTAATCTCGGGTAATAGCGGACATTACGACCCTGTGATTGTTGCCCTTGAGGCACAGGGGTTTCAAGTCATTCCTGCCTTTGCAGCTGGTTTAGACTCACGACCTGCGATAGACGCTTATTTTATGAAGAATGGCAAAGTAACTATAGATGCTCTAGTTTCTTTGACAGGTTTTTCTCTAGTAGGTGGGCCAGCATATAACGATGCCAAAGCTGCCGAAGAAATTTTAACTAAACTCAATGTGCCATATATTGCAGCCCACCCTGTGGAGTTTCAAAACTTAGAGCAGTGGGGTGGTTCAGACCGTGGCTTAATGCCGGTTGAAAGTACCATCATGGTTGCTATTCCGGAACTAGACGGCGCGACTGTGCCAATGGTTTATGGCGGCCGCCCAGGTGCTGCTAAAACAACCTGTCAGGGATGCGAACAACGGTGTACTTTTACTGAGGAGCACAATCCACAGGATATGTTCACCTGTATTGAGCGAACCGCTATGTTGGCGGCGCGAGTGGCTAAGCTAGTTGACCTGCGTAAATCAGAGAACGCCAACCGAAAAATTGCCATCGTCATTTTTAATTTTCCGCCTAATGCCGGCAATATTGGCAGTGCAGCCTATTTAAGTGTTTTTGAGTCCCTTCATCATGTTTAGTAGAGATGCGTCAGAAAGGCTACACGGTAGATGTCCCTTCGACCGTTGATGAGTTGCGGGAACAGATTTTAATCGGGAACGCAAAACAGTATGGAGCTGATGCGAATGTGCATACACTGATACCCACGAGTGAGCATATCCAACGTGAGCGATGGCTCAAGGAAATCGAAGCGCAATGGGGTCCAGCGCCAGGTAAACAATTATCAAATGGTAACGGTATTTTTGTTTTAGGTAAGCAGTTTGGCAATATCTTCATTGCGGTTCAGCCCTCCTTTGGGTATGAGGGTGATCCAATGCGCCTATTATTCGAAAAAGGTTTTGCACCAACGCACGCATTTTCAGCCTTTTATCGATACTTAAAAGAAGGTTTTGAAGCGAGTGCAGTATTGCATTTTGGGACACATGGAGCACTGGAGTTTATGCCTGGAAAGCAAACTGGCATGAGTGGTGGGTGTTGGCCTGATCGCATGATTAGCACCTTGCCGAATTTTTATTTATACGCCTCTAATAATCCCTCTGAGGGGGCAATTGCGAAGCGTCGAGCTGGCGCAACATTAATTAGCTACTTAACACCGCCCGTTACGCAAGCTGGTTTATATGCTGGTTTAGCCGATTTAAAATCGTCTATTGAGCGCTGGCGCGCCCTAGACCCAGCTGCCGATATTCAGCGCCGAGATTTAACAATATTAGTGCAAGCCCAGGCTGCCCAAATTGATTTATGTCCGGCGCAGCCCTTGTGGGAGACGCAAGATATTCATGCTTTAGAAAAGCACGTAGCTGATTTATTTAATGCCTTACTGGAGTTGGAATATACCCTGATACCCCATGGGTTACATGTCGTTGGTCAGGTTCCCAATGAGTCTGAGCGCTCTGGTTTATTACAAGCCATGCTAGAGGTATCGCTGGGTCAGCCACCTCAAGATGGCGTTGTAAAAGATTTGTTAGGCGGTTTGTCTAGTGAGCAGATTGTGATCAAATATCCTAGTCTCCTAGAAAATGTTGAACAGGAACAATTAATTGTTTTGTTAGACAAGATGATTGCGTCTAATCAGTTGATGTTGCAAGAAACCGAAGTGGCAGGAATTTTAAAGGCTTTGGATGGGCACTATATTGCCCCAGCTGCTGGTGGTGATGTGATGCGAAATCCCGATGTATTACCAACAGGTAGGAATTTGCATGGCTTTGATCCGTTCAGAATCCCCAGTGTGTTTGCTGTCCAGGATGGTGCTAAGCAAGCGCAAAAAATTGTTGAAAAATATATGGCAGATGGCAATTCGATACCAGAGTCGATTGCCATCGTATTGTGGGGTAGTGATAATTTGAAGTCCGAGGGCGGGCAAATAGGTCAAGCTTTGGCTTTAATGGGGGCTCTCCCAAGATTTGATAGTTACGGTCGCCTCGCAGGTGCGACTTTAATTCCTCTAGCTGAACTGGGTCGACCAAGAATTGACGTCGTCATTACTTTATCAGGTATTTTTAGGGACTTAATGCCTTTGCAAATTAAATTGTTAGCGGAGGCTGCTTTCCTCGCTGCGAGTGCAGATGAGCCACTAGAGCAAAATTTTATTCGTAAACATGCTTTGGCTTATCAAGAGGAGCACGGTTGCGATCTAGAGACAGCTGCTTTACGCGTTTATGGCAATGCAGACGGGGCTTATGGCGCGAATGTTAGTAATATGATTGAAAGTAGTGTGTGGGACGAGGAAGATGAATTAGCCGAGACTTATACCAGAAGAAAAGGTTTTGCATTTGGTAAAGCAGGCAAGCCAATACAAAATAATCAAATTTTAAAAAGTGTTTTAAGCAATGTTGATTTGACCTATCAAAATCTCGATTCGATGGAGCTTGGGGTGACCACGATTGATAATTACTTTGACACTCTGGGTGGTATTACAAGGGCCGTTAAACGTGCCAAAGGTGGTCAGGACGTGCCAGTGTATATTGGCGACCAGACTAAGGGTGAGGGTGCCGTTCGTAGCCTTTCTGAGCAAGTCTCTTTGGAGACTAGAACGCGAATGCTCAATCCAAAATGGTATGAGGGAATGCTGGAGCATGGTTATGAGGGTGTTCGCCAGATTGAGGTGCATATTACGAATACGATGGGTTGGTCGGCAACGACTGGTCAAGTACAGCCATGGGTTTATAAGCAATTAACAGAGACCTTTTTACTAGATCCCAAGATGCGTGAGCGCTTAGCCAAGTTAAACCCCACGGCCGCTTTAAGAATGGGCAATCGCTTGTCGGAGGCTTCCCAAAGAAATTACTGGCAACCCACTGAGCTCATGAAAAATCAAATGCAACAAGCTAACGATGATTTAGAAGATCGGCTAGAAGGGGTTTATGACGGTGTTCAGGTTGCTTGACAAGCTGGAGATTTAAAAATAAATTGAGTTGCCTAGATTCAACTAGGCATCATCTAGGACAAAAATTTTGGAATTCTAGGCATTCTCCAAGGTAGCATGAGGCGAACAATCGTCGAAGAAAATCGTGGGATATTGAGAGTCTCATGCATTGCTACAATATTTTCACCTAACCAGGTAGCGCCTAAAATAGACCGAGTATAAAAGGGCGTATCTTCTAGATTTTGTATGACCTTGACTGGTGATTGCTCACTGCGAAGGTGGCGTTGAATTCTCCAAAGGCTCATAGGTAAAGCATACCTAGGCCCTGAACTGACATCTTCA
This sequence comes from Betaproteobacteria bacterium, assembly GCA_009927445.1. Classification (GTDB taxonomy): domain Bacteria; phylum Pseudomonadota; class Gammaproteobacteria; order Burkholderiales; family Burkholderiaceae; genus Polynucleobacter. The sequence continues at coordinate 33,697 of RFMZ01000213.1, forward strand.
ACTTGCCCCGATTTAGTAAACCGAAGTGCTAATAGCGAATTTTTGCCACTTTTTTCTCGAACGTCATAAATCACCACTGTACTTCCATCAGGCATTAAGGCTCTAGCCCAGTCCCACTCTAAAAATGGTTGATCAATCGCTTCATCACCCTCATTGGAGTCCAGATAGGCGTGGCCATGCCATCGTATATTTGGATTAGATAACTGTACTTCGACTCGCGCAGTTGGCGCTAAAGGGCCCCAGCGATGTTTTTTTCCAGCGTCGAGCGGGACGGAATAATTAAAGAGTGTCTCTGGGTGCACTTTGATCTGCCCCCGTACAGATTGAAAAAAGGGCACAGCTCTCTCGTGTATATCTATGATCAAGGCTTGGCCATCCCAATGCAGTTGGCTTGGACCAATTTGAAAGCGTTCATCATCACGATAAATCCATTTGCCACCTCGCTCAGTCATTGTCCAACGTTTTTTTCCTGGGCTATAGATGGCAACATTCAGGCAGCAGTATTGATTTGGATCGGCAGGACTCTTTTGATTTGCCCAAGCATAGTATGGCGAAAAAACACTACCAACAAAAGCGATGATCGTAATACCGTGCAGTCCATCATCACTGATTGCATCGATGTACCACCACAAATAACCACCATGAGGGACTACTTGGTCAAAGCGTGGCGCTCCATGAGGGTGGCGGCCGCCAATCGACCGGATAGAGCTGCCATTGGGACTCCCGGGCCTGGATGAACGCTGCCCCCCGCGAGATAGAGATTTTGGATTCTTGATTTGGAACTGGGGCGTGCAAAGGAGCTCATCCAACCGTGGGTTGCCATGCCATACAGGGCTCCCCCGGTTGCTGGAAAGAGTTGGTGAAACATCTGTGGCGTAGTGCGAAAGGTATTGGCAGTTGTCGGATATATTTCTAGACCACTCTGAGCCAGGAGGGAAAAGACTTGTTGTTCGCATTGGGCAATTTCCTTATCGTTTGGTGGTTGATCGCCATTGGCTGGCGCGTTAACTAGAATTAATAATCGTTCAGTAAGTTGCTGAGTTGATAGCTCAGTTAATGGCTATCTGGGTTACTATGTAATCGATCTTGAGCGCAAATATAAACAGTTGGGTGCGTGGGTAAGCGATTTTGTTGAAAGATATCGGTAAATTCTTGATCGTAATTTTGATCAAAAAAGACGTTATGACGACTGAGTTCAAAAGCGTTTTTCGGTATTTGCATAGACCAAGTCATCGCAGACAGTGATCGTCCAGTTGGCGATACTGGAGTTGCTAAACGCGTTTGCTCGCCCAGAAGGCCGGTGGATAGGGCAGCGACATCTCCATTAAAAATAATACTATCAGCAGGAATCAATTCACCACTCTGAAGTTCAACCCCTTGCACGCAATTTTGGTGAGTTTGAATGCGTAGGACCGTTTGATTCGTGATGATTTTTGCGCCGCGATTTTTAGCTAGTCGAGCAATGGTTTGGGGAATAGCAATCATACCTTCTTTGACTGACCATACGCCAAGCATTTCAACGTGGGCGATGAGCATCAGGGTAGCAGGGGCTAAATAGGGTGATGAACCACAGTAGGTCGAGTATCTGCCAAATAATTGTTGTAAGCGTGGGTCTGGAAAAAACTGCTCGAGGGACTGCCATAACGCGCTAAACGGACCAATATGAAGGAGCGATTTCGTGCCGGAGAGGCCTAATTGGGTGATCATACTGGTAAAGGATGGGCGTTTACCTTTGATATATGGTTTTTCTAGGGCGTTATAAACCTTTTTACTCACCTCGCAAAATTCTAAAAATAAACGTTCTTGTTTGATACCAGAAAAGTCCCGAATTGCCAGGGCACTTTTTGAAATATCGGCATATAAATTTAAAGAGTCTTTTTGCCAATAATGTTTTGCTAGGACAGATAATTCTTGGATAGCTACTTCTTTTTCGAAATTGCAATCACACGCTTGAAAAAGTTCATCGAAAACCCAGCGCATGGTGAATACCGTTGGACCAGAATCAATGCCTGCACCATGCACATCAACTTGGCGAATTTTACCGCCCACCGTGGGCATTTTTTCGATGAGGGTCACATCATAGCCATGGTGCGCTAGTTCGAGGCAGGCTGTTAATCCGGCAATGCCACCACCAATAATTGCAACTCGGTGTTTATCCAAAACACTGCCCCCGCCAGGTGCCCTTCGGGTTAATTGGTTCGAAGCGAGTAAACATCGACTCAGAAAAGTATTGACCCTGTAGTGCACTACGAATTGCTTCTAAGTGAGCCCCTTGGCGGGCATATTGATCCATGTGTTGAGCCGATTCCCAGATCGTAAAAGTAGCTTGTCGGAAATAGGGTGCTTCGCCTAGGCCGGCGGCTAAAAGGCATCCTGGAGAATTTTGAAGTTCCAATTCCGCAGGGGGTGCTTTTGACCAAAATGCTTTAGCACGAAGAGGATGAATAGACGCACGGGTAATTGCAGCAATTGGGCTATTGACAGGCTCCGTTGCGCAAACTGAGATGGCGTTCCCAGCCCAAGAGCCCTTTGAGGAATAGGCTTGCAGAGTCACTGTAAAGAACTCTCTAGCATGCTTTTGGTAATCTTTAATGAGTGGAGAGTGGTTCAAAAATTCTTGGGCGTTCGCTAGAGAGTCAAACAGGCAGAAAAGTCCTTGCTTATGAAAGCTAGGGCGGACATCAAAGCCACCTTGAAAGCCACTACCTAGAATTTTATAAAACTGCAGACCTGGAATATGTCGCAGGTCAAAGCGACCAATAACAAAACGTAGTAGTCCCCAAGTGAGCGACTTGGGCATGTAATCGATTAGACAAAGAACAGCTGTTTGCTGCGCCATAAAACGTTTAAATATCTTCTGGGCTACTTGGCTCGGTAATACCAAATCGACGCATCTTGATATACAGGCTTTGCCTAGATAAGCCAAGCATTTCTGAAGCTGAAACGCGGTTATTCATAGTCAGGTCAAGTGCTGACATAATGCATAGCTTTTCGATCATATCGGTTGTTTCGCTCACGATTTCGCGCAGGGGAACCCGACCCACAAGCTCAGTTAGTTTGTGAGCAGTTTTTTTCACATCATCATCCGACGAACGATTTCGTTGGGTAATCCGTGGGCCAATACGTCTTAAGCTAAAGCCCACGACCGGCATACCGTCTAGTTGTGCTTTGACCGCGGAGATCTCAACTTCATCACCCACATCTGAACTTTCATTAGGAACTAAGGTTGTTGCATAGTGGTTCACTGAATCTCGATCTTTGAGATTATTCAGGATTATTTTTAGGTCAATATTAGAACGTCCCAGATAATTATCAAAAGACTCTCCAATGACTTGCTCTCTTTTTTCGAGATGAATCATTTTTAAGAAAGTTTTATTCGCAGACAGGATAGTTCCTTGCGGATCAGTGACGACGAAAGAATCCGCTGAAGAGTCGATGGCATTCAGAAGAAGTTGGCTTGGCAGGCTCTGATGATCGACATTCTTTGTTTGGGAATATGGAGTCAGATTAATTAAGAAAACAGTTTGATTTTCTTCGCGCAGAAAATTTGCAGTAAATTCAACAGACGTTAAACTTTTAGTCAGCTTTAGTTGAATTTTCTTGGCAAGGTTCGTATTGCGTGTTGAGTTGAGAATATCTTGAAATTTCGGAAAGTCATCCATACTAATGAACTCAGCCAATGACTTGCCAAGTAGTTTTTTGCCGGAGTCTGATAGAAGCTCATTTGCGACTGGATTTACTTCAAGTATTTTGAACGAGTTACCATCAAGAATGACATGGGCGGTAAGGCTTAGGTCAAATAACTGTTTGTACCTAGCTTCTGCGAAGCGCAGTCTGAGGTAATCCGTTTCAATAGCTTGTTGAGCTTCTACAAGGCGTTGTTGGAGGTTTGCTAGGTTTCGCAAGTCTTTACCAACAGCAATAATTTTATTATCCTTATAGACTTGAATAGTGGACATCATTAATGGTAAAGATGAGCCATCAGCCATGAGGATGTTAATTTGGCGCCAGCGATGAGATTCTTCCGCATCTTTCGGATTTAGTAAGGCGGCAACTTTTTTCTTACTATCGATGGCGGTATGGTCAATCCAGTAGGATCCCACCAGTTTTTGGAGAGCATTCAGTCCTGGAGTTTGTGTATTAATGACATTCTCGACCATTCCCTGTTGGTCCATGATGACCACTGCATCAGCAACATGTGACACTAAATGTGCAGCTGTTTGCGCATCGATATTGTCGATATGTTTTTGGATTTTAGTTGGGTCAATATTCATTAATTTGTTTTGTGTGGTTTATAAGCTCAAGGATTTATTTAAATAGGAGTTTGATTAATTATTATTTGATTAGCTAAGGCTACGAAGTCTATGATCTGTAACTAAAATTTCTGCTCGGCGAATTGCATCATTTGCATCAGCTGATTTAATTTCTGCTTCAACATTATCAAATAGTTCTGGGGACGTTGAAAAAAGTGGGCCTCCGACCATAAAGGTGACATGGGGATTCATGGAACGAGCTCGGAGTGATGCGATCATCTCATTCAGACCATCGAGTTGTTCTTCGAAGCCGATGGATATACCAATCACATCAAACCATTGGGAGAAGATCAGGTTGTTGACTTCCTCAGGGGTTAAATTGGGCTCTCCCCAGACTCGCCAGCCGGCTCTTCGAAAAAACTCTACTACAATAAAAAGGCCAAGGGTATGTTGTGAGCGTGGTGCTGGAAGTAAAAGCGCATTCAGATTTCCCATCGGTGCGCTGTTTTGGGCCTGAAAATCTTTACTTAAGCCATAAAGAGCGTTTTGCAAACGCCAAAGACCGATAGTAACCTCGGTAAATGTGCACTCGTCTTCTTCCCACATGAGGCCTAATTTTCGAGCTGTTTGCGGAATGAGGTCCAAGTAAATAGAATCCATGGAGATATTTTTTGCGGCGAATTTTTGGATTAAGTCGGTACAGTCTTCTTGGTTACCGTGTAGGATAATTTCCAGCAAAAGTTCAACTTCACTGTCTTGAATATTGCGTTGCCCAGTTGAAGCTAGTTCTTCGAGAGGAGCTTTTGCTTTATGGCTGACTAAGAGTCTTGGGATGATTTCCTGATCCAGCATATTGATGAGGATATCCACGGGATCTTTGTTGGGAAAAATATTTTGATGAATAGTATTTGACTGCGAAGAACTCTCTGCGTCCTCTGCCCCCCAGCAGGTATCTGTAGGATCAAACGAGATATTTGAGTTTTGCCGCATTTCAGCCTCCAAAAAGGGGGTATAACAAGACGAAATTAACGAGAGACAACCCATCAGCGAAGTGGGGAAATGCACTGTCCACTCTAATTTACACTAATTAAATAAATAATGCCTAATTATTTTTACACTAATTAGGGTAAATACTATATTTTGTGTACAGTAATGAGCGTAAACTTTAGTTGACAGTTTAATTGCTTGGCCTGATCAAGTTGAAATTGGAATTTTTAAATGAATAAGCCATATAAACCACTATACACCCCTGAGCAGCGCAAGCGGCGAGATTTATCTGCTTGGACTTGGATTCAAGGAGTTTTAGCGCCAATTCAGTTTTTAGTTTTTTTAGTCAGTGCTACCTTAGTAATTCGTTATTTAGTGACGGGAGAAGATTACCAATTAGCAACGATTTCAATTTTGATTAAAACATTTTTCTTACTATTAATCATGTTGACTGGTTGTATTTGGGAAAAAGTTGTTTTTGGTAAATATTTATTTGCAGATGCATTTTTTTGGGAAGATGTAGTGAGTATGGGCGTTATTTTTTTACATCTGGCATATGTTTACGCCTTATTACAAGACGCACTAAATCCACAATCCTTGATGGTTTTAGCTTTAGTTGCATACGCCATGTATTTTATCAATGCCGCACAGTTTTTATTGAAATTACGTGCTGCCCGAAAGGATCATGCAAGGCAGGCGGTAAATTTTCAGGAGCAAGTAATCAGTAACCAATCCAGTTTTCAGGAGAGACTTGTTTCATGAATGCGGTTATACCAATTCAGCAATTAGAGCCTACGGGGTGTACGACTAATCCAATCATTAAGGAGCGGGGACAGCGTGAGGTATTTTGCGGTCTAACTGGCATTATTTGGATGCATCGTAAGATTCAGGATGCCTTTTTTTTAGTGGTTGGCTCTAGAACCTGCGCGCACCTCATTCAGTCTGCAGCTGGTGTCATGATTTTTGCCGAGCCGCGGTTTGCCACAGCCATTATCGATGAGCGTGATTTAGCTGGCCTAGCTGATGCGAATGAGGAATTAGATAAGGTAGTTAATCGATTATTAAGCCGCAGACCTGATATCAAACTATTATTTTTAGTAGGGTCGTGCCCATCAGAGGTAATTAAGCTCGATTTAAGTCGAGCAGCACAGCGCTTAGATAAGCAATTTGGACCAGCCGTCAGAATTTTGAACTACTCAGGAAGTGGTATTGAAACGACCTTTACGCAAGGTGAGGATGCTTGTTTGGCCGCTTTAGTTCCTAATCTGCCTGTTCGGCCGACAACCTTAGCAAATGATCTACTTATTGTGGGCTGTTTGCCAGATATCGTAGAGGATCAGTTTGCTCGTTTATTCAAGGAATTAGGCATCGACAACGTACGCTTTTTTCCACCTCGTAAATCAACGGATTTACCCGCCATTGGGCCAAATACGCGTTATTTGCTAGCCCAACCTTTTTTAGCTGAAACGGCCAGGGCACTTGAGCAGCGTGGCGCCCAGTATCTTGCAGCACCGTTTCCATTTGGTGTCGAGGGAACTACGGCATGGTTTGAGGTCGCCGCACAAGTTTTTGGAATTTCGCAAGAGGTAGTAGACCGCGTCCTAAAGCCGAAGCAAGATCGGGCTAGATTAGCTCTCGCGCCGCTCTTAGAAACCTTGTCGGGTAAAAAAATATTCTTTTTCCCAGATTCCCAATTAGAAATTCCTTTGGCACGTTTTTTAAATCGCGAATGCAAGATGCAGTTAACAGAAGTGGGTACGCCCTATTTACATAAGCAACATTTAGCGAAAGAGTTAGAACTCTTGCCTAATTCGGTGCAGTTGTCTGAGGGGCAGGATGTTGAAAAACAATTAGATCGAGTTAGAAATATTGCGCCCGATATCGTGGTGTGTGGTTTAGGTCTAGCCAATCCACTCGAGTCAGAGGGACTAACAACGAAGTGGGCTATTGAGCTAGTATTTAGTCCAATACATGGCTTTGATCAAGTAGCGGATCTCGCCGAATTATTCGCCCGGCCGCTCAGACGCCGTAAAAAACTTCAATTGAAGCCGGAGGAGTTATGCAATTAACTCTTTGGACATATGAAGGGCCGCCCCATGTGGGGGCGATGCGGATTGCTACGGCCATGAACAAAATGCATTACGTGCTACATGCCCCGCAGGGAGATACTTACGCGGATTTGTTATTTACGATGATTGAGCGCCTACCCAAAAGGCCACCAGTGACCTACACCACCTTTCAGGCTAGGGATTTAGGCGGTGATACAGCCCAACTCTTTAAGGATGCAGTTAAAGCATCCTATGATCGATTTTTACCTGATGCGATGATTGTTGGCGCATCCTGTACCGCTGAATTGATTCAGGATGATCCTGGTGGATTGAGTAAAGCCTTGCAACTACCGATTCCGGTGATTCCTCTAGAACTTCCTTCTTATCAGAAAAAGGAAAATTGGGGAGCTAGCGAGACTTTTTATCAGATTGTGCGTCATTTATCGCAAGCGGCAATGGCGATACCAGCGACCCAACATCAAGCGCTTCGTCAAGTTGCCATGAGTGCGGGGCGTAAACCAAGATGTAATATTTTAGGGCCAACAGCATTAGGCTTTCGGCACCGCGATGACGTAACCGAAATTACGCGCTTACTAACGCAACTTGGTATTGATATTCATGTAGTAGCGCCACTTGGCGCAGAACCTAAAGACCTGACTGTTTTGTCTGAGGCAGATTTTAATGTTGTTCTATATCCAGAGACTGCGTATACAACAGCCTCGTGGCTTAGTCGAACATTTGGGCAACCCTATACCAAAACAATTCCAATTGGTGTACAGGCCTGTTGCGATTTTGTGAAAGAGGTTTGTGAGTTAGCTGGTATTGATAGTACCCAAGCGCTTGCCAAAATTAAATCGAATGCCTCTTGGTATGCACGCTCAGTGGATTCGACCTACTTAACTGGTAAGCGCGTATTTATCTTTGGTGATGCTACCCATGTGATTGCTGCTGCTCGGATGGCAAGTACTGAGATGGGTTTTTTAGTGGTTGGGATGGGGACTTACTCCCGGGAATTCGCTAAAGAAGTTCGTGAGGCAGCGAAGATTTATGGGGTTGAGGCCTTAATTACGGATGATTACTTAGATGTTGAAGCCAGAGTTGCCGAATTAGCTCCGGAGTTAGTTCTTGGCACGCAAATGGAAAGGCATATTGCTAAACGTTTGGGAGTGCCTTGTGCGGTGATTTCTGCGCCGGTCCATGTGCAAGATTTTCCTGCCAGATACTCGCCACAAATGGGCTTTGAAGGTGCTAATGTGATTTTTGATACTTGGGTGCATCCACTCATGATGGGTCTAGAGGAACATCTCATTATGATGTTTCGCGAGGATTTTGAATTTAGCCATGAGGCTCCGGCGTCCCATTTAGGTCATGCCGCAGTCAATGGGGCAGTTACAAAACCCCAACTAGCAGAAATGCCAGCCTATTTTGAAACTACTGAGTTAGTTGTATCTTGGGCGCCTGAGGCGCTTAAAGAGTTAGGAAAAATTCCATTTTTTGTTCGTGGAAAAGCTAGGAAAAATACGGAGCGTTACGCTCAAGAACAAGGTATGAAGCAAATTACTGTGGAAACGCTTTACGATGCCAAAGCCCACTTTAGTCGCTAATTAAGGAGTTGTAAAAATGAATACAGTTTGTATACCAACATCCGTACTAAAGACCGCTAAGCCACCCGATGGTGATGGAAGCGTACAAGTCCATTTGGATCCAAACGTCAAAATTGGCAACGCGAAAGTATTTGCGATTTACGGTAAGGGGGGAATTGGTAAAAGTACCACCTCGTCAAACCTTTCAGCAGCATTTTCAAAACTCGGTAAGCGGGTCTTACAAATTGGTTGCGACCCCAAACATGACTCAACTTTTACGCTTACAGGTAAGTTAGTACCAACTGTTATTGACATATTGGAAACAGTTGATTTTCATGCCGAAGAGTTAAAAATTGAAGATTTTGTTTATCCTGGTTATAACGGTGTGATGTGTGTAGAAGCGGGTGGTCCTCCAGCGGGGACTGGTTGCGGTGGCTATGTCGTAGGTCAAACAGTGAAGCTCTTAAAAGAGCATCATCTTTTGGAAGATACCGATGTGGTTATTTTTGATGTCCTTGGAGATGTGGTTTGTGGTGGCTTTGCAGCACCCTTACAACATGCTGACCGAGCATTGATAGTTACTGCGAATGATTTTGATTCTATTTTTGCGATGAATAGAATCGTGCAAGCAATTGCTGCAAAAGCTAAAAATTATGACGTTCGTTTGGGTGGTGTGATAGCCAACCGAAGTGCAGGGACAGACCAAATTGATAAATTTAATGCGCGGGTAGGGCTCAAAACGATGGCGCATTTTCCGGATCTAGACGCGATTCGTCGGAGCCGACTCAAGAAATGTACTATTTTTGAAATGGAATCAACGCCAGAGATTGTGGCGGTCCAGGAGGAGTACCTTCGACTAGCGGCATCTCTATTAGAGGATTTACCACCTATAGAAGCCGAGAGTTTAAAAGATCGTGAAATTTTTGATTTATTAGGGTTTGATTAATGACTAGTATTCATTACGAAAAAAAACGTAGCGAGCTGCTCAATTACTTTGATCGGACAGCCGCTGACGCGTGGGCAAAGTTAACCTCGGATGTGCCAGTTAGCGGTATTCGAGCAACGGTGCGCGCAGGGCGTGACCAAATGCGGCAAATTTTATTAGATCGCTTACCCACCGATTTAACGGGCAGACGCGTGTTAGATGCTGGTTGTGGGACTGGCGCTTTAGCAAATGAATTAGCCAAGCGCGGGGCGCACGTCATTGCGATTGACTTATCACCAACTTTAATTGCATTAGCTAAAGAGCGTTACCATGCGCACCTTGGAGCAATTGAGTTCTACTCTGGTGATATGCTAGATTCACAATATGGCGTATTTGATTATGTGGTTTGTATGGATTCGGTGATTCACTATCAGTCTCCAGATACTGTGCAGGTTCTAGAGCGCTTAGCTCAAAATACGCAAGAAAAAATTATTTTTACTTTTGCCCCTAGTAATTTTTTGTTGGAGAGCATGATCCGACTTGGAAAAATATTCCCGAAAAAAGACCGATCACCTTTCATCATACCTATTTCAGAAAAAAAACTACAGGAGCAAATTGAATTATCAAGTGGACTAGACCGGTGGAGTATTACTTTTTCTCAGCGGGTATCGAGTAGTTTTTATCAATCACAGGCCATGGAGTTAACGCGTCGATGAGCTCTCAGTTTTGGGTCACTATGAAATCGTGGAAAGCGGTTAGCCCCCGCTTTTTACCGTTCGCAGATGTGATTAGTGAAAATTTACCTTTATCAAGATTAATTCGTTTATCGCTATTTCAATTTAGTGTTGGCATGGCAGCGACGTTGCTCATAGGAACATTGAATCGTGTGCTCATCGTAGAGATGGGAGTCAGTGCATGGTTAGTGCCGTGATGGTCGCTTTGCCCCTAGTTTTTGCTCCATTTCGAGCTTTGATCGGTTTTAAATCAGATCATCATAAATCGGTTTTAGGTTGGCGTCGTGTGCCCTACATTTGGATTGGAACGATTTTGCAGTTTGGCGGCTTGTCGATTATGCCATTTGCGCTTATTTTATTATCGGGTGATACGCATTGGCCGATGTGGTTTAGTCACTTAGCAGCAGCATTAGCTTTTTTATTGGTTGGTGCGGGGATGCAGACGGTACAAACAGCTGGTTTAGCCTTAGCTACGGATATTGCCCCTGAAAAGGATCGACCAAGGGTTGTTGCTTTGATGTATGTCATGTTATTAGTTGGTATGGTAATTAGCGGTATTGTATTTAGTTTCTTTTTAGAGCCTTTTACGCAAATCCAATTAATTCAGGTTGTACAAGGCGCAGCCTCTGTCACAGTGGCTTTAAATGTGATTGCCTTATGGAAGCAAGAGGCTCGTCAGCCGCATAAAACCCGCCGAGAGGATTTAGCTCCTCCTTTTAAGAAGACCTGGGATCAATTTGTGAGTAACTATCAAGTAAAGCGCTTTTTAATTACTTTAGGATTAGGAACAGCGGCTTTTAGTATGCAAGATATTATTTTAGAGCCCTACGGTGGACAAATACTGAATTTGACTGTATCTCAAACAAGCTTTCTGACGGCATTAATGTCTGCTGGCTCTTTGTTAGCTTTTGCTTTATCTGCTAAGTGGCTATCCAAGGGTATGAATCCTTATCGAATTGCTTCAGTCGCTCTTTTAGTGGGTTTGATTGCCTTTAGTGCGGTCATTTTTTCGGAGCCAATGGAATCCCTTTTGTTTCGTATAGGCTCATTTTTAATTGGTTTTGGAGCAGGATTATTTTCAGTAAGTACCTTAATTATTGCGATGCAGATGGATAACTTAGGTATGACTGGACTAGCATTGGGGCTTGGGGAGCAGTCAATACATCGGCCTCAGGTATCGCAATTTCTTAGGTGGATTGATTCGTGATGTGGTCTCAGATCTGGCTTTAAACGGCGTATTAGGAGAGGTGATGAATACTCCAGGCATCGGGTATAGCGTTGTATATCACATTGAAATTTATTTTATTCGCGACATTAGTTGCGATGGGCCCATTAGTTTTGTATCGGAAGAAAGAAGTAAAACTGCAAGCAACAAAGCTTGGATTTGTTGATTTACCAAGTTGAATTTTTAATTAAGGAGATAGTTATGACTGGAACTGGAGCAATTACCGCGTACTGGGATGTGGCATCAGTAGTATTTACCCTCTTCATTTTATTTTTTATTGGTTTGGTAGTTCATCTAACCCTAGAAGGTAAAAGAGAGGGCTTTCCGCTGGAGACTGAACGCTATGGCACGATTAAAAATGAAGGCGGCATCTTAGGTATGCCAAGTTCAAAAATATTTAAAACAGAGTTTGGTAAGACTTATGAAGCTCCATTAGCAACTCCGCCTGCGCCAGAGGTGTTAAATGCAGTCCCGGCGCACCACATGAATGGTGCACCACTGGTACCGGTTGGTAACCCTTTGTTGGCTGGAGTTGGTCCTGGATCATATGCGAATCGAGCTGATGTGCCTGATGTAGGATTGCATGGTGAGCCTAGAATAGTACCCCTTCGAAAACTCCCTAGTTTTAGTGTCTTAAAGGGTGACAAAAATCCGATTGGAATGCAAGTTTACGGTGCGGATGATCATTCTGCAGGAGTAATTTCTGACGTCTGGATTGATCATATGGAATCGATGATTCGGTATTTAGAAATTCAATTAGCCGGCGGTGGCCATGTCCTGATGCCGATGAACTTTGCCAAAATTCACTCTCATCGGGTATCTGTAAAGGCTATTCTAGCAGCCCAATTTAAGCAAGTACCAGTGATCAAAAATCCTGAGCAAATTACCTTGCTAGAAGAAGAAAAAATTATGGCTTATTTTGGGGCGGGCACTTTATATGCAACTCCTCAGCGTCAGGAGCCAGTTGCATGAGAACCGACCTCAATAATGGCCGAGAGTATGAGTTAGAGGCTGAATATGGCTTGCCGGAGACCTTGCCCAAAGATGAAAGAGTTCTTTGGCAGGGTTCGCCAAACCACTGGGTAATCGCGAAGGAAGTATTTTTTATCCGCGTGGTTGCGGCTTATTTTTTAGCCATTATTTTGTATCAGCTCGTCGATGGTTACTACGCCGGTAGTTTGATTAATGGACTGCTTGTTTCTAGTGTATGGATGGCAGCATTAAGCTTAATCGGTTTATTACTATTATGGTCTTTAGCCTATTTGGTTAGTCGTACAACGGTCTACACCTTAACGAATAAGCGGATTGTGATGCGAGTTGGGATTGTCTTGACGATGAGTTTTAACTTACCTCTCAAAACTATTGTGGCCGCAGATATTCGCAAAGGCAAAAAAGGCTTTGGAGATATTCCATTAACTATCTGTGCTGACACAAAGATTGCCTATGTCCATTTATGGCCGCACGCTAGACCGTTTCACTTGGCAAATCCAAAGCCGATGTTGCGGTGTATCGATCAAGTAGAGCATGTTTCAACACTATTGTCCAGAGCTTGGTGTGCAGAGCATCAAGTTGAATTAAATCAAGTTCAAAATGTGACCAAGACAAACTTGGGTAGTTTTGGTAATAGCAACGATTCAGAGATACAACAAAATCAATTTCAACCTGGGCTAGGAACTTTATGAGCTATGTCTTTCCAAAATCTACGATGCCTGTATCGCTCAAGGCAGCAATTATTTGTGTCCTCATTAGTGTTGTCGGATTTGTGATGTCACAATTATTTAATGACTACCGCTTAAGTAGGTTAGATGAAGTGCCGGTTATATCTAGGATGTTGCAATTTAAAGATCAAAAAGATGGTGCTGTTTTAGTGATTGATGTAAAAAATAATGAAGTTTTGGAGGTGATTGAAGGTGAGGCGGGTTTTGTCCGTGGTGTCCTGCGAGCGATTAACCGAGAAAGGCGGATGCGAGGTATCTCGCAAGAGGAGCCAATGCAACTGGCGGCTTATCAAGATGGTCGTTTGATTCTTGAGGATCCAAAAACAAAAGTATTGATCGAGTTAGAGTCATTTGGTAAGACCAATGCTGAATCATTTAGTACCTTACTGATGAAAAAGACGATGGTAAAGGGTTCCTAATGAGTAAGCAAATAGTCCCTTATCAATTAGAGATGGCTAATACTTGGGAAGATTTATATGCCCATGTTGACTTATATGATGTGGATCTTGGTCCTGGGGATATTGTGCAATTAATTGATGCGCCAATAACACTAGCGTATGGTCAAAAGAGGGTTGTCCAGGGTCAGGCTAAGTATAGGAGGGCCAGTTTATTCTCACGATTTTGGACGCGTTTTATTGCCAGATTTGAGATTACCATGTTGTATGAGGTCAGTTTTTCTTCAACTAGGTACTATAAAAATAGCGTGCCTAAATTGCATCAAAAACCCATATAACCACTTATTTTTCGGAACTCACTATGAATACATTAGCCCAAGATTTTCAAGCTGGACAGATTAATGAAGCGACAGATAGGGCATTAGAAAATACCATGCTAAGTCCGCGATTTTATACGACGGATTTTAAGGAAATGGACCGCATGAGCACCGGTAGCAGTCGGGTTCAGTGGGATCAGTTAATGCAGGAGTTTGCCAATGATCCCAATAATGCCCACTTTCAAAGACCAGCAGATATGGTTAACGATTATTCAGATTTGCCGGAGGGCTTATATCAAGAGTTTTTAGATTTTTTAATCAGTTCGATCACTTCAGAATTTTCTGGTTGTGTGTTGTACGCCGAAATTAAGAAAAAGATTTCTAATCCTGACTTAAAAGATCTTTTTGGTTATATGGCTCGCGACGAGAGTCGGCATGCTGGCTTCATTAATCAGTGGTTAAAGGACTTTGGTATTGGCGTAGATTTAGGATTTTTGGCGAGGACAAAAAAATATACATTTTTTAAGCCCAAATTTATTTTTTACGCCACCTACTTATCAGAAAAAATTGGTTACGCGCGTTACATTAAGATTTTTAGGCAAGTGGAGAAGCATCCCGAGTTTCGATTTCATCCCATATTTTTATGGTTTGAGAAATGGTGTAATGACGAATTCCGTCATGGAGAAGCTTTTGCCTTATTAATGCGATCAAATCCGGAGTTACTCAGGGGTACAAATCGTTTATGGATCCGTTTTTTCTTACTAGCTGTTTTTGCCACGATGTATGTTCGTGATCATGCTAGGGTGGAGTTTCATGAAGCATTAGGTATTACACCGACGCAGTATGACAAAGAAGTCTTGCAACTAACTTCTGATATTACAAAGCAGGTATTTCCATTTACGCTCAATTTAAGTGATTCTCGGATGTGGGAGGGCTTTGCCAAACTAAAAGATTTTTCCGATCGGATTGAAGAACAGAAGTTATTACCGGGCGTGCTTCCAGTTGTAAAGCGCTTATATTTAGGTCTGCGAGCCGGAATTACTTTTTTTGGTTTGTATCTACTACCGGTGGTCCCGAATGAATTACCTGCGGATGTTCGTCTGCAGCCAGTTTGGTAAAGGATGGTATGGCCGCATTATTGCCCCCCTTTCTTTTTACAATTTTTGTATGGTGGTTTAGTACGGGATTTATTTTGTGGTTGGATCGCCTTGCCCCGAAATTTTTCAGGGGAATTATGGCGGTCAATACCTTAGTTTTAATGGCGGCTTTTTACGGCCTGAGTATGAGTAGTCGATCGGACACAGTTGCCAGTACCTACTGTGCTTTTACTTGTGCGTTACTGATTTGGGGTTGGCAAGAATTAGGATTTTTATTGGGCTATGTAACTGGCTCAAGACGAACTGCATGTCCGGAAGGGGCAACAGGGTGGCGCAGAGCGAGATATGCGTTTGAAGCTGTTAATCATCATGAACTCGCTTTAATCTTATTGGGGGTTGGAATTTTCCTAATTAGTATAGATGCCACGAACTTAACTGGTTTGTGGACTTTTGTTATTTTATGGTTGATGCGACAAAGTGCGAAATTAAATATTTTCCTTGGGGTATTAAACCTGAATGAAAATTTCTTACCAAACCATTTAAAGTATTTACAAACTTATTTTAGGCGTCGGCCGATGAATTTTTTGATGCCAATATCTATCCTAGGGTCTTTCATTTTTGTTGTGCCTTTGTGGGGCGGCGCATCAACGTCTGGTGTCTTGCCACACGAGATTGTTTCTAGCACGATCTTAGCAACGCTTTTGTCTCTAGCCATTTTGGAGCATATTTTATTAGTTTTACCAGTGCAAATAGAATTTTTGTGGAAGTGGGGATTTCGTCATGAAAGTTAGCCATCGCATGTAGCGATTTGGTGCAGGGAGATTTGTTGATATGGGACATTTAGATGCGGAAATATTACTAGCGCAGCCAAGAGGTTTTTGCGCTGGTGTGGACCGTGCGATCAGTATTGTTCAGGAGGCGTTGAACCGATTTGGTGCGCCAATTTATGTGCGTCATCAAATTATTCATAATGCGCGCGTGATTGCTGAGTTAACAGCTCAGGGAGCGGTTTTTATTAATGAGTTAGACGAAGTGCCGGCTGGCGCAACATTGATTTTTAGTGCGCACGGTGTTTCAGCGAAGGTCCGTACACAAGCAAGCGCTAGAGACTTTAGAATTTTTGATGCCACTTGTCCGTTAGTGAACAAGGTGCATGCCGAGGTCAAGAAATTACATTTTGGGGGCATGCAGATTGTAATGATTGGTCACGCTGGCCACCCTGAGGTTGAGGGCACGATGGGACAGGTCGTTGATCGCATTCATTTAGTGCAAGAAATTGCGGATGTGGATGCGCTACATTTTCCTGAGAATACACAGGTAGCCTACGTTACCCAAACTACCTTATCGATTGATGAGACAAGAGATATCATAGCGGCTTTAGAAATACGTTTTCCCCAGATACAGCATCCCAAAAAACAAGATATTTGTTATGCTACACAAAATCGCCAGGATGCTGTTAAGGAGCTTGTGCCAATGGTCGATGTTGTCATTGTGGTGGGAAGTCCGAACAGTTCAAACTCCAATCGATTAAGAGAGTTAGGGCAGCGTCTTGGCGTGCGTTCATACTTGGTTGATCATCCAGATCAGCTTGAAAGAGCTTGGTTTGAGGGTCAAAAGCGCGTTGGACTAACTGCTGGGGCTTCAGCCCCAGAAAGTCTCACACAAGAGATTTTGGAGCGCATTCGTGACTTCGGCCCAAGGGTTGTAAAGACATTACCAGGTGTAGAGGAAAATACCATCTTTGCCCTGCCTAAGGGATTAGGAAAGTAAAATCCCTGACATAGGGAAATCCCTATATTTTTCAATATCTTAAAGATGAAATAAGTGTAAAATTTAGTTGACGTTTATACATGTCAATGTAAAAATACACTTATGAAATTTACTGCTTTTATCGAGTTATTAAAGCCTATCACATGGTTTCCACCCATGTGGGCTTTTATTTGCGGGGCTATTACCGCGGGTACTGCGCTGGGTGGTCAGTGGGAAATTCTTCTTTTGGGGCTCTTACTCACAGGGCCATTAGTTTGTGCATCTAGTCAAGCAGTCAATGATTGGTTTGATCGGCATGTAGACGCGATCAATGAACCGAATAGACCGATACCATCAGGCCGGATTCCAGGGCGTTGGGGGTTGTATTTAGGGATCATTTGGTCGATTCTGTCTTTAGTCATTGGTGCGCAATTAGGTCCTTGGGGACTCGGTGCAACTGCTTTGGCGATTATTTTTTCTTGGGCTTATAGTATGCCCCCCGTGCGCTTAAAACAAAATGGTTGGTGGGGAAATTTAGCATGTGCAATGAGCTACGAAGGTTTAGCGTGGATTACTGGCGCTGCTCTTTTGTCAATCACAGCCTCACCAAGCCAACCATCCCTTTTATTTGCAGGTTTATATAGTTTAGGCGCGCACGGAATAATGACGCTCAATGATTTTAAAGCAATCGAGGGCGATCAAAAAATGGGTATTCGCTCCTTACCCGTTCAGTTAGGGGCGAATCGAGCGGCCCAACTAGCCTGTTTGATTATGCTGATCCCACAATGCATCGTGATTGGATTTTTATTTTTCATGGAGCAAGAGATACACGCATTTTTTATTGGTATCTTGGTACTTGCGCAATTAGTTCTGATGAGATATTTTTTACGCGATCCAATTAAAAGAGCACTTTTCTATAGTGGCTTTGGCGTGCCTCTTTTTGTCAGTGGCATGATGGTAGCGGCATTTGGCATACGACATATGGGTGGTCATTAGTGTTAGCTCTGAGTCCAATTCAAAGTCTAGGCTGGCTAAGTATTATCCGCCTCGGATTTGTGCAGACTTCAATTGGCGCTATTGTGGTGATGACAACTTCTACTTTAAATCGCATTATGGTGGTCGAGCTGGCTTTACCAGCTATCTTGCCGGGCCTATTAGTTGCCTTTCATTATTTCGTGCAAGTAATCAGGCCTAGGATGGGTTTTGCATCAGATCAAGGCTTATATAAAACGCCATGGATTTTAGGCGGAATTATCGTGTTAGGCCTTGGTGGGATTGGGGCTGCGATTGGAACGGTCATGATGGCAGAAAACGTCTTGCAGGGAATTATCGTTTCCTTTTTTGCATTTTTAATGATTGGTATTGGCGTGAGCATGAGCGGTACTTCTTTATTAGCTCTTCTTGCAAAAAGTGTTGATGATCAAAAACGTGCGGCGGCAGCAACAATTGTTTGGTTGATGATGATTTTTGGATTTGCCGTAACGAGTATTTTGATTGGAAAATTTTTAGACCCATACTCTCCAGATAAGGTCATACAAATAGCCATTGTTGTGGCGATTGTTGGCTTTATAGTGACCTATTTAGCATTGCTTCAACTAGAAAAGGGTATCGAGGTAATTCCACCAACCAAGGTTATTTCAAATCCACTCACCTTCACACAATCTTTTCGTGAGATGTGGAATGACCTGGATATACGTCAATTCACAATCTTTATATTTATATCGATGCTGGCATTTAGTTCCCAGGATTTAATTATGGAACCATTTGCTGGACTCGTGTTTGACTATACGGTAGGGCAAACTACGAGTTTATCTGGCTTACAACACAGTGGGGTGCTAAGCGGTATGTTATTAGTAGCCTTTTGCGGTAGCTCTCGACTGAGGAAGTATTTTGGGTCGCTCAAGTCTTGGATTTTTTATGGCTGTTTAACCTCCGCATTAGCAATGATGGGTTTGGCAATAGGGGCTTTTGTTGGTAAACCATGGCCACTAGATATGAATGTTTTTCTACTGGGGTTGGCAAATGGGGCATTTTCGATTGCTGCAATCGGCTCGATGATGCGTCTTGCAGTAGCTGATGGTTTAGGAAAAGAGGGCGTCAGGATTGGTTTATGGGGAGGTGCGCAAGCCATTGCATTTGGCCTAGGCGGTCTATTAGGTGCATCGGTTAGTGACTTAGCTCGCCTATTCATGTCAGAGACTGCAAACGCATACACTCTCGTATTTGCATTGGAATCATTACTGTTTTTGTACTCAGCAAAATTAGCCGTAAGCATTCGTCGATAAATACCATGAGAAAATTAGGAAGAACAATATGACACAAGAAATCTATGATGTAGTTGTTGTGGGCGGTGGTCCAGCTGGATCAACTGCGGCCGAAAAGTTAGCCGAAAAAGGTAAAAAAGTCCTCCTCTTAGATCGTGGTGGACGAGTGAAGCCTTGTGGCGGAGCAATCCCACCAAGATTAATTAAAGACTATAAAATACCAGATTCCTTATTAGTTGCCAAAGCAACTAGCGCTCGGATGATCTCCCCCAAAAATAAAAAGGTGGATATTCCGATTGAGAATGGTTTTGTTGGCATGGTCGATCGAGGAACCTTTGACGAATGGTTACGGCAAAGGGCCCAGGCGGCTGGTGCTATTCGTGAAGTTGGTAATTTTTCTGAATTAAAAGAGTTGGATGGCTTGGTGGAAATATCTTATCGCGTTCGGGGAAAGGCTCAAATTGGAGAAGGAGAGCTTAAAAAGGTATATGCCAGATCTGTAATTGGTGCTGATGGTGCTAAATCAGGAGTTGGACGAGCAGCTGGGGTGGCTGGATGTGCGGAGGCAAATTACGTGTTTGCGTATCACGAAATTTTACGTAAACCTGAAAAAACATCGATAGATTATGACGCAAGCCGATGTGATGTCATTTATCAGCAGCAAGTATCACCTGATTTTTATGGTTGGGTCTTCCCCCATGGAGATACTTTAAGTATCGGAACGGGGAGTGCTGATAAAGGATTTTCTTTAAGAAATGCAGTTGGACATTTGCGCGCACAAATTGGTTTTGAAAATGCCGAGCTGATTCGGCATGAAGGAGCACCATTACCTATGAAACCTCTGAAACGCTGGGATAATGGTAAACATGTTGTACTTGCTGGAGATGCTGCTGGAGTAGTTGCTCCATCTTCAGGTGAAGGCATATATTATGCGATGTTGGTGGGGAGCTCGCAGCAAGTGCGATAGAAGCGTTTTTATTATCGGGCAATCCAGCGAAGTTGAAATTGGCGCGTAAGTCATTTATGAAAGAGCACCGTTTAACTTTTATCGTTTTAGGTATTATGCAAAGATTTTGGTACATCAATGACAAGCGTCGAGAAAGTTTTGTCAAAATGTGCGAGGATAAAGATGTACAACGCTTGACGTTTGAGTCTTATATGAATAAAAAACTAGTACGGAAGAAACCACTTGCCCATATCAAAATATTCTTTAAAGATATGGGTCATCTTTTAGGGATTGCTAAAGCATAGCGATGAGGACTTTTTTTTTGCAAAGACATATTTGGGCAGCAGGGGCCTGGATTTTTGTCGTGTCTTTTAGTGGTGGTATGTTGACTGAGATTGGTCCTTGGTATTTGAATTTAAAGCATCCCGATTGGAAGCCGCCGGACTGGGCATTTGGGATAATTTGGACAACAATATTTGTTTTGGCGGCTTTTGCTTGGTCGATCGCTTGGCAAAGAACGCAAACCGTCAAGCAACGCTTGACTTTGAGCACCTTATTTATCGCTAATGCTCTTTGCAACATGCTATGGAGTGTCCTTTACTTTAAACTGCACCGGCCTGATTGGTCTTTGATTGAAGCCTTTTTTTTATGGGGATCTGTACTTGCCATCATCCTAGTAACCCGTTCGTATAGCACTTTATCAGGCTGGTTCATGATGCCGTATCTAATCTGGGTGAGTTGTGCCATTGCACTTAATTATGAAACGATACGGCTAAATGGCCCGTTTGATTAATTACTAGGAATTCTATTTTGAACTTATTAACAATTGGCATTAACCATCAAATTGCCCCTTTAGAAATCCGGGAAAAGGTCGCGCTCACTCCCGAGGTAATTAGCGACGCAATGAAAGATTTACGAAGTTACCTCAATCAAGATGAGGAGAATAATCCATCAGAAGTAGCTATTTTATCCACTTGTAATCGGACCGAAATATATTGTGCAGCGAATGATCATCATATTCATGATCAGCAAATACAAGAGAAAACGATTGATTGGCTTAGCGCGCAAAGGCGCATGAATAAAAGTGAACTAACGCCCTATATTCAAACTGAGATATCGTCGGCAGCAGTGCGGCATGTTTTTCGGGTTGGTTGTGGATTAGATTCGATGGTTTTAGGAGAAACGCAGATTCTTGGCCAGATGAAGCAAGCGGTTGCACAAGCCCAGCAAGCTGGATCCATTGGGACATATTTAAATCAGCTATTTAATAAAACCTTTGCAGTTGCTAAAGAAGTTCGTGGAACCACAGAGATTAGTACGCATGCCATATCGATGGCCAGTGCGGCAGTGCGACTATCGCATCGTGTTTTAGGAGCGATAGATCAACAGCGTATTTTATTTATTGGCGCTGGTGAAATGATTAATTTGTGTGCGGCACATTTTTCTGGCAAATCGCCCAAGCAAATTACAATAGCCAATCGAACCTTTGAGCGCGGTGAGGAATTGGCTAGAATGATTCGTGATCAGGGGCATCCTTGTGAATCAATCGCTTTATCTGAAGTGCCGCAGCGGCTTGCTCAATTTGACATTGTCGTTTCATGTACAGCTAGTTCACTACCGATTATTGGCTTAGGGATGGTCAACACTGCCTTGAAAAATAGGCGGCATCAACCTATGGTAATGATAGACTTAGCAGTTCCGCGTGATATTGAGCCGGAGATTAGTAAACTAAGAGACGTCTATTTATATACGGTGGATGATTTAGGTAAGGTGGTTAAAGAGGGCATGGAGTTCCGAACCAACGCTGTTAAGAGTGCCGAAGAAATTATTAATTTACAGGTTAAGAACTTTATGCATTGGTTAGCACAGCGCTCTTCAGTGCCCTTTATAACCAGTCTGAAGCAACGTAGTGAGGAATTACAACGCGTTGAAATTGAAAAGGCTAAGAAAAGGCTCAATCGAGGAGAAGATCCCGCTGATGTGATGACTGAACTAGCTAGAGGACTTGCTAATAAATTTATGCACGGATCATTACATTCCTTACATCATGTTGATGATGATAGTGTTGATGATTACCAAAAGGTATTAACTAAAATTTTTATGACTGAAAGTAAAAGAGGTGGATCGTGTTGAAAATGACAAACTTACTCCAAACTATTGATTTACCTTCCCAATTGAGAGAGTTAACGCGCCCACAACTAGACCAATTAGCAAGTGAATTAAGAGATTTTGTGATTGATTCTGTTTCACAAACAGGAGGACATTTATCTTCTAACCTTGGAACCGTCGAATTGGCGGTGGCGATTCATTATGTATTTAATACGCCCAAAGACTCTGTTATTTGGGATGTGGGCCATCAAAGTTATCCACATAAAATATTGACTGGTAGACGTGACCAAATGGCAACGCTTAGGCAATATGGTGGTATTTCAGGCTTTCCAAAGCGAAGTGAGAGTCCTTTTGACACATTTGGAACAGCGCATTCCTCTACTAGTATTTCTGCGGCAACTGGCATGGCTCATGCCGCGCGCTTAAGAAAAGAAGAACGGGTTGCGATTGCGGTGATTGGGGATAGTGCAATGACTGGCGGAATGGCATTTGAAGCCATGAATCATGCCGGCATTTGCCGAGATTTGCCGCTTATTGTTATTTTAAATGACAACGATATGTCGATTTCCCCAGCGGTTGGCGCATTAAATCGGTATTTAGCCAGGCTAATTAGTAGTCCTTTATATGAAGCTACTAAAAATAGTGTTGGTAATGTATTGTCCATTGTTCCTCCCCTGCGCGAATTCGCCAAACGTCTTGAGGGGCATGCTAAAGGGATGATTGTGCCAGGTACTATATTTGAAGAGTTTGGATTTAATTATATTGGACCCATCGATGGGCATGATTTAGATTCCTTAATACCCACTTTTCAAAATATCCAAAAATTAGCCTTGGCTGGTGATGGTCCTCAGTTCATTCATGTCATTACTAAAAAGGGCAAGGGCTATCCATTGGCGGAAGCAGATCCCATTTTGTATCACGGGCCGGGTAAGTTTGATAAAAAAATTGGGATAGTTCCCAGTAAAACTGCAAGTAAAAAAACCTTTACCCAGATATTTGGCGAATGGGTTTGCGATATGGCGCAAGTAGATTCTCGGCTCGTGGCTATAACACCAGCCATGCGGGAGGGCTCGGGACTCGTTGAATTTGAAAAACGTTTTCCGAATCGGTATTTCGACGTTGGTATTGCGGAGCAGCATGCTGTCACATTTTCAGCAGGTTTAGCCTGCGAGGGTTACAAACCGGTTTTAGCAATTTATTCAACATTTTTGCAGCGTGGTTACGATCAATTAATTCATGATGTAGCCTTACAAGATTTGCCGGTAGTTTTTGCTTTAGATCGTGCAGGTCTAGTTGGAGCTGATGGGGCAACCCATGCTGGCACATTTGATTTAGCCTATTTACGCTGTATTCCGAATATGATTATCATGACGCCGAGTGATGAGAACGAGTGTCGTCAATTATTAACGACGGCATTTATGCAGGAGCATCCATCGGCAGTCAGGTACCCGCGGGGCAGTGGTGTTGGAGCCTTGGTTGATTCAGGTTTAACGCGTCTTCCAATCGGTAAAGGAGTAGTTCGTCGACAAGTTTCTACGACTGCTAAAAAACGTTTAGCTGTTTTAGCGTTTGGAACATTACTCCAGCCATGTCTAGAGGTTGCAGAACAATTAGACCTAACGGTGGTTGATATGCGATTTGTCAAACCAATTGATGAGGCGTTATTAAAAGCTTTGTCAACAGATCACGTCGGCTTTATTACCATTGAAGAAGGTGCAATCCAAGGCGGTGCTGGTAGTGCGTGCGTGGAATTTTTTGTGAGTCAACATATCTTGTTGCCTGTATTGCAACTAGGATTGCCAGACACTTTTATTGATCAAGGTGACAGTAATTTATTGTTAGCCAATTGTGGCCTGAGTGCCGCAGGCATTGAACAGTCGATTCGGGGTTATTTTAATATTGGGTGATTTGAGGAGTTAGCTTCTCCAAGCAAATAATCAATTTGCTTGGAGAGTATTCGTTGAAGAACTTCCTAGGCTTTTAAAATTCTAGTGGCTTTACACCAGCTAATTGAGCGCACTCATTCAAAGCTTTTAGAAGACCAGGAGGGACTGGTATGCCTTGGGTTAGGCGTTTTGATTTTGACCGAGCCGAGGATTCCCCAGGAACACGGATTTCTGTAACTCCTGGCAGGGTTCTAGAGGCTTTTAATTCTTTGACCATTCTTTGTGTATCTGCGATGAGGTGCGCTGTTCCGCCCAAGAAATCCGGATTAATTGCGACAACAGTTTGACCCGTATTAGTAACGGCCTGTGAATCAGCATTAAAGTCTACTAATTTAGAACCAACTGCAGCGCCATTCATGCAGCCAGCAAGTAGGGCAATCATGAGAGATAAACCATAGCCTTTATAGTCGCCGATGGGAAGGAGCATACCTTCGTGTGATCGGTTGGGATCCGTTAAAGGCTTGCCCTGTTTGTCAATCATCCAACCGACAGGCATTTGCTCGCCCTGTTGGGCTTTCATTTTTACTTTGCCATAAGCGGCCACTGTTGTGGCCATATCTAGGATCACAGGGGGATTACCAGGACCGGTTGGTACCGAAATAGCAATTGGGTTAGTCGATAAGAGCATATCAATACCACCCCAAGGAGCCATGTGGTTTGCACTTCCTACGGCCAGGTATAGGCCAACTAGACCAGCTTCTGCAACCAGATTGGCATAAGTAGAAGCTGCTCCAGCATGATTGCTATAGGAGCATCCAACCCAACCAATACCAACTTTTTTAGCTTTTTCAATTGCCAGCATGGTTGCTTTGTGCATGACAAGGTGGCCAATCGCATTATCCCCATGAAGTAATGCAATAGCCGGTGCATCCTGTAATAATTTCATTTGTGGGTGTAGATTGATACCGTTTTCTGTGATGCGTTTTGCATACTGCTGTAAGCGAAAGATTCCGTGACCATCCGCTCCGACCAAATCTGAACGGACCATCATGTCAGCGGTCAAATCTGCATCTGCCTTAGGCATATTTAACCCATGGAAAACTGCTGAAATAAAGTTTTTTGCTTGTTCAGCGCTTAAATAATTGTGGTCCATTGCCGATCTCCCTGTACATATTGTAATACTGCCGTTTCATTAAATTCAAACCCAAGGCCTGGTGTTTGATGCAAAATCAAGTCGCCGTTTTCAAAACCCAGTTGCTTATTAATTAGGCGCCGAAAATTCAGTACTTGGTCATCCGTAAAATATTCCACAAAGCGCGCATTGGAAGTAGCCGCAACTAAGGGCGCATGTAAATCATGGAACCAGTGCGGACAGACGGTAACTCCTTTAGCTGCTGCGTAGGAGGCGATTTTGCGCCATTCTGTGATGCCGCCACATACCGCAGCGTCCGTTTGTAAAATTTCACAGGCTTCGGACTCAAGCAGTTCACGGTGACGCCAACGTCCAGCTTCGATTTCGCCGGTAGCCACAGTAATGGATGTTCGGCTTGCTAGGCGGGCGTGTAAATCTATTGCATCTGGCGAGAAAGGTTCTTCTATCCAGTAAGGATTATATTGCTCGAACCGCTTGATATATTCCATGGCAGTTGGTAAATCATGCCAAGCGTTATTTGCATCCAATGTTACGATGATATCGTCACCCACCGCGTCGCGCACCGCTCGTAGGCGCTCTTCTTCTTCCCGGGGAGAAAGTCGACCAGTTTTCATTTTTACAGCTCTAAAACCTTTGGCTACGTAGGAAAGCATCTCTTTAGCAAGGTGTGAGGGGGTTTTCCCATCAAGGTAATAACCACCACTAGCGTAAGCTGGAACACGATCATTGACGACGGCGCCTAGGTAGTGATGCAGCGGTAATTGAGCCGCACGCGCGTTCATATCCCAAATGGCATTATCCAGAATAGAGATTGCGCGCATGACTGAACCTGCTCGACCTTGCAACAGCGACTCAGCATACATTTCTTCCCACAGGCCTGCACTGCGATGACTTTCTTGACCAATTAGTTTTGGAGCTAGGAGTTGCTCGACGGCCACTTTAGTAATAGCTCCTGCGGCACTACCAACGTAGCAAAAGCCGATACCCTGAACACCATCCACATTACTCACTTTGACTAGGCAGTAGTGTCTTTCATGGACCGTTCTAGTTGAAAAAGAAGTGATTTGATCGAGGGGGATACTAACGTGTGCAACTTCAATCGATTGAATTTTTGACATAATTTTTGTTAGTTAATTTTCATGATGAGGAGTACTTCTTAAATTCATTTTGAATGTATAGCGATTTTCGGGATGTTGTGTGACTGAAATTTCAAAGGGGTTACCATCTTTATCAAAGTATCGCCTCACAACCACTAAACTAGGAGCACCAACCGCGACACCTAATAACTCAGCATGTTTTTTTGAAAAGCTTGAAGCATGAATTTCTACCTCCGCTTGAGCGATACTAATGCCAAAATGTTCTTCTATTTGAGCATAGACCATCGCATGCGAGTGCTCATTCAAATTGGTTAGTTTAGCAAAGTGTTGCAACATATAAATATCGGTCCAAGCTAGGCGAAGGTTCGATTCTTCTTCTAAGCGAACTGCGCCGATATGATACCAAGCAGAGCCAATTGGTGCTTGCAAAATACGTTGTAAGGATTCATCGCATTCGATATATTCTTCGATATGATTTTGTCGATACGTGTTGCGGGGGTAATTGAGTATTTCCCCTAAAGAGTTAAAGCTTTGACTGAACCTGCGAGGTTGCGACTTAGAAATAACCTTGGTTGGAGCACCTTGTTGGCGATGAATATGTCCGCTATCTTGCAGCGACTTGAGGGCGTGTCGAACAGTTTGGCGACTAACTCCGAGGTCATTGCATAAATATTGTTCGGACGGTAGATTCTCACCTACCGCCCAAACGCCCGACTGGATTTTATGCAAAAGATTTTGAGTAATTTGTCGATAAAGAACGGGACGCTTCATCCTAGGTAATTAGCTCAAACCAAACATTTTTTTACCTGCGACTGGGAGGCGGGCTTTGAGAATATCCCCTGACATGGATTCAGTAATATATAAATCCTTGCCATCAGGTCCTCCAAAACACAGATTTGCTAGGTGATGATGATGTTTGTTTTCAGAGTAAACCAAATGGGTTGGTAGCATATTGCTATCGAAACGCCAAATACCAACGCCTAGATGACAAACGAGTAGACCATTCTCGCTATCCATTTCAATACCGTCTGGGCCTGCTGCACCACCTGAAAGTTGAATTGCTACCCCTGTCTTAGAGACTGAGCCGTCTGCCATTAAGGGCAGACGCCAGATTTGTTGAGAACGAGTTACTGCCACGTAGACATGTTTTTCAGTAGTGCTAAGCGTAATACCATTTGGGCTTGGAACATTTAAAGCTAGTCGATCTAATTGACCGTTAGCGCGCAGGCGAAAAACTCTTCCAGTGGGATCGGCAATACCAGTTTGACCTTGGTCAGTGAAATATAAATCGCCATTAGAGGCGAAATGCAGATCATTTAAACCTTTAAAGGCTTCGCTATACATAGAGCCTAAGATGGTTTCAATTTTTCCTGTTTGAGTATCTAAACTTAAGAGCCCCATTTTGTAGTCACAGATAAATGCTCGACCATCTTTGTGAAACTTGAGGCCATTCGGCCAGCCATCATATTGTGTAATGAGTTCCCATTCGCCTTTAGTTGAGATACGAAAAATTCGACCGTATGGGATATCAACAAACCATAAATTACCTTCTCTATCGAAGGACGGACCTTCTAAAAAACATTCGATCTCTGCACCCTGGCGGTTGGGATCTGCCCAGGAAGTGCGCTTGGGGTTACGAAACTTGGCTGGCATAGACATAAACGGCTCAGCTTTAATTAATTCAACTGGTTGAAATGGATTAAACATCGGTAATAGCTCCTAACTTGTTCGAACATGTTTAAAGAAACAACAGTAAAAGATTTTTTTACTATTTTGGTAATTAGGTTTTACCCTAAATTACAGTCATTCTAATACTTATTGGTTTAGAATAAGCAGGAAGATATGTATTAAAACTTGTTATAACAAGTTTTTTATGGAGGCAAACATGAAACAAGTAGTCGTAGTCGGGACTGGCATTATGGCAGTAGGCATTGCAGCGGGTTTTTTAGCAACTAGCCACCAGGTGATTCTCCTAGGCAGAACTCAAAGCAGGGCAAAAGAGCAAGAGGTGGAAATCCTTGCTTTAACTAAAACGATGAATCCAGACTGGGAAGCCTCTGGGGCGAAGCTAGTAACGGGCGAAATAGCTAGTTGGGCAGACTGGTCCGAGGTAATTTGGGTGATTGAAACGATTAAAGAGGACATGCAACTTAAGCAAGAGTTATTTGCATCTTTAGATCAGCGTGTCCCAGAACATATTCCGATTGGTAGCAATAGCTCAGGATTTCCAATTTCTAAAATATCGGCTGGCTTAAAAACGGCCCATCGTATGTTTAATGCGCATTACTTTATGCCAGCACATATTGTGCCTTTGGTAGAAGTGGTGCTTGGTGAAAAATCGGATCCGGTGATGGGAGAGCAGGTTTGTCAGTTATATCGCCAGGCTAAGAAAAAACCAGTTTTAGTACGCAAGGATATTCCCGGGTTTCTAGCCAATCGGATTCAGCATGCACTGATGAGGGAGGCTTTATCATTGGTACAAGACGGCATTGCTACGCCGGATGATATCGATACTGCGGTGCGCTATAGTTTTGGATTTCGGTATGCGGCAGTTGGTCCTATGACGCAGAAAGAAATTAGTGGTTGGGAGGGGATGGCTGGTGCATCGGTTGAAATTTGGCCTTCTTTATATACCAATCCGAACCTACAGCCTTGTGTTGCTCAAATGATTGAACAGGGCAAGTATGGTATGAAATCTAAAGAGGGTTTTAGGAAGTGGAGTGATACCGAGATGGCACAGATGCGGCACAAATATAATGTCCGTTTAAAAGCAGCTTTTGATGTTTTACAAGTAGAGCCTGATGAGAATTAAATTGGCTCATTTTTTTAGTCGTTTTATTATTTTTTACATGGAGCAAATATGGCTGTAGATCAAGGAAGACAATATAAAGATATCTTATTTGAAGTGAAGGACCAAGTTGCTTGGATCACGATTAATCGACCACGTGTGTTGAATGCTTTTCGTGAGCAGACTTTAGATGAAATGATTGAGGCGGTCAAGTTAACTCGAGAAGACCCATCCATTGCCTGTATCGTTTTTAGAGGTGCTGGTGATCGGGCTTTCTCTGCTGGCGGTGATTTCTATGCCATGAAACGATTAACCTTTACAAATGGCTCTATGTGGAATGACCGCATGCTTGGTTTAGCAATGGCTATCCGTGGCGTGCCAATTCCTGCGATTGCCATGGTCAATGGCTGGTGTGTCGGTGGTGGTCATGAGTTGGCTTTATGGTGCGACTTAGTGATCGGTTCGGAGAAGTCTATGTTTGGTCAGACTGGCGCTAAAGTAGGTGCTTGTCCAACAGTTGGCGCAACGCAATATCTGCCGAGAATTGTTGGTGAGCGAATAGCCCGTGAGATGATTTTCTTAGCGAAGCGTTTTGATGCTAAAGAAGCAGAAAGAATTGGTTTAATTAATAAATGTGTACCAGAAGAAAAACTTATGGAAGAGACTCTTGCTTGGTGTGAAAACATCAAGAGTAATAGTTCACAAACTATTCGGATGACAAAGAAGAGTTTGAATTTTGAATCAGATCAACTTTATGCATCATGGCAACATGGCATGGAATTATTAGCCTACGTCTGGGGATCTGAAGAAAGTCTGGAGGGGATGAATGCCTTCTTAGAAGGTCGCAAACCGGACTTCCAAAAATTCCGCCTCAAAAACAAAGCAGCATTAGAAGACTATATGGATGGCTTTCATAAAAATCTCAATGCTCCACCGGATATGCGTGATTAATAGTGATGTCATCAAATCAGGTAAATCAGCTCCTGCAATCTTCGACTAGTGAAGGCGCTTTAACTGGGTTTAAAGTGCTTGATCTGAGTCGGGTATTGGCAGGGCCGTGGTGTGGGATGTTGTTAGGTGATATGGGTGCAGACGTAGTTAAAGTTGAGTCGCCCAAAGCGGGTGACGATACGCGGGCTTGGGGCCCCCCTTTTTTAGAAGGTCAGTCAGCTTATTTTTTAGGATGCAACCGGAATAAAGAAGGCATTGCTATCGATTTTTCAAAGCCAGTAGGCAAGTCTTTACTGGCTCAACTCATACCGCACTTTGATGTAGTCATTGAAAATTACAAGAATGGTACATTAGAAAAGTGGGGTTTTGATCAAGACTGGTTTTTACAGCATGCACCCCAAGTAGTCCGCTGTTCAATTACTGGATATGGCACAGAAGGTCCTTTGTCCAACTTGCCTGGCTATGACTTTATTCTGCAGGCGGAATCTGGCCTCATGAGTATTTGTGGCCCTGAGGAGGATGTCCCAAGTAAATATGGTGTGGCAGTAGTTGATCTGGCTACTGGCATGATGGCTGCGAATGCAATTCAAGGAGCTTTGTTAGCGAGGTACCGAACAGGCCGAGGCCAACATGTAGAAGTCGCTTTATTTGATACTTCTTTAGCTCTTTTAGCAAATGTTGGTAGTAGTCATTTGGCAACCGGCAAAGAAGCCAGGCGTTTTGGTAACGGCCATCCAACCATCGTACCTTATACAACTTTCGACGCGGCTGATAAGATGATTGCGTTAGCAGTTGGTAATGATGGTCAATTTGCCAAGTTATCTGAAATCTTGGGTCATCCGGAGTGGCCATTAGACGATCGGTTCAAAACAAATACTGCTCGTATTGCAAATCGTCGATTAGTCGATTCGATGGTTGGTGATGAATTAAAAAAGAAAAATTCACAAGAATTGATTACCCAGTTGCGTTTGCACGGTATTCCGGTTGGTCCTGTGAATACGGTGAGTGAAGCTTTATCAACAGAGCACGCAAAAGCACGGAACATGGTGTTAGCTATTGCGCATGAAACGATTGGGCATTTTCAGAGTTTAGGCACGCCACTCAAAATGCAGGATACACCAACGAGTATTCGTAGACCACCTCCGAGGCTTGGCGAGCATACCCGAGCAGTCTTGGAGAGCTACTTAAAATTAGATCAGACGCAGATTGACGATTTATTTACGAGCGGAATAATTGGATAGAGTGTCTTTATCTAGAGATTAATAAGGAACTTGTACAAGAGTTCTATTTTCTACTGAGCGCACAATCGATTCAAAAATGGCAATGGTATTTGCCATTTGTTCAGGGCTAATCGGATAGGGAATCGCCTCGCGGTCTGCTGATATATGGCTATGAAACTGCGCAGGTATTGCTCTAGCAAAGGCATCTAACTCGGTTCTTAAAGAGTCGATTGGCGGGCATGTAAATCGGTCTATTTTTCCGCCAGAATACCGTACAACAACATCATTTTCGCCAAGTGCTTCAATGGAGGCATGTTCCCCAAAAATATGTACTCGCCAAAAAAGCGGTGTTGCCCGAACCATCGCAAAATAGCCACTTACACCATTTTTAAACCGCAAAGTAACGGCAGTAGAATCACGGGGGTCAATTCCGGTGCGCTGACTACAAACCATTGCTGACAAATCTTGCGCTGGACCTATTAAATTAACGAAGGCTTCAATCATATGAATACCAGTCCCTGTGAGCCCACCAGCAGGAGATTCGGTCGTTGATTCTCGCCAATCTGAAAAGAACTTTGTGGAGTGTTCGTTACTATAATGTCCCTCAATATGCAGCACTTGGCCTAAGATGCCGCTCTTGACCAGTTCGCGTAATTTGGACATGGAAGGCCAAAAGTGTTTATTTTGGCCAACCCCAAGAACTACTTGATTTTTTTGACAAGCGGCAATTGCTGCCTGAGCATCATTAAAGGTCAGGGTAAGCGGTTTCTCACAAAAGACGTGTTTACCGGCATGAGCGGCTGCAATAATTTGTTCTGCGTGCAAAGAATGGGGTGTGGCTAAAACAACTGCTTGGATCCTTGGATCCTGTAAAGCATCTAAAAAATTTTCAGATAATTGCATCCCATGTTGGGATGCAAACGATTGTGTTTCTTGAATTTCTTTGGTAATACCCAGGCTAAATTGTAATTCTTGACTTTGATGTTGGATGGCTTTGGCAATATTTTTACCCCACCAACCCATACCAACTAGTGCTGCATTAATCATAAAAATCCTTTGTAAATATTAGTCGTACCGATAGCGCGATTGGGATTGAGCATTCTAGCGCACTGAAAATCGCAAGAAAAATTGGTTTATTGAAGGCATATAAGGCACCAGTTTATTCAGTTTAAATCGAATTTTATAGGACTTTAATAACTATGGTGGGGATTGCCGATGAATAGCATTGCTCATAATTGCTTCAAAGATAATGGCATTATCCAGATGTTCTTTGCCAATTTTCTTTTGGGACTCTAAAAGTTGGATGTAGATCTCGGTTAGGGGTAAGTGCTGTTGCATTTTTTTACCGAGTTCGTGAATCAGACCAAAATCTTTCAGGCTTTGATCAACCCGACTTTGCGGATTATCATAAGCACGTTTGACCATGAGTGGTCCTTTGATTTGCATTACGCTTGATGCTGCAGCAGATTTTTGCAGGGTAGCAAGTAGCTTTTCTGGATCAAGGCCTAATCGAGAACCAAAGCAGAGTCCCTCAGCCATCGCCGCACGGTGTAGGCCAAGAACCAGATTAATCGATAATTTGGCTTTGCCAGCATCGCCGGCCTGCCCAATATATTGTCGGTTCGGTGTAATTACCTCGAGTAGGGGCTCAAGTTGATGAATGAGCTCCTCGGAGCCGCCCATCAAACCAAGGCTATCGCCTCTGGCAACTTGCATGCTTGTGCCAGAGATAGGAAGTTCTAAGAAATTGTGACCTAAGCTGATGGTCTTTTGGGCGATAGCTTTAATTTGTTCTGGGTCGCAAGTACTGGTGCAGATTACAGATAGAACTTTTCCAAAAGGGACTGCTGGCAGCAAGCCGTTATCTCCAAATAGAGCCATCTCAACTTGTTCGGTATTGAAGACACATAAAATGACAGCATGACATTGCTCGGCGATTTCGCACAGAGTTTTAGAGCGTTCAAGACCGAGTTCAGAGCAGCGCTTTGGATTAACATCAAAACCCAGAACAGGAACCTGAGCAAGGTCGAGTCGATGAACAAAACCTTGGCCCATGAGTCCCAGGCCAATGACACCAATCGGTTCTTTGATATTGATGAGCGGGGGACTGGATAGTTTCATGGCGGTATTTTAGGGTAAAAGATTAGTAAATGGATGCGTCAAGGTTTCTTGCATTAACTCATCGGAAGTTTTTTGGGAGTATTTTTTGGCACTATTTTTGATTGCTTGAACTAAGTCTTGAGCTGGGTAGCCTTGTTTTTCAAGTTGTAAGATGAGTTGTTTTTCAACAGGTTCAACTTGCTTACGCCAACGCAGCTGTTCTGCAGGACTCAGAGTAATAAACTCCATACCATTTTGTTGGAATGCTTCGCATCCTCGAGCACCAGCAAGGCCATAAAACAGTTGTGCACCTGCCTGCGCCAATGAGCGCAGCCACTGGTTAAAAATTGGTTTGAGTGTAGGCGTTAATTGGTAAAAAAAATGATGAGATAAACCGTACTCCAAATTAACACGTACTAAATTAGCTGAAGTTCGGTAATTTGCAAAACGATATAAACCCACAGTATGAGCGGCGCTATCAGAGATGGAGATAGCAAAGACCTTTTCACTCTCGAACTGTTTTTTTGCTTCTGGAGTACTACAGCCTATGGGTAGTGCTCCAAGGGCTTTAAATAGATCCGACTCAACACCGTTACTACAAGCAATTTTTTTCCCTTGCAGATCTTCGAGGGTGCGGATAGGTTCTCGGCTAAAGAGATTGTATTCACTAGTTGCAACCATGCGACCCATCAAGACACCTTGGCGCTCAAAATCAGCCTTAAAGTACTGATGATAGAGTTCTTCGGAGACTGCTGTTGCGGCTTCTGCGCTATCAAAAATAAAAGGT
Organism: Betaproteobacteria bacterium; assembly: GCA_009927445.1. Taxonomy (GTDB): domain Bacteria; phylum Pseudomonadota; class Gammaproteobacteria; order Burkholderiales; family Burkholderiaceae; genus Polynucleobacter. The sequence goes on from RFMZ01000213.1 coordinate 68,029, forward strand.
AAGCTGAGTGCTTGGGCGGCTGGGAAAAGAGTTGCATCCCAAGCTGAGTAGACTGGGCACATATCTGTTAGGCCAGATTGAAGGGCTTGAATCCCAGCGCGTTCAGGATGTAAGGACCCATCCCAAAAGGCTTGTACTTGAATAGCTCCTTGGGTCATTTCGGTGAGGCGTTTAAAGGCCGGCTCAAAAACATCCACGACAGCCGGCGAGGATCCGGGAATATGGGCGCTAACCTTAAGAGTGATTGACTGACTATGAGCGGGGAAGGCCTGATCAATATTTAACCAAGCCCGAGACTGAGTTGTTTTTGATAAAACCTCGCTCACAGAATCATTACCAGAAATTTGTCTTGGGTTCATATTTTAATCACTTTCTTTCATATTTGCTTCTTTCACAATGTGTGCATATCGAGATATTTCTGCTTGATAGTATTTAGCAAACTCTGCTGGTGATGAGCCGACAATCCGAAAGCCTTGCTCTTCGAGTTGAGTTCGAATAGATGGTTTTTGGAGAATTTTTTGAGTGCTTAGATAAATACGTTGCACTATCGCATCAGGAGTTTTAGCTGGTAAAAAAACCCCAAGCCAAGTTTCAATTTCCATTCCAGGAAATCCTAGTTCAGCCGTAGTTGGGATGTTAGGAGCCATGGCAGATCGTTTGCTTGACATAATCGCTAGGGGGCGAAGTTTACCGCTTTTTAAATGTTGGTTGGCAAGTGAAACACTAGGAAACATTGCATCAACTTGACCAGCAACAACATCTGTGAGGGCTTGAGCGGTTGACTTATAGGGTACATGTAAGAGATTTATTTTGGCACTAATTTTAAGTGTCTCACCGGCAAACTGTCCAACACTGCCATTACCCCAAGACGAATAATTTAGCTTACCGGGTTGTTTTTTTGCCAGATCGATTAATTCTTGCAAAGTATTTACAGGAACCTTGGGATTTACTACAACCACAACGGGTGTTGAGCCGATGACGGTTACTGGAATAAAGTCTTTACGAGGATCGTAATTTAATTTACCCATAGAAGGGTTTATCACAATGGAGGTTGATTCCATCATAATCAAATAGCCATCTGGTTTCGCACGTGCAAACTGTTCCTCACCAATTACACCATTGGCACCGGGCTTGTTATCGATCACAATTGCTTGGCCGAGTTCTTCTGTGAGTGATGGCGTAATAATTCTTGCTAGGATGTCGGTAGTTCCGCCGGCAGCCATTGGGATTAAGATAGTTACTGGTCGATTCGGATAGTTCTCGACGGGTTGAGCTTGAGAAAAGTTTGATGATAAGCTAGAAAAGCCAACGAGTAGTGCGAAACCAATAATGCCCAAGTTGGGATTATTCGTAGGTGTGTGATTTTTTGTCCAGTGATATATTTTCCAGCTAAACATCTTTTATCTCCTATTTGTCTGATTCTGTGTGATCGTTAGGATTGTATTGTAAGGGTTTTGATTTAGATAATCTAAAAATTGCAGGCGTTTTGATTCATTACGACTAAAAATAAAGCTCAGAAAATGGCGTGCAATAGTCAATATTTTAGGATAATGAGCAATACTTAATTGTCCAAAAATATGATTGCCATTAACGAGTTTCGATTACCGATTGATCACCCTCCAGAGGCTCTTGAAATAGGTATTTTGAAGAGACTAGAGATTCCTTTGACAGATTTAATTCGTTTTGAGGTATTTAAACGTAGTCATGATGCGAGAAAAAATATCGCATTAACTTTCAGTTACACACTACATATTTCTGTCCGAGATGAAGCGGCTGTGTTGGCTAAGTGGGCGCATGATCAGCATATTAGACCGGCGCCTGATACTAAATACAAGCCTGTTACAAAAGCTTGTGGCGTAAAAAAATTACAGCCAGTTGTAATTGGTTTTGGACCATGTGGAATATTTGCGGCACTCATTTTAGCGCAAAGCGGTTTTAAGCCGATCGTGTTGGAACGTGGCAAGCCAGTTCGAGAGAGAACACAAGATACTTGGGATTTATGGCGTCGACAGGTGTTGCACCCTGAATCGAATGTTCAGTTTGGCGAGGGTGGTGCTGGGCTTTTTTCTGATGGCAAGTTGTATAGTCAAATAAAAGATCCGCACTTTTATGGCCGAAAAGTGATTGAGGAATTTATCAAAGCAGGCGCACCTGCAGAAATTGCTTACGTTGCTAAGCCGCATATTGGAACTTTCCGATTAGTTGGAGTGGTTGAGCGGATGCGTAAAGAGATTATTGCTCTTGGCGGAGAGATTCGTTTCTCTAGTAAAGTCTCAGAATTTTTAATAGAGGACCAGGCGATTCGTGGGGTCAAGTTAGACAATGGGCAGGAGGTCTTGAGTGATCAGGTTGTTCTAGCTTTGGGGCATAGTTCTCGGGATACTTTTTACGCTTTGCAGCGTGCAGGAGTGTTTTTAGAGCCCAAGCCATTTTCGGTGGGCTTTCGGATTGAGCACCCGCAGTCTTTGATTGATCGTGCTAGGCTCGGCAAATTTGCTGGTAATCCATTAATTGGGGCGGCTGATTACAAGCTCGTTCATCATGCTAAAAATGGTCGATCCGTTTATAGTTTTTGCATGTGTCCAGGCGGGACAGTGGTGGCGGCGACCTCTGAAGCAAATCAGGTGGTTACAAACGGGATGAGTCAGTATTCGCGAAATGAGCGTAATGCTAACGCTGGTATTGTCGTTGGTATTACGCCAAGTGATTATCCTGGTGGGGCATTAGCTGGAATTGAATTTCAGCGACAGCTTGAGGCGCGAGCATTTGTTCTGGGTGGTTCGACTTATGAGGCTCCGGGCCAACTTGTCGGAGATTTTTTAGAAGGCAAACCATCGACAGTCTGGGGTCAAGTTATTCCGTCCTATAAGCCTGGGGTTCACTTAACCGATTTAGCGAGTAGTTTGCCAGGTTATGCGATTGATGCGATGCGTGAGGCGATTGTTGCCTTTGATCAAAAGATCAAGGGTTTTGCGATGTACGATGCTGTTCTAACTGGGATTGAGACGAGAACTTCTGCCCCGTTACGGATTACTAGAGGACTTAATTATCAAAGTCTGAATACGCAGGGGTTATATCCAGCTGGCGAGGGGGCTGGGTATGCTGGAGGGATTTTATCTGCAGGTGTTGATGGTATTAAGGTGGCGCAGGCAGTAGCTCTAGATTATGAGCAAAAGTCTTAGTGAGTCTATGAAAGAGTCATCAGCGATATAAGGGATAAAAAAAGGAGCAGGATGCTCCTTTTTGGGAAATTTGTTTTAGGTAATAAGCAAATTTAGAGAAACTCTATGATTAGTATTGCTCGTGCGTGAAATTCCTAATGGACGGTCATTTCTCCATGAGCAGCATTTCCAAAACCCATGACCTTAAAGGATAATTCGTTATATTCTTCTTGAGTGACTGGTTGTTGTCCTCGCGCCGTTCTACGTCGGTTAAATAGGTCGAGTTCCTGTACGCTATTCGTTGCGTTTAACATGTTGACTGAGTTTCTAGGTAAATCGCTTGATTTCATTCTGCTCTCCATATTTGCAAGTAGACTAGAAACTCTTTGATTTATCAAAACAGTGTCATCGTCTTATGTATTCAACGCAGTCAAACTAATAAAGTTGACAAAAGCATTAAAGAAGAGAGTAGATTGATTTTTTTGTAAGTTATTGAATAGTATGAATTTTATTGAATTTAATTAAAAGGATCTGAATTGTAGATGAAAATTTTTCGATTAATTTTGATCTCAGTAAGCATTTTTTTAGCTTTAACGCTTGGGGGCTTCGTGTACGTTTCTCACCAGTTACCGAGCTGGGCGAAGAAGTTTACTATCGATTATGCCCACTCGATAGGCTATCTACTTGATTTTAATGAGTTAAAGGTAAGTTTTTTGAGTCCAAGTGTATCCGTGACTGGTCTTCAAATTAAAACTCTAGATGCGCAAGTGCCCATCCTCAATTTGCCATCGATCGGGATTCAATTTCAATGGTATCCCTTACTGAGTCGAAGGTTAGAAATCGATGCGATCCAAATAACTAGCCCCCGAGTATTTTTATCCCGCTCAGATTCTGACTGGAACTGGTTAAAAATGATTGATCGAATTAAAGACCAAGTTGGTGCTCTGAGAAAAAAAGATGCGCCGCCCTCCCAGCCATGGTTATTTTTAATTCAGGACATTCATTTGACTCAGGGGATTTTACAGATTGACGATCTCCAGCAGTCCTATCGCATGCAATTGCCCGCAATTGATTTACGTTTAAAGCAGGTTCGTAATTTTAATCAGGCAAGTCAGCCTGGTCATATTGAGTCTGATTATGCGATTGAACTAGGCGAAGTGATCGTTCCTATGCCGAACTCGCAAGAGTTATTAGAACTTGGTAAGGTCAGTATAGACGGTGACATAGACTTTGAGCAGGCGCAGCAAATACGCCTGAATGTGCAACTAAAAATAGCTGATGGCTTAGTTAAAGCTCAGACGGTATTCCAGTTAGACACGAAAGATATCAATAGCAAAATCGAGTTCGAACGTCTTGATCTAACCCCCTTTGTACGTCTGCATGCGCCGCACATAGTGAAAAATGCCCAGACTGGAAATATATCTGGAAAGGTAAAGGCGGCATATCAAGAGCAGGCTTTTAAACTATCAGGTGGAATTGATGTTCAAGCGCTTGATTTAGTACCTTGGTTTGATTTGTTGACAACTACCCAGCCTCTGATTGCAAAGTCAGGTATGGCGGATGGGAAGTTGCAATTTGATTATCAGCCAAAGTCTTTGCAGGTCAAGGCAGATTTGGGTATTACTAAGCTGCAAGTATTTGAGACAGATCAGAAGAGTGAGCTCATTGCATGGCAGAGAGCGGACTTGCGTAAGATTGATTTTTTCATGCAGGATAAGATTCCTCAATACTTGCATGTGGAGTCAGTAAAAGTTGATGGCTTATCTGGCAAGTTGACGATTTATGACGATAAGACAACGAATATTGGCCGTCTTTTTAAACCCGCCGGAGTATCTGTCAATCAACCCGCTCAGGATTCTATAAAGAGTCCTGAAGTTGCAAATACTACGCAAGTAAAAACACCTCAAGACAATGGTAATCCGCGTCCTAAACAATCTGAGTCAGCAATGCAATTCAATATGCAAGTCTTGGCCATTACAAAAGGAAAAATTGATTTTACGGATTATGCCGTCAAGCCCAATTTCAAAACAGAGATTCATGATTTTCATGGAACCTTGGTCGGCATATCTACGCAGCCTAAGCGTTATGCAACAGCAGCATTTAATGGCTTGATTGATGAGTCAGGGGATATGCAACTACGCGGGCAGATTGCATTTGAAAATCTCCGTCGTAATAACGAAATTAGTCTTTCTTTTCGCCGGGTACCTTTATCGTCGATTAATCCCTATTACACAAATTTCGCAGGATATACAGTTCTTAGCGGAACTATTTCCTACGACTCATTTTATCGTGTCCGGGACGGCCAGTTAGAGGGTGATAATCGCTTTGTCATTAATCAAATGAAATTAGGCGAGCCTATTCCTGGATTTAAGGGGCGTAATATTCCATTACGATTACTGGTGGCATTATTGGAAGACAGTGACGGCGTGATCGATCTGGATTTACGGGTTGCTGGTGATATTGACCATCCCGATTTTCAGGTCAGTTCTTTATTATGGGATGCTTTTTTTAAGATTGTTGAGAATATTGTTAAAGCCCCCTTTCGACTGTTAGCACGACTAGTTGGGATCGAGAATTTTCCAGGAATTTTTTTTGAAGCAGGGTCAGATCAACTCAGACCGTCTGAACTTTTAAAATTGGAGCGAATGATTACAGTTATTGCAAAACGACCTAAACTCGTGTTGCAGATTCATGGTTCTTATGATCCGGTTGCAGATCAAGCTAAATTAGCCGCTGACCGAGTGACTAGACAACTACTCCAGCTTGGGGGATTTCCAATTAGTCAGCAAGAGCCATTACCTGATTTGCCTCTCGCTGATGGGCGTGTACAACAGGCGTTATTAAAGATGTATGCCGCAAAAAATTTGACAGTGCCGCCTGATTTAAAGCTGATTTCAGGAGTTGCTGGCGAGTCTAATTGGCGAATTTTATACCGTGAGCTGATCGCTAGAGAAGTTGTTTCAGAGGAATCTCTGACGACCTTAGCAAGAAATCGAGCACAGGCGACTAAAAAAGCAATCTTAGAAAAAAATTCGAGTATCGAACAGCAAATTACTTTCGGAGATTTACAAAAAGATCCGATCACCAAGGATGGAGTTAGTATCGGAATTAATGCATCCACGCAGTGATTCCACGCTCATCGTGGGTTTAGACTCAGACTGCTCTATTTGTAAAGCCTACGCATGGTTGCGGAGGAATATTTTACTTAAGTGTTTTTATCTACTCTGAATTTTCAAAAGTTGATCCAGTAGGGGGAAGACATGCCGAGCATTACCTTCGTAGATTTGCTGACGATCAGCACTTGACAGTTGATGATGAGATTCAATATATCGTTTGGTATCGTCAAAATAAAATCCTGTTTGTGGATCAATACCGCGAACTGCTCCGATCATTTCAGAAGCAAATAAAATATTTTTTACTGGCACGACTTCTGTCAACAGGTTAATACCGGGTTGGTGATAAACGCATGTATCGAAAAAAATATTATTTAAAAGATGTTCAGTTAGAAGTGGCTTTTTTAACTCTTGAGCTAGTCCGCGAAATCTTCCCCAATGGTATGGCACTGCTCCACCCCCATGTGGAATTAAAAATTTAAGAGCTGGAAACTGGCTAAATAAATCGCCAGTTAAGCATTGCATAAAGGCGGTCGTATCCGCATTGAGATAATGTGCCCCTGTTGTATGAAAGCAAGGATTACAACTCGTGCTTACATGAATCATAGCGGGGACTTGATATTCGACCATCGTTTCATAAATAGGGAACCAATATGGATCAGTTAGTGGCGGGTCTTGCCAGTAGCCGCCTGAAGGGTCAGGATTTAGATTTAATCCCACAAAACCATATTCAGTAAGACATTTTTTTAATTCAGGAATTGATGTTTTAGGATCAACCCCTTTTGACTGAGGGAGCATTGCTGCGCCGACAAAGTTCTCAGGAAATAATTGGCAAATACGGTAAATGAGTTCGTTGCAAATGGCTGCCCAAGTAATTGAGGTATTTAAATCACCAATATGGTGGGCCATAAAACTTGCGCGGGGTGAGAAGATCGTTAGATCACTTCCTCTTTCTTGCATTTTTCAGCAATTGATTTTTTTCAATGGACTCACGAAGTTCATCATCTGAAATCTTTAAATCCGCTGCCTTGGGTCCTAGAGCTGGGGTATTTAAATTAGCAATTTGCAGATTACGCCAATTTTCTAGAGCTGCAGGAGATGTTGTGTAATGGCCATGGCAGTCAATAATCATAGTTTTCTTTCTATTACCGTAAAGAGTATCAATATTGATTATTCTAATTGATTCATCAAAAATCAAAAATCATCATTACAATCAACAAGTTTAGGGTTGCATAACCCAACTACTATTGCAGATGAAGCGCTTATGGATGGATTACGATTAATCAATTTTTTTGTCACTAGCGGTAAGTTTCAGCGAGGTTTACTTTATGCCTTGTGCTGTTTTTTTACGCTACACAATTGGGCTTGGCCCTCTGCGTTGACAGCCTCGCCCTTTACCCAAAATATATTGACTAGTAAACAAATCGAGACCTTGTCCAAAGTCACCTGCCCTGAATTTCCTAAGATGGTATCTAGATATCAACAGCGCTTTGCGCAACCTATTCGTATTTGGAGTCAGGCGTATTTAACTAAGGTGAATTACTCAACGGTTTTTTATCCCTTTTCTGGGCCGGATGTTGTGACAATTTTGTCGATGTTCCCTCGGGCTGATTATTTGGTGTTGGTGGCAGACCAATTGCCAGAATATCAACTCATCCAGAGCCCTTTAGAGGCAGCGAGCACCACCTCTGAATTTGAATGTGGGATGTTAGAGCAATTCTCTCAAAGAGGCTACTATTTTACCAATGATTTAATTGGCAAGAATGGACCTAAGCCGCGATTCATTCAACTCTTAATCTACAACATTGCCTTTTCGGGTGCCAAGATTTTACAAATACAAATGATCACCGTGAATAGTACTGGACTGATCCTTTCTACGGAATCGGGACAACAACCGAGTGGGCTACGCTTTACACTTCGGACTATAGATGGTCGTCTGACGACGGTGGACTATATACAAGCCGACTTATCGAATCGCAGGCTAATGAGTCAGCCACAGTTAGTTAAGGCCTTTGAACGCAAGTCTACAGAAGTTGTTTTTATTAAGTCAGCGTCACACCTTTTACAAAACCAGCAATTTTCTGTCATGCAGGAAATACTTGTAAGACAAGCGAAGTGGGTTATTCAAGACGAAACAGGCATTGATATAACGCCTTTGTCAGCCAATTTTGACCTAGAATTATTTGGACGATTTCTGCAGCCAAGCCGTTTATGGCTCAAAAGCTCTGCTGCTGAACGATTAGTTACTTACTATACTAAGCATTCGAAGTCGGGGGATTTGCCTTTTAGTTTAGGATATCAAAAAAAAGGTGGTTCAGTTTTATTGATAGGTCAAAAAAAATAGTTACTGGGTATTCATCTGTGAGGAAAATAAGACAATACTTTTTGTCAACAGAGGTTGATCACTCGGTCGCAAAGTCCAGAGATCTAGTTCAAGCATGTTCGATAATGGATTGAGATATAAGTTATTTTTACGAATCTCAAAATGCAGGTGTGGGCCGGTTGACCTTCCGGTCGAACCAACATAACCAATTTCTAGGCCTCGACGAACCTCGCTCCCGAGTTGTAATTCAGGATTAAATGCGCTCAAGTGGGCATAGTAGGTCTTATAGTTACCAGGGTGCTCAACAATTACTAAATTGCCATATGCGGCCATCGGGCCATATTGGATGATCTTACCATTGGCAACTGCATAAATTGGTGTTCCTTGGGGGGCAGAAAAATCGATACCCTGATGCCCCGAATAGTTGCTATATGAGCGCATTGGTCGATTCGTTTTAGAATTTTTTTTATTGGCAATCGACTTGAGGACCCTTGGGCCGTATTGCCCAACACCCCTAGAAATACGCGTGTAGTTTAACGGGCTAATCCAAAATGTTTGCTCAAGTTCAGTACCTAAGGCAGTAAAAAATCCACCTGGAATATCGTCACGATCAATCCAAAACGCGCTTGCAAGAACATTTTTCTGCGACTTATCTAGGATCTCAAAGCTAATTACTTGGGCCCACTTATCTTTATTACCAGCATCATAGACGACCCGCGCAAAGCGTTCTTGTGCGTCAGGATCCTTGGGGTAGAGTTCTTTTACCAAGGAGCCGAGCTCCCAAATTAACTCAGGGGGTATAGAGGTTGTTGCTTTATTGGCTTTATAGATAATTAAATCATTGAGATCAATAATTACTTCTAAATAATTCTCAAACCCGGTAGCTAGTGTTTGGGAATCGACTAAAAATATATCTGTAGTTTGAGAGCGATAGATCGTTGTAACGACCGAGTCGCGTTCTTTTTTTGCATTACTTAAAATAGAAAAAGCTTGTACTTTACGATTTGAATCTTGTGATATCGCAAAGGGCAGGCACACACCAACTGAGACTTTAAAAAAACCTGGAACTTGCTTATTAAAAATATCTTCGAATTCTTGGTCAATTATTCCGAGGGATTCAAGCAATTGTGCGATCGTGTCACGATGTGGTAAGCAACCTCTTTGGAGAAAAGATCTTGAGCCAAGAACTGAGCTAGCCTTTACAACCTCCGGGGTAGGCATTTGGAGCATATTCTCAATAATATTGGGTGTATAGAGAGGTTCAATTCTGAGCGCCGAGGACCCTGTTGAGCGCAGTTTTGGATTCATTGCTTGTTTAGTCGATTTTTTGGGCGTTGCTTTAGATTTTGGTTTATTTTTATTGGGGACTGTGGAAGCAGTTGGGTTCGATGTGGCAGTCGATGGCGTTGCCACTTGGATGAAATGCCTATTGAGCGGCGTTGTGGCCTGCAAATGCAGAGGTACCATAAATAGCCCAAGTACCAGAGCAAGTAATAATTTTTGAGCAGAAAAAATCAATTCAGGGCCTTTAAGAAATTCTCTAAATCGCGATTGAAATCTTCTGCCTGATCAATAAAAAGTGCATGGCCAGCATTTTTTTCATAAATCTTCATTTGACCGTGGGAATATTTACGATGAAAAAGAGTTGCTTGTTCAGTGTAGCGGGGAGTTACAGCATACCAAACGGGAATCTGTAAAGCATAAATTGTTTCGCGGTAGTATTCTCTGGGATAGGGTTTTTTCAGAATTGCAAAAGCCTGTGTCGGCTTATGGGCAAGTCGAAGTGTGGAGTGTTCGATCATTTGAAGGAGTTCTGTGGGAATTGGTTGATGAAAAATCGCAGCAATGAAATCTTTTGTATATTGGTTAAATTGTTCTGTAGTTTGGATCGCTGCAGATTTTTTCTGCGCAACTGGAGGAGTTCCTTCACCGATGGAGTTATCTATTAAGACTAATGATTGTAGACCATGCGTGCCATACCTAGAGACATAATCGAGAGTTTCTAAAACACCCAAAGACCAGCCAATTAAAGTAATATTTTTGGCTTGTGTTTCTTGAAGTAACTCATGAATATCTTGCGCGCGTTTTTGGGCTAAATTTTTTCCTAGATAGATATCGGATTTACCTTGCGATCTTGGGCTAAAGGAAATAACTCGGTAGGTCTTTACAAAGTGGTTTAATTGCATCTGAAATATTTCAGCAGGCATGAGCCAGCCTGGCACAAAAACAAGTGTTCTTGGTCCCGCGCCACCGATCAGATAGTGTATTTTGGTGCCATCAGAAGTAAGGAGAAATTTTTCTTGCATCATCGGTTTGTATGACTCTTGTGCTTTTGGTGACATCGTATAAACTAGGAGCAAAATAAAGGCAAATACGAGCATTAAGACAGAAGACTTTGTGTAATTGAGCATGTATTATTTTGTAAGCTTATTACGTTGGTACTCGGTTCATCTTTTCTCAGTGATGAGTAATAGTAGATCAGTAATAGTAGATCAGTAATATAAATAAGTAATTCTTTGATAAGCCAGTCCGTTATAAATTGCAGTTAAAGTAGAGCAGATTATTTTTTCAAAACACTAAGTCAATCCATATGAATGAAACTGTATCATTGAATAAAAAAGCAGAGCCAAAGCGCTCACTCCGAACCATAGACATTATCTCTTTAATTGTTGGTACTGTTGTTGGTGCGGGTATATTCAAAGTGCCAGCCCTAGTAGCTAGTCAGACCCAACACGAATGGATCATTCTTGGCTTATGGTTATTTGGCGGTCTTATTTCGATCATTGGGGCACTTTGTTATGCGGAATTAGCTACGGCATATCCAAATGTTGGCGGTGAATACCATTTTTTACAAAAAGCTTACGGCAAGAATATTTCTTTTTTATATGGTTGGGCACGGTCGATCATTATCGTGACTGGCTCTCTTGGGATTTTAGGGATCACGCTGGGCGACTACATGACCCAAATTATTTCTTTAGGAGCCTATTCATCAACCATTTGGGCCATGTTAACGGTGATTGGTTTGAGTTTATTAAATATTCTTGGGATCAAGCAGGGTAAAACTGCGCAGAATATATTGACGCTTTGCGAGGTGGGTGGAATTTTGGCAATTATTGTGACTGGTTTTTTAGTACAAACTCCGACGATTGATTCAGCAGGAGTAGCCCCTGAATTACCGAGTTTGGGTGTGGCTAGTCTAGCAATGGTCTTTGTTCTTCTGACATTTGGTGGTTGGAATGAAGCTGCATATGTCTCTGCAGAGGCAATCGATCAACGTCGAGGGATTCTAAAAGCGCTACTTTTAGGAATTGGTTTAATAACTTTATTGTATTTGATGGTGAATCTGGCATTTTTACATGCTTTTGGCGCAGTAAAAATGGGCCAGTCAAATGCCCTTGCTAGCGATTTATTTGATATAGCGTATGGTCGCGGTTCCGCAGTCATTTTTAGTACCATCGTGGTCTTTTCCTGTTTAAACTCGATGAATGCGACGATCATTTTTGGTTCAAGAAGTAGTTATGCGCTTGGTAAGGATTGGCAAATATTTAGTTGGATTGGTGATTGGCACCAATCTGGCACGCCTAGAAAAGCGATCATCTTGCAGTGCGCTATTGCTCTTTTATTAATCTTCGGAGCTTCTTTTGCAAGACAAAGTTTTGAATCGATTGTCGAGTTTACGGCACCTGTTTTTTGGTTCTTTATCCTCTTAGTAGGAATTGCTTTATTTATTTTAAGAAGGCGCTATCCAGATACGGTGATGTCTTGCCCGGTCCCTTTCTATCCAGTATTGCCAGGTATTTTTATTTTGACTGTAGCTTGGCTTTTATGGTCCAGTTTGGCATATTCCGGCATGGGAGCCTTGGTCGGAGTTGCTTGTTTAGGAGTTGGGGCTATTGTCTTATTGATTGAAAAGTATTCTAAGTAGATGTCCTACTAGTTTTTTAGTAATAGGTGGTTATGATTGGCTATAGTAAGACTTTGAATAGCTATCTAAAAAGGAGAAAACAATGAAAAATATTTTAATTTTAGTAAGTATGATGATCATGGTTCAAGTGCAAGCTCAAAATAAGCCAGCTGCTCAGAATCCAAACTGCACGGTGAATGCGACTGAAAAAAAATTAGCTGGCGCCGCTAAAAATAGTTTTATGCAAAAATGCGAGCGAGATGCGCGCACTGCTTGTGAAAACGATGAGATTAGTCAACGGACAAATGGTGCGGCCAAAGAGGCACATATAAAAAAATGTGTTCGAGAGGCAGTTGGTAGTTAATGAAATGATGACTCGCTGATTGAAGAAAAAATAATGTTCAAGAAAATCAGAACACTGTCAAGATTTCTGCCGTGGGGTATTTGTATCCTGATCGCTTTGTTGATTGTTTCAGGATTACGAATATCGTCGTCTTGGGATATGTGGTTTTTTGCGGTTGTTTTTGTCTATTTGAGTTGGATGGGTTTGAATGACGTGATGCAGACAAAACATGCCATAACCAATAACTATCCGGTTTCAGGGCACTTACGCTTCTTATTTGAAACGTTTCGACCAGAGATACGTCAATATCTTTTAGAGTCTGATACTGAAAAGTTACCCTTCTCCCGAAATCAGCGTGCTTTAGTTTATCAACGTGCAAAGGGAGAGTCTGATAAGCGACCATTAGGTACTATCGAAGACGCCTATCGGCAAGGTATGGAATGGTTACCACATACGATTAATCCCACGAAGCATATAGCCATTAGTGATTTACGAACTCGCGTTGGTGGTACTAAGTGTCTGATGCCCTATGACATTTCGCTATTTAACGTCTCGGCGATGAGTTTTGGTTCGCTCTCAGGAAACGCAATTATGGCCTTAAACAAGGGGGCTAAGATGGGTGGTTTTGCCCATGACACCGGGGAGGGATCTGTTTCAGATTATCACCGGCGACATGGCGGTGATTTGATTTGGGAGTTAGGCTCTGGTTATTTTGGTTGTCGCAAAGCGGATGGCTCTTTTGATCCTGATCTATTTGCGAAGGTGGCTAGTGAACCACAAATTAAAATGATTGAGATTAAAATTTCTCAGGGCGCCAAGCCAGGGCATGGCGGAGTTTTACCAGCTGCCAAAATCACGCCAGAAATAGCTAAAACGCGTGGAATTCCAATGGGGGTAGATTGTATTTCTCCGGCAGGACATTCGAAGTTTAGTACGCCGCTAGAGTTGATGCAGTTTATTGAAGAGTTGCGTAGTTTATCCCAGGGTAAGCCAATTGGTTTTAAATTATGTATTGGGAAGTTGTCTGAATGGTTTGCGATTATTAAAGCCATGCTTGATACAGGCACGAGACCAGACTTTATTGTGGTTGATGGCAGTGAGGGCGGTACCGGTGCGGCTCCCGTTGAATTTGTTGATCATGTTGGTACGCCGATGCGCGATGGCTTACGATTAGTGCATGCTAGCTTAGTAGGGGCTGGCCTGCGCGACGAGATTAAGATTGGAGTTGCCGGCAAGATTATTTCTGCCTTCGATATTGCCCGAGCGTGTGCCATTGGGGCTGATTGGTGTAATGCGGCGAGAGGGTTTATGTTTGCAGTGGGCTGTATCCAGTCACGGGCCTGCCATACTGATTTATGCCCCACTGGGGTGGCCACTCAGGATGAGATGCGTCAGCGGGCTTTAAATCCAGAAGATAAATCGCATCGCGTATTTCATTATCATCAAAACACTTTGGTTGCTTTGAGTGAGTTATTGTCAGCGAGTGGCCATAACCATCCAAATGAGCTCAATGCGAATTCAGTGATTCATCGGAACGGGCTTGGCCGGGCAGTTCCGATGGGGATTAATTTGTTACAACTCGAGCCGGGTGTATTGCTAAAAAATAACGCGCACGAATATCTCAATAAGCACTTTGATGGCTTAGGATCCTACTGGTTAGAGGCTAGTTCGGCAAATTGGTGATTTTTCATTGAAACATGAATAGCTCAAGTGCCTCAAGACTCAGCTTGATTAATGGTTCCATCCAGATATCACTGAGTAAGCCAGAGAGCGCAAGCCCTAGCAGAATAAAAAAACCAAAGGGTTCAATCTTTGACACAAAGCGTGCCTGCTCCATAGGTAAGAGTCCAACGAGGATTCTGCCACCATCAAAGGGTGGTAGTGGAAAGAGGTTCAGAACTGCTAGTATGACATTCCAATAAATCCCCGCTTTTGCCATACTGATCAGAAGATCTTGCGCATTGGCAGTTGCTAAGAGGATAGAGAGCAGTAAAGTCCACAGAACGGCTTGGATCCAATTTGATGCCGGACCTGCTAAAGCTACCCAAATCATGTCTCTTTTAGGGTGGTTGAGTGCTAAGAAATTGACTGGTACAGGCTTGGCGTAACCAAATAGTATGGGTGAGCCGATTAACTTCAGGACGATTGGAATGAGCAAGGTTCCGACAGGATCAATATGTTTGATTGGATTAAGGCTTACTCGGCCCAGATAAAATGCTGTGAAGTCGCCCAAACGCTTCGCTGCATAGGCGTGCGCTGCCTCATGTAAGGTGATAGCTAAAATCAATGGGATGCCATCGATTAGTAGAGTTTCAACCACGTTTTTTATCATTGAAAATTCTGGTAGAACTACTTTGAAATGAAGGAATACTTATCGACCATTTAAACCCAGTCCAAAACTGAGCATGCTAATACTGGCCATTTCAATACCATCGGTAATGACTTGGCATGACTCATTAGGATATTTTACGCCCAAGATATAAAGTGCTGGCAGATAATGTTCTGGACTTGGCATTGCTAATTTGGCAGCAGTGAGTATTTCAGGATTGGTTTGACGCCAGTTAAGAAGATTTTTTAAGTGATTCGTCGGCAGATCTGATGCTTGCTTGAATGGTAATAAAGACTTGAAGAAGTTGTTAAATTGGATTGCCCACTGCGCTGCAGGGGGATTTTCAGACCACTGAATTTGCGACAAGTTGTGAACCACATTGCCACTACCAATAATTAGTACGCCTTCTTTCCGAAGATTTTGTAATTGCAGCGCGATTTGGACATGTTCTTGTTCAGTTAAAGACCCATCAAGACTCATTTGCACGACGGGTATATGCGCTTTTGGAAATAGATATTTAAGTACTGACCATGAGCCATGATCTAAGCCCCATTCAGATTCTTCCAAGACGCAATGTGTAGCTTGTGCTTGAATGAGGTTTTTAATCCGAAGCGCAAGGGATGGCGAACCGGGGGCCGGATATTGGATAGCGCTTAATTCTGGTGGGAAATGCTCAAAATCATGAATTGTTTGAGGGTATTGCATGGCGGTAAGCCAGGTACCTCGGGTTACCCAATGCGCAGAAATCATGAGAATAGCGCTGGGTCTGAGGTCATATACATTGGCCAGTTTGGACCAAGCATCCGTATATTGATTGGGGTGTAGCGCGTACATCGGGTTACCATGCCCAATAAAAAGAGCTGGCAGCCGAGGCATTAAGGACTTACCTCTAAAAAATTAATGAGTAGCTTGTTGCGGTATGACACGCGGGGGTAGATCAAATAATAAGATTTCACAATCTTTTGCTTGGTTGATAACTATGCTTGTTTCTTCAGTGAGCATGAGCGCATCTCCCACTTGCAGAATTTCATCATTAATATGAACTTGTCCACGGGCAACATGAACGTAGGCTAGACGATTATTTTCGAGAATATAATTCGTTGTTTCAGCACCGTCAAATAAGCCGGCAAATAGTTTTGTATTGGAATGGATAGTGACAGAACCATCAGCACCGTCTGGGGATGCAACTAGACGCAGTTTGCCGCGTTTTTCTGCACTCGGAAATAGAGTTTGTTCATAGCTCGGATTGACCCCTAATAGATCTGGTTGAATCCAAATTTGTAAGAGGTGGGTCGTTTGATTAGGGGCGTGATTAAATTCACTATGCATCACCCCTTTACCCGCACTCATCCGTTGTACTTCATTGGGATAAATTGCTTTGCCGTTGCCCATATTATCTTCATGAGCCAGCTCACCTTCAAGAATATACGTAATAATTTCCATATCCCGGTGTCCATGGGTACCAAAGCCCTTACCTGAAGCAATCCAATCTTCATTGATGACCCGCAAAGGTCCAAACCCCATAAATTGCGGGTCATGATAATCAGCAAAGGAAAAGCTGTGAAATGATTTAAGCCAGCCATGGTCGCCATAGCCTCTGTCCTGAGATAGTCGTTTATGTTTCATACAATTATTCAATAGTTCAAAATTTAAGTCTTAAGGATAGACTATTTTAGAGCAAGCTCGGGATAACCGAGTTATTTGAGGATAAATGACTATTTCAGGTCGCTAGCTATGCCCTGTAAGTACATCTCATCCGATTGGCCTTAGATGTACTCTATCGTTTAAACGTTAATAGGTCTTGTACGACAAGTACTTACCAGATAAAACTACATTGACGCGATCGCCTTTGGGGTCAGCCTCACGCTGAATATCCATTGAAAAGTCTATGGCACTCATAATGCCATCGCCAAATTCCTCATGGATAAGTTCTTTAATGGTTGTGCCATAGACGCTCACAATTTCATACCACCGGTAAATCAATGGGTCAGTAGGTACGGCGCTTGGAAGAGAACCTTTATAGGGTACTATTTGAAGCCAGGCCATTTCTTCATCAGTTAGATGAAAAAGCTTACCAGCTGCTTCAGCTTGCTCTTTTGTAAAAGTCATTTGTCCTAGGCAAGCTGCTGTAACCCACTCTTTTGATTGGCCAATAGTTTTGGCAATATCTGCCCACTTGAGACCATTTTTTACTTTTGCGGCAACAATTTTTTGAGTAACAACATCACGATTCATCATAGTAGTTCCTGTAGTTTTAGTTAATTAAAGTGGATTCTTGGCCGGGCATCACAATCAGAGGTTCATAACCCGCAAGGGATGTTTTATGATCATTTTGCGCTTGTAATTTTTTAGAACGGTTCACTAAAAAGTCAACCAAGTGATTCCGGACGGGGTAATACATGGGTTCATGGTGCAAAGTTGCACGTTGCCGATTTTTTGGTAAGTATTGATTACAATCTCGGCGATCCTAGCATTTGGCCCATTACTCATTAGCATAATGCGGTCCGATAGGAGGATTGCCTCATCGACGTCGTGCGTAATCATGAAGACAGTTTGTTTTGTTTCGTGGCAAATTTTGAGGAGTTCATCTTGTATCACTCCGCGAGTGAGTGCATCGAGCGCCCCAAATGGCTCATCAAGTAAAAGCATTTCGGGTTCGATCGCAAAAGCTCTGGCAATACCAACGCGCTGTTTCATGCCGCCAGATAACTCAGAGGGCTTTTTTTGACCAACACCCGATAAGCCGACTAGGTCGAGGTATTTTGTGCTGTGCTGCTCAATTTGTTGTTTTTTCCAATCTGGGAACTTGGATTTAACGGCAAAACAGACATTTTCTAGGACAGTCATCCATGGCATCAGGGCATGCCCTTGAAAGACTACACCGCGGTCTAAACTTGGCCCTTTGATTTCTCGGCCCAGCATAAAGGCATAACCATTCGTTGCTTGTTCTAGGCCTGCTAGGACATTTAAGATAGTCGTTTTTCCACATCCAGAATGACCAATGATACAAATAAATTCACCCCGGTTGATTTCGAAATTGATGCCATCAAAAACTGGTGGGGAGTTAGCGCCATAAGATTTGGATAAATTTTGAACTTGCAAGAATGCATTTTTAGTCTGCATAAGATACCGCCTTTTGAAGTTGTCCAAATAATGTATCAAGTAGCATACCAACGGTACCAATCATGACAATTGCAAAAATAACACTCGAAAGCGAGAGATTATTCCACTCATTCCATAGGAAGTAGCCAATCCCGGTTCCACCAACTAACATTTCTGCTGCAACGATGACAAGCCAAGCAATCCCCATCGAGATACGCATACCAGTGAGAATGGTTGGTGCTGCGGCAGGTAGGATGACTAAAAAAGCTTTTCTGAGGGGATTCACTTCAAGTGTTTTAGCGACATTGAGCCACTCTTTACGCACACTAGCAACACCAAAAGCCGTATTGATCAGCATGGGCCAAATAGAGCAGATAAAAATAACAAAAATTGCAGAGATAGAGGAGTCCTTAATCGTGTAGAGAGCGATGGGCATCCAGGCCAGAGGCGAGATTGGTTTGAGAACTTGGATAAATGGATTGAGTGCTTGATAAAAAAGTGGCGACATCCCAATCAAAAATCCTAGGGGTAAGGCGATCATCATGGCTAACAAGAAACCAAACCCAACCCTCGATAAGGAGTGCGCTAATTGGATGCCAATACCCTTATCATTTGGACCGTTGTCGTAAAAGGGGTGAGCCAGTTGTTTATAAAATGTGCTACCCATTTGTTGCAGACTAGGAAAACCTGTCTTTTGAACAGTATTACCCAGGCTGTTACCCATTAGTTCGTTATATTCAGCAGAGTTCGTATTGCTAACAGTTGCTGCCATATTTGACTTACTTACTTTGGGTGTAGTACTCACATGCCAAAGCAAAAGTACGAATATAAAAATAAGAACGGATAGCAAAGTACCTTTAGTTTTAATTGATAGAGAGGACATTTTTTTCCATGTATTGGTTACGATTTTTTACTAAAAGAATTTGCATAGGCTTGGGCTTGCATTGGATCAAATTCTTTACCCATAATTTTGACTTTGCGATAGCCAGTTTTAGCCTGCTCAGGGATATCCATACCGTTTTCTTGCATATATTTTTTCGCGTCTGTAAGTAGGAATACTTTTTCAGAGATTGCCTTGTAATTGACATCTCCTTTGACATATCCCCAGCGTTGCATTTGTGTGAGCATCCAGGTTGCCATGGAGTACCAAGGAATTGGGTTGAAATCAATCCGGTCGGGTACATTTTGGACATTGCCTAGGCCATCTGCAAACTTTCCAGTTAAGACTTGCATGACTACACTTTCTGGTTGATTGAGGTAGTTTTGCGGAGAGATTACCTTGGCGATCAGGGGGCGATTTTTCGGATCACTAGCCATGTTTGCAGCATTTAATACAGCCCGATAGAGTGCGGCAAAGGTATTTGGATTTTGTTTGATGAATTCCTCAGAAGTTCCAAAGGCGCAGCATGGGTGACCATTCCAGATTTCTTTCGTGAGAATATGAATAAATCCCACTTCGTCATAGACCGCGCGTTGATTAAATGGGTCAGGTCCCAAAAAGCCATCGATATTGCCGGCTCGCAGATTAGCGACCATTTCTGGTGGGGGAGTAACGCGTATTTGAATATCCTTATCGGGATCTAGACCTGCCTGCGCGACGTAATATCGTAATAGAAAATTATGCATGGAGTATTCAAATGGAACCGCAAACTTCATCCCTTTCCAGGTGCTTGGGTCTCTTTTGTCTTTATGTTTATTCGCGAGAGTGATTGCTTGCCCATTGACATTTTGAATTGTTGCCACGCGCATGGGGGTGGGGTCAGAACCAAGCCCCATCGAAATGGACATTGGCATAGGAGATAGAAAATGGGATGCATCATGTTCTTTACTAAGCATTTTGTCTCGGATGAGCGCCCAGCCAGCAGTTTTCATTAGTGATACATTCAGCCCTTGTTTTTTATAAAAACCTAGTGGGTCAGCCATAATGAGTGGCGTTGCACAGGTAATAGCGATAAAGCCAAGTTTTAGATCTTTCTTTTCTAATGGCGCTTTTTCTTGGGCCATCGCTTGCAAGGACTCGATTGGTAAGAAGCCTGATAAAGCGCTCATTGCACCGCCAGTGCCGACAGACTTTAGAAAGGCTCGACGACGCATTTCGCTCGGAAATAAAGCTTTTACAAGGCTAGCCTCTACAAAATCTGCGCTGAGCTTTTCGTCATCTACTTGAGGAGATGTGGCCTTGACATGTTCGGCTTCTGATTGATGTTGGCCACAACTACAGCGGCTAAAGAGTGGCTGATCTGGATCGAATGGTTTAAAAGTATTCATGGATTTCCTCTTTATTTTTAAAATGAACGGGGTATGGACATTGTAAGTTGTTACTGGATAAAGTATTTAATGCGTATTTAATTGCAAAATTGGATTAGATGTAATGATTGTTTGGACGGAAAAAAGAACTGTTGAATAAGATCTGATTATTCAAAATATGGTGGAGGTGAAAACATACGATTGCACCAAATAGGATCTTTAGCGCACTTTTTTGGAGTTTGCACAAATTTGGTGCAGAGTAAAATACTCATCAATACGGATAGAAATGGATATTCAGAAAGTCATCGCAAGCGATTAGAAGTCCGGGGTGGTATTGAGGTTAGACTCTATCAATTAGCAAGGTCTGAACATGACGACTAGGTAAATTTTTAAGTAGGGGAAGATATGTCTTCCAGCAAATCTGGCGAGAAACTCCCCAGATGTTATGTCAATGCGCTTGGGGATTACTGTTTCCCCCCAATTTCTAATATGACAGGTAGTGTGTTATCGACGTTGGATCGTTAAGAAACGACTATCTAAGTTCTAAAAGCCTACAAAGCTTAGATGATTTAGCCAAATACATAGCCAAGATGGGCTGCTGTTATCGCAAAAAGGATAGCGAGGCAAGTTGCACCGGCAAGCATAACTACGAGGGTAATTACTCGCTTGTTAATTTCTTCTTTCGATTCTTTGTGCCATTCATTCATTGTGTGATCCTAGGTAAAGGGTGTAAACCAATTTACATCCATCTGTAAAATATTCTTCTATTATCCACCAAATATAAGGCGAAAAGCAATTTTTAACCACGTCCTACCATGGGCATCTTACTCGCCATAATAGTCATAAATAGAATATTTGCTTCTAGTGGTAGATTTGCTATATGAACGACCGCATTTGCCACATGGTTAACGTCCATTCGGTCTTCGACCTTAATTGAGCCATCTGCTTGGATGATCCCGGCAGCCATGCGCTCGGTCATTTCGGTAGCTGCATTACCAATATCAATTTGGCTACAAACAATATTGTAAGGGCGACCGTCAAGTGCAATGGACTTCGTCAGTCCAGTAATAGCGTGTTTAGTACTGGTATAGGGGGCAGAAAAGGGCCTTGGCGCATGCGCCGAAATGGAGCCATTGTTGATGATACGACCGCCTTGGGGGTTTTGATGCTTCATGAGTGCAAAGGCTCCTTGGGAGCATAAAAAAGTTCCACTGAGATTAGTACCCACGGTGGCTAGCCAAAGGTCAAGGGGGATCTCATCAAACTCCATGACAGGGGTGCCTCGTCCCGCATTATTAAATAAGATGTCTAATCGACCGTATATTTTTTTGACGTTCTCAAACAAATCTTTGACTTGTTCGGCTTGACTGATGTCTAGCGCAATTGCCTGCGCATGGTTCGCTAAAGATCCTGCTTGGGCAATTGCTGTCTCTAGAACATCTTGGCGTCGTCCAACAAAAATGACCTGATAGCCACTATTTAGTAGAGCTAGAGCAGAGGCTTTTCCGATGCCGGTTCCTGCCCCAGTAACGAGGGCTACTTTTTGATTAGTCATTTATTGTCCTGATGGATTTCTTGAAACCATAAATATAAACCAGAACCGATGACGAGTATCGTTCCAACAATCACCTGTAAATTGGGCGTTTGCCCAAAAACAAGCCAGCCAAATAAAGCCATATAAATCATTTGTTGGTAGAAAAAAGGTGATAGTGTTGCAGGCTTCGCATAGCGGTAGGCTAAACCCAGCAGAAAGTGGCTTAAAAATCCAAACAATCCAGTCAAAAATATGACAAAGATATCGAGTGTAGAGGTAATATTTTCCCAGCTAAAAAATACGAACGGCGCTAAGACGATCGTTGGTCCAAGGGCAGAGTAAAACTGCGTCACCCCAGGATCACTATGGGCTGCAATTTTTCTCGTTAAAAAATTAAAAAAAGCAAAAATCGTCGCATGGATGAGAATCAAGATCATGGCTGGATGAAAGCCATGACCAAAAGGATCAAGAATGATTAGAACGCCTATAAATCCACCGATAATAGCGCACCACTTTGGCGTAGAGAGGGGTTCTTTGTAAAAATAACAGCTAATGAGCGCGATCAGAATTGGAGATGAAAAGAGGATAGCGGCTGTTTGCGCTAATTGTAGGTATTGCAGGGCAAAAAAATTCAATGCCGTCATCGCCGCAAGCATCGCTGATCTGATGAGTTGTAATCGAAAATCTTGCACGATAAATATTTGAAGACCGTGCTGCGGAATAAGCCAAGTAGCTGCTAACAGCGCATGGATAGCTAAACGAAGCCAAACTATTTCTAGGATAGGTATATGGGTCACTAACCACTTTGCACTGGTATCTAAAGAGGCAAAGCAGAGGGTGGCAAGTGCCACAATCAAAATACCGATGCGGTGTTTAGCGGGCGTGTCGGCGTATAAGAGCATGCAGATCTTTACTTGGGGATCAAATCAATGAAGTGCACCTTAGGGGGTAAACCTATTCAGCCCAAGGCCTTTTATGCAATCAATGTTGAAAAGATATTTTTTGAAGCGGTGCATGGCTTGATCAACCAGCACCATGAGCTTACAGAATATGCAGGGGGGCAATTAAATTGCCGCGTCGTTTGTTTCCCCGGTACGAATCCGGATAGTTTGTTCGACGGGGGTAACAAAAATCTTCCCATCGCCTATTTTTCCGGTCTTTGCTGATTTGAGGATCGCATCGATTACATTCTCAACTTGATCGCTTGCAACAACAACTTCAATTTTAATTTTTGGCAGAAAGTCCACGACATATTCGGCACCACGGTACATTTCCGTATGGCCTTTTTGACGACCAAAACCTTTGACTTCAGTAACGGTTAGACCACTAGAGCCTATTTCAGATAGCGCCTCACGAACTTCATCTAATTTAAAGGGTTTGATAATGGCAGTAATTAGTTTCATGGTTAGTTCTCCGTCTGAACTTGAATAATAACTGAGGTTTAGTGCAACAGCAAATTCTCGATGCCTTCTCAACCCCGGTAGCGGGAGGTAATTGGATATCGCCAGTCTCTACCAAAAGCGCGCCTGGTGATCCGAACACCAATTGGAGACTGCCGTCTTTTGTATTCATTAATTTTAATCAGGCGAGTTACTCGTTCAACGTCAGCTTTCGCAAAGCCCTTTTGTAATAGCGTTTCAATTGGCACATTATTTTCCATATAATTTTCTAGGATTGCATCCAGAATTTCGTAGGGAGGTAGGCTATCTTGATCTTTTTGATCTGGGCGGAGTTCTGCTGAAGGCGGCCTTGTAATAATCCGAGTTGGAATGACCTCTGCGATGGAATTTCGGTAAGCGCATAAGCGGTAGACTAAGGTCTTAGCAACATCTTTAATAACTGCAAAGCCTCCCGCCATATCACCATATAAAGTACAGTAACCAACCGCCATTTCGCTCTTATTGCCTGTTGTCAAAACAATTCGACCTGATTTGTTAGACAAGGCCATCAGGAGCGTTCCGCGAACTCTAGCTTGAATATTTTCTTCGGTAGCATCAGGAGCTAGTCCGGCAAAGTCTTTGGCAAGAGATTCTTCAAACGAGTCGACCATGGGCGCAATAGAAATTTCATCGTATTGAACACCGAGTCTAGTTGCCATTTCTTTGGCGTCAATCCATGAGATATCGGCGGTATAGCGGGAGGGCATCATAACGGCACGGACTTGATCTGCGCCGAGCGCATCAACGGCGATTGCCAGAACAAGGGCGGAATCAACCCCACCTGAGAGGCCGATGATTGCACCGGGAAAGCCATTTTTACCCAAATAGTCTTTGACACCTAGAACAAGTGCGTCATAGACTTGTTTTTCAACTGAACTAGTTGGGCTAATTACACCCTTTTGGGGATTGCCATCACGAATTTCAATGAAGCTCAGGTCTTCGACAAATTGTGGCGCACAAAAAACCACCTCACCTTGCGCGTTCATTGCAAATGAAGCACCATCAAAAACGAGTTCATCTTGCCCGCCAACTAAGTTGGCATATAACATAGGAAGACCAGTCTCTCGAACTTGATTTTGGAGTATTTCTTGGCGAAGATTGGTTTTTTCAAGGTGAAAAGGAGAGGCATTTGGAATAACGATTAGTTCTGCTCCAGCTTGTTTGGTTGCCATAGCTGGACCTGAGTGCCAAGCATCTTCGCAAATAATTAAGCCAATTTGAAGACCTTCAATATCAAAGACACAAGGCGTATTACCTGGTTGGAAGTAGCGTACTTCGTCAAATACTTCGGAGTTCGGTAATTTTTGTTTGGCGTATGAGTGCACTATTAGGCCATTTCGAAGAACCGAGGCTTGATTAAACAGTTGGCCTGAGGATTGGTTTCGAGATGGGTGGCCAACAATCACTGTGAAGTCTGTGAACTGTGCCAGCTCCTGAGTTAAAAGAGCCAGCTCGGACTCGACTGCATCAATAAAAGCATCTCTCAATAAAAGGTCTTCTGGCGGATAGCCTGTTAGGGAGAGTTCCGGCGTGACGAGGAGTTTAGCGCCTTTTGTAAATGCAGACTTGGCTTGAGTGAGAATAATTTGGGCGTTAGCATGCAGGTCGCCTAAAACAAAGTTTGACTGTGCTAGGGCAATTGTGAAGGGTTGGAGATTCAAAATACGCGCAGTCTTAGAGAGCCTGAAGGAGATTTTTCATTGTACATTTAAAGGGTAAAAGATGTGCATGGGGAATGTTCCTGTTTGCAAGCGAAAGTCCGATCGATTCGAGTGGGCTTAAATTTTTTCTGCTTGTTCTTTTTGATAACGATCAATTCCAGTTAGGATTTCCTGATGGGCAACTTCCGGTCCTTCCCAGCCCTTAATTTTGACCCACTTGCCGGGTTCTAAATCCTTGTAATGCTCAAAAAAATGTTGAATTTGATTGAGTCGAAGTGGATTCATATCGGCAGGCTTTTGCCAGTGTGTATAGATTGATAAAATTTTATCTTCCGGGACTGCAAGCAGCTTTGCGTCGCCACCGGCTTCATCCTCCATTAAAAGAATCCCGATTGCTCGGCAACTGACGACCACACCTGGTATGAGCGGAAATGGGGTGACAACAAGCACATCGACCGGGTCCCCATCGTCCGAAATGGTTTTTGGGATATAACCATAGTTACATGGGTAATGCATGGAAGTACCCATGAAACGATCCACAAAAATCGCACCGGACTCTTTATCGACCTCGTACTTGATTGGGTCAGCGTTCATAGGAATTTCAATAATGACATTGAAATGATTCGGTAAATTTTTACCAGCGGTGACATTATCTAAACTCATGCTTTTTCCAATTGACTATATAAAGAACTCTAATTTGTAAGAGTATTATTTTAACAAATTAATGTTCTATTATTAAATTGTTTTATTTCAAATAGTTACAAAAGTCTAAGCTGGAATAAAGATGGCTTATACTTGGGTATTTTCTGATTACATTGATTAATAGGAGTTAGAAAATCCACTCGATCAAGAGTCGGCATGCCTGAGCCTTATGGGTGGCAGCTTTAATATAAAAATAGGAGAATTTAGTATGACATCAATACAAACAGGCATTTATTTTGCCTTATTTTGCGGTGTAGTCGCAGTTGTTTATGGTTTGGTTACCCGCAGTTGGATTTTGGCGCAAGAGCCTGGGAATGCTAGGATGCAAGAAATTGCTGGGGCGATTCAGCAAGGTGCTGCTGCTTATTTGTCAAGGCAGTACACTACGATTGCTATTGTGGGTGTGGTTCTAGCCGTCTTAATTGCTCTTTTCTTGGATTTCACTACCGCTTTAGGCTTTGTAATTGGTGCTGTGCTCTCTGGAGCCTGCGGCTTTATTGGCATGAACGTTTCTGTGCGTGCGAATGTACGGACCGCTCAGGCGGCCACGGTTGGAATGAGTCAGGCGCTCGATGTGGCTTTTAAAGGTGGCGCCATTACTGGAATGCTCGTGGTTGGTTTGGGTATTTTAGGGGTCGGTGGCTTTTATTTATTTTTGAGTATGCAAGGCGTTGGGAAGAGCCTATCGGAGGTACTACATCCCCTCATGGGATTTGCTTTTGGTTCTTCCTTAATTTCTATTTTTGCGCGCTTAGGCGGCGGTATTTTTACCAAGGGTGCAGATGTAGGGGCAGACTTAGTTGGCAAAGTCGAAGCTGGCATTCCAGAGGATGATCCACGTAATCCAGCAGTGATTGCCGATAATGTGGGCGACAACGTCGGTGACTGCGCTGGCATGGCTGCTGACTTATTTGAAACCTACGCCGTGACTTTAATTGCTACGATGGTTTTAGGAGCTCTAACTATCCAATCTGCCGGGGCTATTGCTGTTGCATATCCCTTAGTTCTTGGTGGCTTATCGATTTTGGCATCGATCGTTGGGTGTTATTTTGTCAAAGCCACGCCAGGTATGAAAAATGTGATGCCTGCTTTATATAAAGGCTTAATTATTGCTGGGGTGTTATCTTTAGTTGGTTTTTATTTTGTGACGCAGTGGTTGATTCCTGATGATGTTTTAGGAATGGCTGGCAGTCAGATGAGGTTATTTGGTGCGACGGTTGTTGGACTTTTATTAACGGCATTATTAGTTTGGATTACCGAGTACTACACCGGTACAAATTATGCTCCTGTGCAGCACGTTGCGGAAGCCTCGACCAAAGGTCATGGCACCAATATCATTGCTGGCTTAGGTATTTCGATGAAATCAACTGCTTGGCCGGTTTTATTTGTTTGCGCTGCAATTTACTGCTCCTTTGATTTGGCAGGTATTTATGGGATTGCGATTGCTGCTACTTCGATGTTATCGATGGCGGGAATTGTTGTGGCTTTAGATGCTTATGGCCCGATTACCGATAATGCTGGTGGAATTGCTGAGATGGCTGAGATGCCAGAATCAGTGCGCAATATTACGGATCCATTAGATGCTGTTGGTAATACTACGAAGGCAGTGACAAAGGGTTATGCGATTGGTTCTGCTGGCTTAGCCGCATTAGTTTTGTTTGCAGACTATACCCATGCCTTAGAGGCGGTTGGTCAGAAGGTCAGTTTTGATTTATCGAATCATTTGGTCATTATTGGCTTATTTATTGGTGGATTAATCCCTTATTTATTTGGTGCGATGGCGATGGAAGCTGTTGGGCGAAGTGCTGGAGCGGTAGTTGAAGAAGTCCGCCGACAGTTTAGGGATATCAAAGGAATTATGGAAGGCACTGCTAAGCCGGAGTATGGTCGTGCAGTTGATATGCTTACTTCAGCAGCGATTAAGGAGATGATCGTACCGTCATTATTGCCAGTGGTTGTTCCTATTTTGGTGGGCATGTTTCTTGGACCCGCAGCATTAGGCGGCTTACTCATGGGCACAATTGTGACTGGCTTATTTGTGGCGATCTCCATGTGTACAGGCGGCGGGGCTTGGGACAATGCCAAGAAGTATATCGAAGATGGCAATCATGGCGGTAAGGGATCTGAGGCCCACAAAGCTGCAGTAACTGGCGATACGGTGGGTGATCCTTATAAAGACACTGCTGGTCCGGCAGTGAATCCGTTGATTAAGATTATTAATATTGTTGCTTTGTTGATTGTGCCGCTGCTGCCGATGGCTAAATAACTGGATTAATTTTGATGGGTTGAAGTAAAAAAAGCCAAGGAATGTGTTCCTTGGCTTTTTGCTTTTTTTAGCGAATTTCGAATGTGCTGTTTTATTCTAAAGTTTCGAGATAACGCTGCGCATCCAGTGCTGCCATGCAACCGGTTCCAGCACTAGTAATAGCTTGGCGGTAGATGTGATCTTGCACATCGCCAGCAGCAAATACACCGGCAATATTTGTACTCGTTGCATTACCCGCAGTACCGCTGAGTGTTTGGATATAGCCATTGACCATAGTGAGTTGGTCATTAAAAATATCAGTATTCGGTTTGTGGCCGATAGCGACAAACATTCCCTGGGCGGATATTTCTTCTTTAGTCCCGTCGGATTTCATAATTCGGATGCCGGTCATCCCGGAATGATCTCCAAGTACTTCATCGACTTGACTATGCCATTTGATTTCTACTTTACCCTCAGAGACTTTAGCCATGAGACGGTCAATCAGAATCGGCTCGGCTCTAAATTTATTGCGGCGATGAATGATTGTGACTTTTTTGGTAATTCCGGTGAGGTAGAGGGCCTCTTCGACTGCAGTGTTACCGCCCCCGATCACGCAAACATCTTGGTTTTTATAGAAAAACCCATCGCAAGTTGCACAGGCTGACACACCTTTACCCATAAATTTTTCTTCAGAGGGTATCCCGAGATATTGCGCAGAAGCGCCAGTTGAAATAATGAGTGCATCACAAGTATAGGTGCCAAAATCACCAACTAAGCGAATTGGTTTTTCTTGTAACTTGGCAGTATGGATTTGGTCAAAAATGATTTCAGTATGAAAGCGCTCAGCATGTTCTAAAAAGCGTTGCATTAAATCTGGGCCTTGCACACCAAGAGGATCAGCGGGCCAATTTTCGACATCAGTGGTGGTCATTAATTGCCCACCCTGAGCCATACCAGTAATGAGCACGGGGTTAAGATTGGCGCGAGCAGCGTACACTGCTGCGGAATAGCCGGCCGGCCCAGAACCTAAGATCAGGACTTTTGCGTGTTTTACATTATTTTCGTTCATACTAAATTATAAAGAAGAAAAATCTGATTGTGGATAAATCGTCATGAATAAAGTCGATTCAATCGCTTGGAGCGGGTTTACAATACATTCATGGGTGAAAATACCGTACCAAGTTCATTGAAACGAAAAAAACCGTTGATCAATCAAGGGCCTGATAGTCCTCTTTTATCCAAAAAGGCCGCCCGATTTTCGGAACTTTTAATAGAAATTCGATGGTTTTTAGCGCTTGCCTCTTGTATAGGCCTTTTTTGTATTTTAGTAACTTACGCGCCGAGTGATCCGGCTTGGTCTAATAACTCTGGCGGGCTTGTAAAAAACATTGGGGGGCGACTTGGAGCATACTTTGCGGACCTCATGCTATTTATTTTTGGAGCTTCTGCATATTGGTGGGTTATTTTATTTGCTAGGCATGTTGCGCAGGGTTGGAAAAGCGTTGTTCGGTCAAAGGATGATTTGCAAGTTGGACTGGAATTTGCCAAGGACTCTATCTGGGTTCGGTGGCTAGGCTTTCTAATGGTTTTATGTTCGAGTGTTTCTCTAGAGTCAATTCGATTACATACCCTACAAATGGCGCTACCCAACCTTCCCGGGGGTGTTTTGGGAGAGATGATTGGTGATCCATTACAAACCCTTTTGGGTTTTACGGGGTCAACTCTATTTTTATTATGTATTTTCTTTGCAGGAATTTCTTTATTTTTTCATTTTTCTTGGCTAAATTTTTCTGAGCAAATTGGTCGCTGGGTCGAAGTATTTTATTTAAAAATTCGTAATCGGCAAGAAAGTGTAGTTGATCGACGGATTGGAGAAATTGCGGCAGTTGAGCGTGAAGAGCATGTCGAAGAGGAGTTAGATAAGTTTGATACGGTGGAGCCTATGCAGATTGTTAGGCAGGAGTCTGTGATACAGAAGAGTGATCGAGTTGAGCGTGAAAAACAAACAATCTTATTCGATGACTTATCTAGCGCCGCATTACCGCCATTATCTTTATTAGACGCTGCGCCTATATCGGTTGAAAGTATATCGGCCGATACACTGGAATTCACATCCCGCTTAATTGAGCGAAAGTTAAAAGACTTTGGCGTCGAGGCGAAGGTGATTGCGGCTTATCCGGGCCCAATTATTACGCGTTATGAGATTGAGCCTGCGATTGGTGTTAAGGGGAGTCAAATAGTCAACTTAAGTAAAGACTTAAACCGAGCTTTAGGTACGCAGGCATTGCGGGTGGTTGAGACTATTCCTGGAAAGACTTGCATGGGATTGGAGGTGCCTAATCCGAAACGGCAGATGATTAGCTTATCGGAAATTTTAAGTTCAGAGATTTATAATCGCAATTCTTCATTATTGACCTTAGCTTTGGGAAAAGATATTTCGGGTCAGCCGATGGTGGCAGATTTAGCCAAAATGCCCCATTGCTTAGTTGCTGGGACGACTGGGTCTGGTAAGTCAGTTGGTATTAACGCTATGATTTTATCGCTGTTGTATAAAGCCAAGCCTGAAGATGTTCGCTTAATACTCATTGATCCGAAGATGCTTGAGATGGCGATGTATGAGGATATTCCCCACTTACTTACACCCGTTGTTACCGACATGCGAGAGGCTGCCAATGCCTTACAATGGGCTGTCAAAGAAATGGATCGGCGGTATAAGTTGATGAGTAAATTTGGCGTACGTAATTTAGCAGGTTTTAATAAAAAAATTGCTGAAGCACACGAAGTTGGCACGCATTTATATAATCCCTTCAGTTTGACCCCAGAAGATCCTGAGCCACTTCAAAAAGCGCCGATGATTGTGATTGTGATTGACGAATTAGCTGATTTAATGATGGTGGTTGGCAAGAAATTAGAGGAGTTGATCGCGCGGATTGCTCAAAAAGCACGCGCCGCTGGCATTCATCTGGTATTGGCTACTCAGCGACCAAGTGTTGATGTAATTACTGGTTTAATTAAAGCGAATATACCGACGCGACTATCTTTTCAGGTGAGTAGTCGGATTGATAGTAGAACTATATTAGATCAACAAGGCGCTGAGACATTGCTGGGAATGGGGGATATGTTGTATATGCCACCTGGAACAGGCCAGCCGCTTCGCTTGCATGGCGCATTTGTTTCCGATGAGGAGGTCCAACGCGTTGTGGATTGGCTTAAAGAGCGCAGTAGCCCCAATTACATTGATGCCATATTAGACTCCTCAGCGGAGGATGGTGCGGAGGGTACGGCAAATGATGGTGGCGAGGCCGATCCACTGTATGATCAGGCGGTTGCAATTGTGCTTGAGAATAAGCGTGCGTCTATTTCTTTTGTGCAGCGTCATTTAAGAATTGGCTACAACCGCGCGGCTCGTCTTTTAGAGGACATGGAACGTGCTGGTTTAGTTTCGAAAATGTCTGGTTCAGGAACGCGTGAAATTTTAGGACCCAATCATGAGCGTTAGATTGCGATGTAATCAGTTGTGTTTGTTCGTTGCTCGGACGAATATGCTGAGACCCTATTTTTTAGGGCTTTTAATTTTAGGGATGCTTGGGATAGGGCAAACTACTTATGCTAACGATGCGGTAGAGCAATTGCGATCCTTTACTAAAAATACCAAGTCAGCTTCCGGTGATTTTTTACAGCAACAGGTCAGCTTATCCTCAGGTAGTGATGTAAAGCCCCGCGTAGTTCGGCAACAACAGGGCACTTTTGTATTTTCAAGACCTGGCAGATTTTCATGGAACACATTAAAGCCCTTCGAGCAAGTCATGATTGCAGATGGGAAGCAGTTGATGATGTGGGATAAGGATTTGAATCAAGTAACTTATCGCAAGGCGAATCTTGCCTTAGCGGCTAGTCCTGCGGCTATCTTGTTTGGCAACACAGCCTTGGAAGAGTATTTTGAATTAAATAATGCTGGAGAGCGCGGTAATTTATTTTGGGTAGAGTTAATTCCAAAAAACAGTAAGGACAGTGCAGAGGATATGCCTTATACCAAAATAGGTATTGGGATGGCCGGTAATTTACCAATAGCGATGGAGTTAAGAGATCAGTTTGGTAATATTGTTTTACTTAGTTTTAGTAATTTAAAAACCAATATTCCGATTTTGCCAAGCCAATTTATTTTTAAGGTACCCTCGGGAGCGGAGGTTTTAAAGTTACAGTGATACAAAGTAACAACTAATTGACTATGATGATTTGGATATGAAATACGATGATTGATCAACAACTGCTTCGAAAAGATATACATGTAATTGCGCAGCGTCTAGCAACTCGTGGGTTTAATCTGGATCAAACAGCATATAACCTGTTGGAAAATTCTCGCAAGCAATTGCAAGCTCGCACAGAAGAGTTACAAGCTCGGAGAAATCAACTATCCAAAGCAATTGGCATGAAAAAATCGAAGGGTGAGGAGGTTACTCAGGAGATGGCTGATTCGGTGGGAGTAAATGAAGAACTCGTTGCGAGTGCCGCGCAGTTAAGTCAGTTGCAAAGTGATCTTCAACAGTTTATTTTAGGCATACCTAATATTCCTCATGACTCGGTACCGGTGGGTAAGGATGAGCACGATAACCAAGAAATAAAGCGCTGGGGTAAGATTCCTACATTTGATTTTGAATTAAAAGACCACGTAGATTTAGGTGCACTACACGGGTTGGATTTTGAGTCAGCGATTAAAATAACGGGTTCTAGGTTTGCAGTTGGGCGCGGCAATATTGCTAGGTTACATCGGGCTTTAGCACAATACATGCTGGATTTGCACACGACTAGGCATGGTTACGAGGAAATTAATGTGCCCCTCATTGTCAATGCTGACAGTATGCGTGGTACAGGTCAATTACCAAAATTTGAAGCTGATTTATTTCGAGTTCCACGCAAGATGAGTAGTGAAGAGGACGGTCATGAAACTGAATCTCAGACTGAGAACTTTTATCTCATTCCAACTGCAGAAGTGCCGGTTACGAATATGGCCAGGGACATGATTTATTCTTTAGATCAGTTACCAATCCGATTGGTTGCGCATACCCCGTGCTTTCGGTCTGAGGCAGGTAGTTACGGGCGCGATGTTCGGGGTATTATTCGGCAACATCAATTCGAGAAAGTTGAATTGGTGCAATTTGTCGAGCCAAAAGATTCATTAGAGGCATTAGAGCAATTAACGGCTCATGCTGAAGCGGTTTTAGAGGGTTTAGAGATCCCTTATCGAAGAGTTTTATTGTGTTCAGGGGATATGGGTTTTGGTAGTGCAAAAACTTATGACTTAGAAGCTTGGATACCATCTCAGAACACCTATCGAGAAATCAGTTCATGTTCGACGATGTGGGATTTTCAGGCTAGGAGAATGCAGGCTCGTTACAAGGTAGGCCAGTCTAAGCCAGAGTTAATCCATACTCTAAATGGTTCGGGTTTAGCAGTCGGGCGGTGTTTAGTTGCGCTGTTAGAGAATTTTCAGCAAATTGATAGTAGCATCCGCATACCTAGTGCATTAGTGCCCTATATGGGTGGAGTAGAAGTATTAGTACCAAGGCGCGCAAGTTGATGCAATGCAATACCTGGATGAACATAGATTAAGAAGGATATAAATTCTAAATAAAGACATTAGTATTTGCGAGGTTTTACATGAAGAGGAGTTTAGAAAAGTTAAAAAATGTATTTACCTCGATGAATTAGTTAAAAAACGAGGCAAAATGTTGTAATATATGACGGTTGATATTTAGTTTAATCATAAAAATTGTTAAAACGGAGATGATATGAAGCAAATCAATATAGGTGTAATTGGTACTGGCTGGTGTGGTGGCATACGTACAGAAACTGCCCGAAATAATCCACTGGTTAAAGATATTCACATTTCAGAGACGAACGAGATTCGTTTGAAGGAAATGGCAGACAAAATTGGTGCTAAAACAGCGACGACTGACTATAAAGAATTATTAAAAATAGATGATATTGATGCGATTATTATTTCTGCCACGCCAGAAACAACGCATTTTCCAATGGCACGTGACGCCCTCATTGCGGGTAAGCATGTTTTCTTAGAAAAGCCGATTGCAATCGCACTAGAAGAGGCAGATGAGTTAATTGCTTTAGCAAAACAAAAGAAGCTTAAATTTACAATTGGTTATTCGCAGCGTTTTAATCCGAAATTTGCTTATGTCAAAAAGGCGATTAAAGATGGCATGATTGGTAAACCGGTAAGTATTTTAGTGAGTCGCCATATAACGCGTAGTTTGGGTAAGAAGATAGTTGGCAGAGTGAAGTTGTCACCGGCAGCGATGGAGGCTACTCATGATTTGGACTTTGTGTTCTGGTGTTTAGAGCCAGCCAAGCCAGTGAAAATTTATTCCCAAGTCAATTATGGTGCGATGCGTGAGTCAACAGGAGCGGATATTCCGGACACTCAGTGGATTATGGTAACGATGGATGATGGTTTAACTTTTGTGGTGGGTGGAGGATGGAGTTTGCCCCCAGGATATCCAAATTTTTCGACGACTTGGATCGAATTCATTGGCAGTGATGGCGCCTTATTAGTTGACGATAGTCATAAAGACGTTGTGCTAAATACTGTCAAAAACGGTATGCAATTGCCGATGTCGACCATGCCAGGCGAACAAGTAGATCACGTGTACGCTGGACCGATGGCATCAGAGACTATTCATTTTTTAGAGGCTGTAGCACTAGATCGTGATGTGCTAGTTACTGGTGAGCAGGCTCGGCAGGTGATGGAAGTTTATATGGCTGCCGATTTATCAGCTGAAACGGGAGAGCCGGTATATTTACCATTGCCTGCTCAACAGTTACATGCTGTGAATGGCTAACCCATGCGTGATCGTCAAGCAAAAAATATTGGATTAGCGATTGTCGGGGCTGGAAGAGTTGGCTTATTTCGTGGAGAAGTTGCTGCTCGCCATGCGCAGGTTGGCTGGATTGGGATTGCCGAAAAAAATCCTGAAAGAGCCAAGCTCATTGGTGATAAGCTTAAAGCAGATTTTGTAACGGCTGATTATCGTGAATTATTAAATCGTCCTGAGGTCAATGCAACGATTGTTGCTACAGATGAGCACTTACACGTTGATCCAATTCTTTTAGCTGCTGAACGAAAACACTCCTTGATGATTGAAAAACCATTAGCGACTGATCTGGGTGACTCAGCACGTGTTTTAGCCGCTATTCAAAAAGCCGGCGTTGATGCAGTGGTTGGTTATACGCAGCGTTTTCGTAGAAGATGGTTAGCTGCCAAAGAAAAAGTAGCAAGTGGTCAGCTAGGGGATATTACCTTGGTAACTTCTCGAGCTTTTATGAACCGTTTAGTTGCAATTGATAACTATAAGCGAACAGATCACCCACATAAAATTTCACCGATGGTGATTTCGGGTACGCATGCATTAGATATTGTGATGTGGATGATGGCGGGCAAGACGCCGGTTGAAATTTATGCGCGTTCGATTGATAAAGCCTTGGGTCCTGAATGGAAGGGTATTGATGCCACTTCTGGAGTAATTACTTTTTCTGATGGCACTATTTATCAAGCTACGATTTCTTGGGCATTACCAGTGGTATGGCCAGGCGCGGTTTATAGTTTAGATGTCGGTATTGTAGGTACGGAAGGTGTTTTGACGATTGATGACACGCACCGAGATATTGTCTTAGCGACGTCCAAGTCGCAGGGTGAGGGTTATGCACCGGATCAATCTCGGCGCGTGGATTTTATGGGAAGTTATCCGCCTGGTGATATGGCCTTGGGAGAACTGCGAGGACCGATGCGTGAAGAGACAGAATCATGGCTTAACCGTGTTAGCTTGAATTTGCCAACGCCTGCTGCTACAGCAGCGGAGGCTCATTTGAACTTAATGATGACAAAAGCCTTTGATTTATCTGCCAGGTTAAAGAAGCCTATTCAATTACCAATTACTCCAGAGCAGGACATTTATTAATTTGATGTAAATAAGTCTGAAGTCGATCTAACAATTAACATAACACTTAGGCTATTGTCTTAAAAATGTTGGAATTTTAAGGGTTTTTTGATGAATGCTCAGATAAAAAATTTATGGATTTTTGTATTTAATTTATTGGTTGTTTTTTCTTTG
Organism: Betaproteobacteria bacterium; assembly: GCA_009927445.1. Lineage (GTDB taxonomy): Bacteria > Pseudomonadota > Gammaproteobacteria > Burkholderiales > Burkholderiaceae > Polynucleobacter. Next base: position 104,255 of record RFMZ01000213.1, read on the forward strand.
TGTGGATTGCCGGGCTATTCACAGGCTCAAGATTACCCTAATAAACCGATCAAAATGATCATCCCATTCTCACCAGGAGGCGCTTCAGATCTGGTTGGTAGAATTTTGCAGACGAAATTTGGGGATCTACTTGGTCAGCCATTGATTATTGAAAACAAGCCTGGCGCCTCAGGAAACATTGGCATGGAGTTGGCAGCAAAATCCGCGCCAGATGGTTATACATTGTTTCTTGGTAATATTGGCACGATGGCGATTAACCCTGCCTTATATCCAAATATTAAGGTAAACCCATTAAGGGATTTCATTTCTGTAACAGAGGTAGTTGACGTTCCAAGCGCGCTTGTGACGACCGCTTCTTTCCCCACAAGCACTGTAGCTGAACTAGTCACTTATTTAAAAGCTAACCCAGGTAAATTTAATTTTGCTTCACCAGGTTCTGGCAGCGCCAATCGTTTGCAAACTGAGCGTTTTATGGGACTTACCGGGACTAAACTAGTTCATGTGCCTTATAAGGGGGGAGCTGGTCCTGCAGCTGTTGGAATGGTTGGAGGTGAGACACAAATGATGTTTGTAACTTTGTCTTCAGCCCAAGAATTTATTAAATCTGGTCGATTAAAAGGACTTGCTGTTACGAGCCCAAGCCGGATGCCTGAGTTACCTAATGTCCCAACCATATCCGAGGCAGGTTATAAAGATTTGACGGGTGGTTCATGGCAAATATTGGCTGTCCCAACTGGAACACCGCGTGATATTGTAAATAAGTTATATACCGCAACGATTAATACATTGATGCTTCCAGAGGTTAAAGAGAAACTAGAAAAGCAAGGAGCAATAGTGGTAACGAGTAAATCGCCCGAAGCTGCAAGAGAGTTTTTAAGTAATGAGACGCAAAGATGGGGCAGAGTTGTGAAAGAGACAGGCGCTACTCCCGATTAATTGAAAAAGACTTTGGCCAAAAACTGATTTAAAAAAGGGGTGATGTACTTATGTGCTCAATTTCCCTCAAGATGGTTGATAGCGATCAAGCTTGATACTAAGTTCTTTAATCGCTTCTGTTAAAAATAGTAATTCTTGTTCCTTCATTAGGTCTATTTTTTGATGAAGCATTTCTATTTCTAATTCGGCTTTGACATTAATTTCAAAGTCATCATGAGCTTGTTGTCGATCGATTTCTGATTAGCGATTTTGGCTCATCATGATGGCGGGCACAGTATAAGCGGCTTGGAAAGATAAGACTCAATTTAATCAGATAAATGGATAAGCATCGCAAGCCGAGGAGCCATTATGGGTATTAAAAATGATCCATGCAATGATACAAAGGCTTTGAATAATAATAAAGTCCCAAGAGCCCACAGTTTTGGCTACTCCATCAGAAATAACCTAGCCCAATGTAAGGCTTTGCTTCTCTGGATTGACTTTTAAATTAACCTTTTGGCGGTAAAGTTTTCGGTGGTTTCGGAGTGACTGTAAGACTTCTAGTTTCTCATTGGATATTTTTATTCTAGACATAGTCTTTCCTTTGGTGGTTTAGTTATCTTGTTGATAATTTAGTTAGATGCATATTCATATTTACAAATATTAGCGTTTTATTTTTTATAATTTTTAGTATCATCTTTCAAGAATAATATAATAGAATATAAAGTATATATTTTGTTGGAGGGTAATCATTGCGCTATATTAAATTTCTCGTTTTAGCAGTCTTTGTGCTAACTGGATGCGCCAAGGAAAGGGATTTACGTGTTTTATGTAAAGGGACCCTCACTAAAATTGAATTCAAAAATAATGAAGAAATTATTCTTGATAAAAATGATGAGTTTTTAAATCAATATCAGTTTACGATTGATAAAATTCAAAAAAACAATTATCCATACAAATTTCCCTGTGCAAAAGAAACTGATACGGAGATTACCTGCGTGATTGATTTCACATTAGGTGATGGGTCAGTTGAAACGATCAAGTTTAATAAATTAAAAAATACGGTTTCAGATATTGTGCTGCGGAAGAAGACTGCCCCAGGCTTTCCGAGTAAAGAAAGTTTCGAGGGTTTTTGTGAAGTTGTTAGTGCCAAAATTCCTTAATGGTGAGAAGACTTACGCTTTTTTTCGGACTATTCTTCTATGCAACGATAGCTTATGCCCAGTGGCAACGCATACCGAATCAATTTTCAGAAGACTCCAATTTGTATTCAGATACTTTTATCGATGAGATGAAGACTGTCAATCAGATAACAACTTTTAAGATGCGATTAGAAATTAAGAAAAGTGCTCAAAATATATCCAATATGTCGGGCGGGTCAATTCTCAAAAAAATGAGTTTAAATTGTGTCAATGGGACAGGTTTTCAGTACTATTCGCAGGTTTATTCGGCCAATGGATTAAAGGGGCGCGTGGTGAGTTCTCTGGAGGCTAAGCCTGGAGAATTATGGTATCCCATGCGTGGTGGTGATAATATTTTTAAGTATGTGTGTAAAAAAGACGCTGCCAATATTACTAGCTCGAAAAATCCCAATAATGCTTCTAGTACTGCTGAACAAAAGAAGAGATTGCAAGAATTACAGGCGATGCAATTGACTATTCAGCAACAAATATTTGGTATCGGAACTTCTGGAGCCGGGCCAAGCAAAGACGATGCTGAGGCTATTAATCAAATTAAAAAGTAATTACTGCTTCCTGTATTAAGAATTTAGTACAGGTATTAAGTAACTTGGCAGAACTCTTAACACCAGGTATTGGCTAAGAGGTAAATTTGCATATTGGGGTTTTGGTATGCAGTAAAAATGCCGATTGCTAACAAACCCAATCCAACAAAGAGCAATCGTTTTAAAAAATTAGGTCTTGAGGTCATGCGGTCACTGGCCTAGCTTGATAGGCTGATTCTTTGATTGGAAAGTTAATTGCAGCTGCCATGAGGCTTATAACGATTGAAATCGTCCAAACAATATCGTATGAGCCAAATAAATCAAAAAGTTTACCACCAAGCCAAACACCTAAAAAGGCACCTATTTGATGCGAGAAAAATACAATTCCCCCAAGCATCGACATATTTTTTACTCCAAAAATAGAGCCGACAATACCATTTGTTAGGGGGACTGTACTGAGCCATAAAACTCCAATAACAGCAGCGAAGATATAAGCACTCACTGCACTAATTGGTAAAAAGACAAAAGCTGCTATCGCCAGAGCACGGCCCGTATAGATTAGACTTAACAAGTGGGGCTTTGGAAATTTACCTCCCCAAAGACCAAAATAATAGCTCCCTGCAATATTAAATAAACCAATCAGGGCAAGGACATTCGTGCCGACGGATGGGTTTAGCCCCTGATCAGAAAGATAAGCGGGGAGGTGTGTTGCTAAAAAAGCAATATGAAATCCACATACAAAAAAACCAATGGTTAATAGTCTAAATCCATGGTGTCCCATGGCTTGTTTTAAGATTTCGGCCAGAGCAAGAGGTTTCGGTGCGTTTGGGTCATCCTTCGGTTGCGGTTTTTCCATCATAAAAAATGCTAATGGAATCATGATGACGGTAATTGCCGTCAAAATGTATAAAGTGGTGCTCCAGTTAAAGGAATTAATTAATTGCATTGTAGCCGGGAGCATTGCGAATTGTCCAAAAGATCCGATGGACATAGAAAGCCCCAAAGCCATACTTCTCTTTTCAACCGGCACAGATCGGCTAATAACTCCAAAAACAACTGGTGCGGTAGTACCGGCTAGACCAATACCAATCAGAATCCCTGCAGACCAAATAAGCGCCATGGAGGTTTGGGCACTCGACATTAGATACAGTCCTGCAGCATAGACTAGAGTGCCAAGGACGATGACCCAGCCAGCCCCGCGACGATCGGCAATTCGACCCGCAAATGGTTGCGCTATCCCCCAAACGATATTTTGAACTGCTAAAGATAGTGCAAAGACCTCTCTACCCCAATTATTGTCTAAGCTCATTGGTTGGAGAAAGATCCCGAAGGTGTGTCTTACCCCAAAAGAAATCGCTAGAATAATTCCACCGACCCATAGAACCATGGTTGGGGTTCTCCAGTCTACCGACTTAAGATTTTCCATTACTAACTTTCAGAAAATGTGTATACAAATTATTTTTTATCATTACTCGAGTTTAACCATTCGGCAATCTCTGGAAAAGCATCGCTAAAATTCCCCATAAATTCTCTAATCATCAATACTAGGCCAACTATTAATAGGCAAAAGACACCAATCGATATTAGTAAAAGAGTTGTATTGCTCATAATTTTTTATTTAGAATGGCTGATAACTTAAAGTAAATCCCAAAACAAAAAATAGAGGGTACCCAAATAGCTGTAAAGATAGATTGTTCGCGATCTCCTATTACAAACCATAGATATGCAGAGGTGCAGAAGGAAATCACCACAGCCAGTAAAATAAAATAATCAGATTTTTTAAACATAAAAGCCCTTTATTAAATTTATAAATATTCCTGGATCCAGTAGCCCATTGCTCCTGCAAGACAACCTGTGATTGCAACGGATGCCAGGATACGAATACCCGAGGAAAATCCAATAGCGAATAAATCTAAAGAAAACATACCCAAAAGCCCCATGAAAATAGTTGAGCAACTTGCTAAGATCAAAATGAGACCAAAAGTTATAAATACCTTTTGGATCAGATGATTAGTCTTATTCATGGATAAAACGTAAGTTCATTGGACTATTATAGGGTTGCTAGGTAATCTTGTGCTTTTAAACCGTAAATGGTAAATTGGTATTATTAAAAAGAATAAAAACCAAGGGAGCGAGCGGTGGATTTCAGATGATTCCATTGACAAGATCCTTGTGCCTAAAAAAATCATTTCAACAAAGATATTTGGGGGTGATGACCTGGCAAAGCTACATGATCATAATGGACTTATTTAGACGAAAAGAAAA
>RFMZ01000143.1 GCA_009927445.1 Betaproteobacteria bacterium
CGTGGAAAACCGACAATAGTAATCACTAGGTCCGAATGAGCTGCAAGCTCTCCAGGTGTATCAAACCAGGTTGCCCCTCTACTAATCAATCCGTCTGCTTTACTTTTTGTACGGTTATACACATTGAGCGCAAATCCACCAGCCAGTAAATGCCCTGCCATACTCTGGCCCATGATTCCTAAGCCAATAAATCCGATTGTTTTAATTGTGGACCCAGTCATTATTGATTTCCTGTCTATGGTTATTAAGCGATTACTGCTAGCACTATTTTGCCATAAGACCCTCCGTTAGAAGTTCTAATGAATAGGTCTTATGGTTTCTCAGATAACGCCGCTGATGAAGCATCTTTTACGCAACGAAATCCAATATAAACTACCGTTGTATCGTTTGGCTTGGTAGCAACATTACTCTCGAGTTGTTGTTCTGGCCCATACCACCATGATGCACCGCGCGTAATCGACTGGCCACTATTAGATGATGCAGTCCATTCCCAAACATTCCCTCCCATGTCAAATAAACCATTTACACCAGGCTTTGTAGTTCCAACGAAAACATGTCCAGTCCCCCTATTCAGGGCACCCTTTGGCGCAACACCCTGATGCTCAGCACAGCCAGCTAAACAGTGCGATCCTCGTGCAGTATCACCGTTTGGATATTGGTAACGGCGCCCAGAAATAAAACCATCTTTAGGCTGAGAACGTTGCTCTAAGTATGCTGCCATAACCCATTCTGAATCGGTTGGTAAGCGCTTACCGTAAAAACGGCAGATCGTTTGCGCTTCTTGCGCATTGAGATGAACTGCGGGCTCTAGATCATTCGCTGTAACGCCATAGGGTGTTCGCCATGACCAACCCGGCTTTTTAACAAAACCCATTTCATAAGATAAGCCTCCCCCCTGCGTTTCAGCAGCACTTCGAAACCCAGTTACCTGGGCATAACGCTTGACCTCCCCAATCGTCATTTCAGTCAGATCCCAAAAGATGTTACCAATCTTGACATTCGCAATCTGCGATTGCGGATTCTGAGCGAATACTCCAAAACCAATCAACAAAATCACTGTATAAAACAATGTCTGTATACTTTTCTTAATGCCCGAAATGAGCTGCATGAACTAATATCCTTTCCGCTATATATTTAAATCAGCATAAAGCATCTATCGTTAAATAATTTCAATTATCCTTAAAAATATACTATAGTCATACCAAATACAAACAAATAACTGGAGCCAAATTGAGAGCCTTCATCTATAAAAATTCTAACCAATACATTATCTTCTGGACCACTATTTTTCTTGGGCTGGTTAGTTTTCTCTCGGTAAGCACAAATACCCATGCACAAAATACCTACCCCAATAAACCCCTTAAATTAATCGCGCCATTTCCACCCGGTGGTACTAGTGATATTCTTGGTCGCATCCTTGCGCAAAAATTAAGCGATACCCTAGGCCAAAGTATGATCGTTGAAAACAAGGGTGGAGCATCTGGCAACATCGGTCATGAATACGTCATGAAAGCCAACCCTGATGGCTATACCCTCATATTATCTAGCAGTGGAGTGGTGGTTAATAATCCGCATCTATTTAAGCAACTCAACTTTAATTGGTATGTCGATTTCGTGCCAATTTCAATGGTGGCTACAGCCGGTCAAGTTCTTGTTGTTCACCCCAGTGTGCCAGTTAAATCAGTTGCTGAACTAACTGCTATGGCAAAAGCCAAACCAGGATCTATCAATTTTGGCTCTGGCGGTAAAGGAATCTCCTCCCACATTACCGGTGAACTTTATAAAGCGGCAGCAGGTATTGATATCGTACACATTCCGTATAAAGGTTCTGGGCAAGCAGTCGCCGATGTGGCCGCTGGACAAATTCAAATGGTTTTTTCTGACATGGCTCCCGCTGTCGCACTCATTAAGGGTGGCAAACTTCGCCCACTAGCAGTGACTTCTACCCAACGATCGAATATCATGCCAGAAATTCCAACGATGATTGAAGCCGGCTACCCTAATTTCGAATCCGTAGTTTGGTGGTCTTTAGCAGCCCCCAAAGGTACTCCCCAAACCGTTATTCAGCGTCTCAATGCCGATTTATCAAAAATCATGGTCTCCGCTGAAATCAAAGAGGCCTTCGATAAACTGGGCATCACGCCGTTACACAGCACCCCAGCCCGCGTTCATGAAATTGCTAAACGAGATTCTCCGATCATTGGCGAACTACTCAGAAAGTCTGGGGTAGAAAAGGAGTAAAAGGAACCGATTCCTCATTTAACCTAGCACTTGTCCTAATAGTATTTTTTGTATATTAATTCATACTGAACAGAATGAATCTATTGGAACTCCGCCTGCAATAGATATTTTTTTGATTCGGACTTATTTTTTAGGGAATTATTATGCGAAATTTAACTATTCGAAATACCCTTCGTTCGCATTGGATTAGTCGTTTATGGATTTTTTCTATCCTAAGTATTACTGCAGTATCAATCGCTTACGCTCAGTCAACCTTTCCTAACCGACCCATTAAATTTATTGCACCGTTTCCTCCAGGAGGCACCAGCGATGTGATTGGTCGTATCATGGCTCAAAAATTAAGCGACGCCCTAGGTCAATCCGTTATTGTAGAAAATCGCCCAGGAGCATCTGGCAATATCGGTCATGATATTGCTGCAAAGGCGGCCCCAGATGGCTATACTCTCCTACTATCAAACAGTAGTACCGTAGTCAATAATCCACACCTGTTTAAACAAATGAGTTTTGATTGGTACAAAGACTTTAGCCCAATCTCGATGGTCGCTATTGCTGGTCTAGTCCTTGTTGTTCATCCGAGTGTGCCAGTAAAAAGCGTCAGCGAACTAACCACACTCGCTAAATCCAAGCCAGGTCAGCTGAATTTTGGCTCTGGTGGTAAAGGAATTCAGTCGCATATCAGTGGAGAGATGTATAAAACGGCCGCGAATGTTGACATCGTTCACATTCCCTATAAAGGCACGGGCGTCGCAGTTGCAGACTTGGTTGCTGGGCAAATCCACATGGTCTTCTCTGATATGGCACCAGCAGTACCATTTATTAAAGCCAATAAGCTACGCGCTCTAGCGGTGACATCGCCACAACGATCGACAACCCTACCAGATCTACCAACGATGATCGAACTTGGCTTTCCTAATTTCGAGGCAGCTAATTGGTGGTCAATCGTAACTTCCAAAGGTGTCCCAAATAACATTATTGAACGTATCAACCAAGAACTGGGCAAAATAATGACTTCTCAGGAAATCAAAGACTCCTTTGAAAAACTTGGAGTTACGCCACTTTATAGTGAACCGAGTAAAGTCTTTGAACTGTCGCGTAAAGAATCGCCTATTGTTGGTGAAATCCTCAGAAAAGCTGGGGTTGAAAAAGAGTAATTTAGTTACCTTGTAAGCGCCATAAAGAGGTTATTTCTTTAGACCTTACTTCATAAAGAGTATCCTCTTGATCTCTTACCCGCCCATGCACGGGGCGAGCATCAATTCGCCCCACGACCTTCAAACCACCCAAGGCTATCCACTCCAAAAGTTGGTCTCTTGATCGCAAGTTTAAATGCTCGGCAATGTCAGATATAACCAACCACGCTTCGCCACCAATATTTAAATGGTCTCTCACTCCACTCAAAAAACTACGCAACATCGTCGCTTTAGAATCATATACAGCAGAGTCCAACAATGAACTCGGTTCGGCAACTATCCACGGTGGATTACAAACAATTAAATCTGCTCGACCTGGAGGAAACAAGTCTGACTGTATCACCTGAATACGTTCTTGCATTTCGAATGAAAGAATATTCGCTCTTGCACAAAAAACAGCTCGTTGATAAAGATCTGTAGCTGTAATTTCTAATAAGCCTCGTTTGGCTAGAATCGCTGCTAATACTCCGGTACCAGTGCCAATGTCATAAGCAGATTTCCAATTGGGGGATAAGGGCGCTTTATCAACTAAGTCAAGGTACTCAGACCGTACCGGCGAAAAAACTCCAAAATGCGGATAAATTCGTCGACTAAGTTGTGGAATTAGTACACCTTTTTTTCGCCATTCGTGAGCACTAACGATGGCCAGCAAAGCTCTTAGAGAAATCACACTATCAATCTGCGATGATCCAAAAACTTGCTCACATGCTAAGGCTACATCTTGCGCTCTTGGTAATTGAATCACATAGTCAGCACTTAAGGGAACTAATAGTTGATTGAGAACTCTCGCACGCTTTTCTTGGATGGCCCGCTGCTCAAAAAAAACTTCCTGAAAACTCTTGTTTATTTTTATTTGATTACTTCTTGGTTGTCGTAAACTTCGACGAGATAAGGCTTGCAATAGGTTTCTTGCATTAGGAAAATCTGATCGCCAAAGAAGTGCTTTGCCATCAAACGCCAATTGATAGGCCTGATCAGCCTTAATCGTATCTTTTGTAACAACAACTTCGGAAGGCGAAGGATGATTCGACGCTGTGCGCCACTGGGCTGATTTTTTAGTCCCGTCCTCTAGCCAAGTAACCATGTCATGGTCTAATTTCTTAGAGGTGTCTTGGTAACTCTCAAAAGACTCCTTCATGAATTGGCAACAGCGCCTGATTTTTTGATTATCTCAGCCCATTTCTTAGTCTTTGATTGGATAACTTTACTATATTGCAATCCATCACCTAAGGTGGGTAAAGCCCCCTCATACACGGATCGACTTAAAAATAGTAGATTGAAATTTACCAACATGAGAAGAGGTCCTCTAAATTGAAAATGAATGCTTAATTAAAGATACAACACAATTATTTGTCAAAAACCCACGCTGTATGCTGGTGTGTCGTTTGAATCGTTACATCATATTACGCTATTCATAATAGCAAAACCCTATGTCGATGAAACAACAGGCTGAACTTTTTGAAATTTTATTCGTCTTCAATTGAAGATTCAGCCCTTATTGATTCTAATCAATAGACACACATCTAAAATGGCTTTTAAAATTTTGAGGAAGCATGTACAATTCTCTCAACATATCCACCATGCCTCTCATTGACGCACACTTTGGTGGATTTTTTTTGAGAGATTCTATTGTATACATTCAAAAAGACAGCACTTGACCAGGTCGAATATTTAAAGCATCTTCGAAGAAAGAACCTAGAGATTAATAATGATATTGAGGTAATTAATCATTTAAATAGTATTAGTCACTTTAGACTATCCGCTTATATGCATACCTTTTATCAACCAAATGATCCGGAGAAAAAGTTTATTGCGGGCACCAACTTTAATGATGTCATCAAACTATATCTTTTTGATAAAAATTTACGGCTCCTTATCTTAAATCCAATCGAAAGTATTGAGATTGCTCTTCGTACTCAAGTTGCGAGTGCCTTAGCGAAAAATCATGGGCCGCTTGGATACCTCAATCCAAAGATTTTTGACAGTCGATATAACCATCAAAAGTTAATTGAGCTTGTTACTCGACAATCTTACCTACAAAATTTAGATATTTTCAAGAAAAACTATACAACTAAAAATCCTAAGGATCCCTCGCAAACTCCAATTTGGATGGCTGTAGAGTTCCTCACTCTTAAAGAAGTTTCTACTTTATTTAGCAATCTCAAATTATCAAGCGATACTCAAATTATGGAGGCCCACTTTGGTTGGAAGTTCCCCCTCCTGAAATCCTGGTTTCGCAGTGTTTCTGATTTACGGAATTTATGCGCGCATCATTCTAGAGTTTGGAACCGCGAATTTGGTAGTATCCCAGAAACTCCACGGAAAAATCCTTACAACTGGCCATCTATTCCAAATTTTATTTCTATCCCAACAAAAACAAGCAAATCGCAATTTTTAAATCCCCAACGTAGACTTTACTTTCAGTTGATCGTGATTCAAGCTTTAATCAAAAAAATTCTACCGATTAATAACTGGGCTAATAATTTAATACATTTACTCGAAAGGAATCATCATGTTTCTAAATTACACATGGGATTCCCAAACGATTGGGAATCCCAAAAATTTTGGGTAAGTCCGAACGTTTACCAATCTCTTTAACTATGCTAATCTGCAAACTTATCCTCCTTCATAAAGACTACTATGGATAGTCCAACTTACTCTAGACCATCTAAAAAAATAATCCTGCAAACTGAAGATACAACAAAGGCAAATCAACAGCCTAGTTTTTCGGAGATTCAAACGCAACAATTAACCGAATTATTGCAACTTGCAAAAGCAAAATATGCGCATCAAGAATTAACTGTCGCTGAGGTGCGGGCTAATTTTCATGAGGGACTTTCTGAGTCAGAAATACTTCGCATATTGACTGCCTTCCCCGAGGAGACAAGAGCTGATGTCGTAATGAACGCTCTAGCAAAAGGCAATATGCAAGCTGCTATGGCAAATCAACTACTATCGACCATCTCTTTACTAAAGCGCTGGAGTGCGCAAGAAAAGCCGCATCAAGCTTAGAGCTTAATCTTGCTTCGTGAGCAGTTGATTAAAGGCAGAAACAAAAGACTCCGTTGGTTGAGCCCCGGCCATTAAGTACTTACCATCTAATATAAATGACGGCACGGAGTGAATGCCTAAGTCCAAATAGTGCTGCTGCATATCACGAACCTCACTATCAAACGCATTCTGATTAAGAACTTCAATGGCACGATCAGAATTCAAACCAGCTCTTGAAACTGCGGCGATGAGCGTAGTTTGCAAATCCATATTATCGCGCAGGCAAAAATAAGAGATCAGTAACTCTTTTTTTAATCGGCTCTGAGCTTCTAAGCCATTCTCTAAAGCAGCCCAGTGTAATAATCGGTGTGCATGAAAAGTGTTATAAATTCTTTTGCGCCCCTCTGGATGAAAATCAAAGCCCACCTCCTTGGCTCGTAAACGAATCTGCGCCTGATTTTTAGCCATCTGTGCTTGATCAATCCCGTATTTCTCAGTCAAGTGCTCCATCGCATCTTGTCCACCCACCGGTAAATTAGGATTTAACTCAAATGGCTGAAAATGGACTTCAAATTTAGCCTGATCACCAATCTCTTGCATTGCTTGAGTTAAGGCCCCAAATCCTACGGCACACCAAGGACAAGCAACGTCAGAAACGACATCGATCTGAATAGTCCTTGCCTGAATAGTTCTTGCCTGAATAGTCCGTGTCATTTTGATGTGTGACCTGTTGTGTGACTACCAGGCAAGCTTAGCCTAAAAACTCTTTTAAGAGTTTTTCAGGAGAAACTCGAATAGCAGCGCCAGTTGGACAAGCTCGTACACAAGAAGGTCCCGCTGGAATCGTCTTACACATATCACACTTCACCGCGCGCTTACGCGCTGCAGGGTCATAATCAGGCGCTCTATGGCCCGGCTCCTCACCAAGTCCAAATAGTAACCAAGATAATCCAGCACCCTTTTTAGGCGGTTTATTCACCGCCATTTGGATCACACCATAAGGACAATTACGCTCACAGTTGCCACATCCAATGCACGAGTCATTGACAAAAACCTCACCATTTGAGCCTCGCGATAATGCGTCCGGCGGGCAATCTTTCATACAACTTGGATTTTCACAATGACGACAAGCAATAGGAATATGTAATTTAGCGTAAGTCGCCCCAGCAGCGCGCTTTAATCGAGATACCCCGTCATGCGTCTCAGAGCATGCCGTTTCACAATTATTACACTGCACACACAAACTTTCATCAATCACTAAAACATCTGAAGCCTCACCCAAGCCCTGACTGAGGAAGAAGTTGGCAATCCCGGACTGATCTTGCCCCAGAGCTTCATGCGAAGAGTTCTGGCGAGTACGGTCAATCATCTTGGCACGCATAATCTGCAATAAGACCGGGTTTTTATCAACCATCTTCTTAAAGCTCTCGGCCTTGAGTATTAAGACCTCTGTCATTACCACCGCATTGACTGAAGCAGTTCGCTTCGAATTATCCACGAGCGCCATCTCACCAACATAGTTACCCGCAGATACATAAGCCAATATTTGGTCTTTACCATTAATATTTTTAGAGACCGATACTGATCCACTTCGAATTAAATACAGTCCATCAGGCTCATCGCCTTCTTTAAAAATAGTAGTTTTTGCATTAAACCGCTTAATCTCCACTTCTTTAGACAATTCGAGTAAATCATCCACACTAAATACATTTCCAATATAAGTAATCAGCGAATTAATAATAAATCGGGCATCTATCTTTTTACGCGCCTCATCACTTGTCGCAATTAACTTTAATATACCGCGTCGCGCAGTCTCTAAAACTATACAATTTTTACCTGCCTTAATGGTTGCAGTTCTTCTTCGCCCAGAAACCAGGCCCATCTCACCAAAGAAATTTCCCGCCGGCAGAGAAATGACTTGGGGCTTTTCACCTTCCTTCTCAAACTCAATATCGACCGAACCTTCTAAAATGGTGAAAAAAGTATTTGTATAGTCGTTCTTCTTAAAAATAACCTCACCAGCTTTATATTGACGGCTATTGGACTCCATTAAAATCTCTCTAGCCTGCAATTTAGTCAACGATTTAAATAGGTCAACCCGAGCTAAAACTTCATCCAATATCTCTGAAATCGACTTACTCTTTTGCCAACCAGCCAAGCGCTCACGCAAGATCGGCTCATCAACTTGCACCACTGGCAACTGATTAATCGTCTGAACAACTTCATAGCCTTGATTCATGGCCTGCTTAATCAGCGGATAGCCGCCTAGTGCACCGACAATAAACAAGCCAGGTACATTGGACTCGTAGGATTCCGATAAAACGGGTAATGATGTTGGATTTTGATTGGGAAACTGTACCCCAAAACTCTCTACTAATTTACGCGGTGGAATAGCTCCTAACCTAGCAATAATCCGGTGGCAGGCAATACGCTCCTGGCCATTTTTACCATCAAAAACAAACTCGAGGGGCGGGTTAGATCCTGTCTCAACCACCTCAACCGCAAAAGCTTTATAACAAATTTTTATCTGCCCAGCTTTCTCAGCAGCTAGAACTAAATTGCGATTGCCATCTTTACAATACCCGAACTCATCGTCCCGATTCATTAGGTAAACGTTATTTTGTTTTGCTAAGCCGATCGCATTTTCAATACCCGCATCACCTGCGCCAATCACAATGATTGTCTCGCCTTTAAACTCTTCAGGATCTGCTAGGGTGTACTGTACTAAAGGTAAACTCTCGCCAGGAACCCCCATTTTACGAACATTTCCCTGTAAGCCTATCCCCAAAATAATAGTTCGACTAGTATAGACAGTCCCATCTTCACAAGTGACCTGAAAGGGCGAAGTGGGTGAAGATTTAGCAATACCATTGACCTTCTTTTGATACTCAATATGAATACCCTGATCAGTTAAACCTTTATTCCAATCATTTAAAATCGATTCACGCTTACCCTCGGCAAATGGCAAGCCACAACGCAGTGGCAAGACACCAGGCTCAGCCATCACATGCTTACCCTTTTGGTATTTATAGATCGTATCTGAGGCGTGGTTCTCTGCCTCTAAAAGTACATGTCGGTTACCTAACTCATGCGCTCGTGCAGCGGCAGCTAGGCCAGCAGGGCCAGATCCAATAATGACAACATCATAGTCCGCCTGAACATCGGCAAACATCATCTTTGCTTGATTAGATTGCGGGGTATCCATTATTTTCTTCCGTTTTTATCTTGCATCAATTGACCTAATTTACTATATTCTTCCACAAAATTTTTATGAGCAAAGGTATCCTCATTGGCTAATTCTTTTTTAAGACGGTCGATACTCTTCTTCAACTGCTCAGAAGCACCTCCAGGCGAACTCTCCAACATCAAATTACCGACATTAGCAATAGCCATATAGGCTTGCTCTGCACCTGCATAATCGGTATAACTCGGCCCAGTCTTTACTAAAACCATGAAAATATCTTGTAACTTACTTTGATCTAGATTACTCTTCTCAATTTTCGGGAGCAATTCGGTCACGAGTTTGGAAAGATTCTTTGCCGTCTCTTCAACCCTAGAAAATGCTGCTTGACTGCCTTTCGTTGTGTTACCCGTAGTGGCTATCTGCAATTGCATGTTTAGTGTGCTAAATTGCTTAGCAGCAGCAGCATCTGTAGCTTGTAAGATGGCCTGCACCATCAAAAGGCTACTGTCATTTAAACGAACGACGCCAGGGGGCAGAGCATTTCGTGAAGACCAGCGCTTATTACTCATCGGATGATGACAGGCGTGACAATCAAAAAGTACTAATTCTGGGAAAATTCCGTCGTGGTTTCTTTTTGAATCTGCCAAGGTGTCTAACATCGACTTAGCCGTCATTAACTGCCCCACTGCCCATGATCGAATCGGCTGGACGTTCCCTTTGCGCATAATATAGTCTGAGTCAATTCGGTAATGCGGCGGCTCAATCTTAATAAAGGTATTTAACTCAAAGGACATCCTAGGGTGGCCAGCGCCCATAATGCGATGGGTTACAAAACGGGATTCATCACCCACGTGACAAGAATTACATAGCTTTGCCTGAGCGACAGGATTACTCGTCGGATATAGCCCATTCGCCACATTCTGAGCGTGCGTAACTCCCGGTACTGTGTGGCTCTTTAGCCATTTCTCTGACGGTCCGTGGCAACCCTCGCAACTAACCCCCTCAGACATTAAAAAACGCTCGCCCCGCAATTTCGGTTGCGGATTGTGCGCATGGCAGTCCAAACACAGATTAGCCTCATGAGCGGGTTGCTTGAGCCCTAAATTTTTAACTATGCGTTTTGACTCGTCATTAAATAGTACCTTATACGCTTGGCTATGCTTGTCATACATGGACCAAGTTGTATATTCATTTTGTAATACATTCGTATCGTGCCAAGGCGTAATTGAGCCGTGACAGGTACTGCTTGCACAATTAATATTTCCTTGACTAACGGCAGGCGCCTGATGAGGCAGAGGAGGAGCTGCGAACGTCAAGAGGCTCCACATCAAACTCCAAGCAAAAAGAAGTGGGCGAAGGTATAAGCTGGGCATGATTATCTATTCCTCAACAATTAACGTTTAATCAATGGTGACATTAATGGCAAGTAATCATTTGGATCACCAACATCGGACACTTTCCAAGGTTTACCATTTGCATCTAGGTACATCTTTTCCATTTCTGCACGATTAAATGGCCGTGAACCAATTCGGCCAAAAATAGCAATCTGTTCGCCCATCTCATCAACTGCTCGGTCACGATCTAATCCTTTTGATAACGCTCTAACTGGCGATCTAGTCTTCTTCAAGGCAATGAGTCGTGGATTAGGCTCTGGTGAGAAACCGTAAAACTTCGGCTGTAATTCGGGCGAAGTTAACTGGATAATTTTTAAGCCCTCTGTGCCATCAGCCACATACGCAAATAAGGACGCATTCGTTGAGCCAACAATCACATCAGAGGCATCTTTGATTTGTCCATCCGCGGTAAACATTTGATAGACCTTAGGCTGATCAGCTTTCTCTATATCAATGATTGCTAATCCATCTTTACCCGCAGCTACATAAGCATAAGTTCTTGCTAGATATACTCGCCTTGCATCACTCAAAGGAATGACAGCACCTAATAATTGCGGAGAGGCAATCGTTGTCATATCGACAACTTGCAAACCTTTGGCAGTAGTTACGTATAAATAACGGAACTGTAAAGCCGTCGCTCTTGGATCTTGAAGAGCAATAAAGGCGCCAAGCTTGGGTTTTAAGGGATCGTTCAAATCAACAATTTGAACACCTTTATCTGTCGTAATATAAGCAATATACCCAGCCAATGTAATGTGTCGTGCACCTTTTAACTTACCATCTTGGTTCCAAGTAATCGCTCTTTTTAGGAAATTATTCTTTGGATCGCCATCAGCAAAGGTGTCTACATTGACAACAATTAAGCCTTCTTCAGAGTCCACTACAAAAGCGTAGTGATAAATTGGATGGAAGGGTTGCTCCATGTTTGTTTCACGCATTAATGCACCTTGATTGCGATTTGGCGCAATCGGCTGAGTAGTCGGTAATGCCATACAAGTAGCATTTTTAGAACTCACGAAAGAATTGTTTCCTAATGGCGAATAAGGCGCACTAATAATCCGCTGACTCACCCCTTTGTTAGCAATATTGGCAATATCGTAAACCCGAAAGCCACCCTTGCCCTCGGCAACAAACATATACTCACCACGCATTTGTAGACAACCTACTTGGTCGGCAGTCTTCGCTGTATGTGATTCGGTTAGCTGTAAATCCAGCGACAAGTGGTTCTTAAAGTAATCTGGGTAAGCATATTTTTGTAAATAGCTTCCAATCACCGTTTGGGGCTCTTCCCACTCCGTAACCTTCACCGCTTCAATATTCTTCTCGGCACCTAACCAAGCATAATGCCCAATAAAGTTGACGAAATTAGTCCCTTGTAACAGCAATTGAGCCATGATGGCGTTATTGTCATTTTTATCGGAGACATGGCAGTCCGTACAAGTCTTCGTTTCAGTCGTTCTCACAGTGTGCGCAAAATGCGGAGCAAAAGCCTGCGAAGAAAAACCACTCGATGATATGGGCGGTTGCTGGATGTAAATCTTTTCACGATTGGTATTCGTAGAGGACAAAACTAGCGCTGAACTAGATCTTACTGGCGCAATGCGGTGATTTTTTGCCGGACCATGCTTACCGATCTGAAAAACATCATCTCTAGCAACTTGTACGTTATAAGTGGCATAGTTTCTGGTTTCACCACCCTCGTAATGCAAGCGATCCGTCTTATTATTTGCTTCAATTGGCAAGTGACACCCAGAACAACTTGTAGTCCAAGCTGTATGACAGGAAAAACAAGTCATCTTCTCATTATCGTGGGCAAAAGATTTGCTACCAGCACCCCACTTACCCATTTGCCCTTCAGGGCCTGCCGCCATCAATTTGGCGCGGGCAGATTTTTCGTTGTAGTTATGGCTTCCAGGCGTGACGGAGTCTTTTACCAAACTAACTTCCCATTCCAAATTAGGATCTAAAGAGGCCCGCTGAAAAAGTTTTCCTGAACGCCATTCAAAACGTTTACGGCCGTCCTGCGTTTTCAAAGAGAGCATATTCATGCCGCCTTTTCTGGCGGCTGGACCACTTGTAAACATGGTCGGATATTGCTTCGATGTGCCATGGCAGTCGGCACAGTCAATTTCAATAGCCTGGGCAACTTCACCATAAATATGGCCATTACCATGCATGTCCTGAGAAAAATGGCAATCAACGCAGTGCATCCCCTTATCTAAATGGATATCCGCCATATGGACCGCTTTTTTAAACTTATTCGGGTCATCGTCTGCAACTTTGCCCCCCTTCGCGTCTAATAAAGTACCTTTTCGGTCACGCTTAAATACTGCTCTAAAATTCCAACCGTGACCATGATAATCCGCGTACTGAGAGTCTTGAAACGTGTCATTTTTTAACCAAACATCTTTTAGGAACTGCGGATCAGACCAATTACCGCGAACAGCAGCACCCTCAGGGTTACGATTATTGATCTCTCGTACTTCTTCATGCGAAGGGTAACGCTGTTTCTCAGGCCAAAATTTAGGAGCGTCCGTTTCATAATCAATCTGAATATTGCCGTAAAAAGAGTTCACGTAAATATTCGGTTGATGCATATGACAAACCATGCATTGTGACGAAGGAATTGCTCTGGTAAATTCATGCCGAATCGGGTGCCCTGAACGATTTTTAGGAATGGTTGGATCAAGTGTTTGTGTCATGCCAGTATTGCCATATTTTGCGTAGGGTCCTGAATGTCTTGGATCGCGATCATTCGCATAAATCACGTGGCAACCAGTACAACCAGAGGAACGATAATCTCCAGGATTGTCATTAGTCCCTAAGAACCATAGATGTGGATCATTCAGGCGTGTTTTAGTCAGGTTCAGCGCTGGAACGGAAATCCTACTGCCCGTTCCAGGGCCACGATTGGATTGTTTAATGTCAGGTCTTCCCGGCTCGTCTAACTTTTGTAACTGGCCCGTTGAGTTAGGTAATCCAACCTCAGGGAAAGTCGAATTAATCACCCGGCCGCCACTTTCAAATACCCGAAAGACATCGCCTGGAGGAATTGTCTCCCAGGCAGGCAGGGGGTAAATTTGCTCAATAATCCCTTTTTTAGCAACTTCATCTTTAGACGGCTTACCAGGATTTCGAATTGCAGCAGGCTTACCATCGCGTGTGTAAGACTCGCCTAAATTATAATTTTTGTTAGGCAAAATACCATTGTTATAGGCTGCGCCTCCCCATAGCATGGTGGAGGTTGACATGAGGCTGCGCTCTTGCGCTTGAATAATAGGCAAATGACAGGCACCACAAGCTTCTCTGGCAATCCTCAAGTCCCCAGGATTAATAAACCGAATAAATTCAGGAGACTCTTTATTGAGCCGCGCATAAGAACCAGCAGGATTGGCTGAGGCCGTATGATTCCAATAACTCTTATCCCTAGGCAAAATATGCGCCTGATTAAGCGCTGCTTGATAAACGGGATCATTCTTGATATTAGGGGATTTGGCTGTTTTAGGCAAAGCAATACTAGCATCGCCACCATGACAATCCGTACAGCCTAAAACAACGCCCGGGTTAGCATGCATCGTATGCCGGTCCGTCTGAATATGACAGGAAACGCAACCACTGGACTTTTTATCAGCATCTTCGGCAGTCTGCGCCTTGGGCGCTGGCGGGGCCGTTACATATTTAATAGACATGTCAAGTTTACTTGACTCATTCGCAAATAAAGTTTGTTGCCCAATCCCCATCAGCATACCAATGCCTAAGATGGCTAAACATATTTTTTTACGAGATACAGCAAAAAAAATCATAGATCACACGCCTAAAAATTAAATATGGCGTTCAAAATAATTGAACGTAAGTTACTTTGGGTATTACCGTAAAGCTGCTTCATGCCATCGCCAAATTGTAGTATCGCTGCAGAACCATTCACTAACAAGTTTTGGTTGTAATAAGGCCGCCAATGAAATCCTACCGAATAATCTATTCCAATATCTGCACTGCTAACGTATTGATTACGCAAGACACTTAACGATGAGGTGTCCATAAAATACAATTTGTTAATATTCGAGAAAAGTCGTAATTTTGGCAAAACATCAAAATCTGCGCCCACGCCATAGAGCCTCAACCCAGGATTTTGAAAATTCGATTGCCCCTGTTCCTTTGATGAACGAAGCGATGGTAGCAAACCATTACGTCCAGAAAGTCCGACACCTCCGCCACCAATTAATGGAGTCGATTGCCGAATAAAGTAACTGGTGTCAGATCCTGCAAATTGCGGATTTTCAAAAATAGCGTCAAAGCCTGTAGCTTTATTGTCATAAGGATCTTTATCACCAGATGCTACTAAGAAACTTCCTCGTAGACGCACCCAACTAAAATCTCTGGAAAGCTCTGAGGCATGAAAATACGCTTGAATATCTTGCGCTGACTGCGAAAGCGGACTTCGATTGTCCTTACCAACAGCCGCGTAAGAAGTCGTAGACAGATTTAATCGGTAGCGATCGGATAAGAATCCTAAATGACCATCACCGCTATAACCAAAATAGGTCACTTGGTATTCCCGCGGTCGAACGTCTCCTAAAAAAGCTGGGCGAGCTAAAAATCCATTTTCGTCATAGTGAACCGTCGTTTCTCGGTTCAAATTATGGATCGCAGTGACTTGAGAGGTAAAACCTAAGATTGGAAAATCTTGCTTATACAAATTAGCCGCAAAGACATAGTCATCTCGTAAGGGCTTACCAATATTATTAAGCCCCGAATTCGTGTCTTTTTCTATTCGTTGAAAAGCCGCTAGGTTATATTGGTATCGATTACTATCTCGGTTTCCAAAAACTCTTACCCCCATAGCCGTATCTTGGAATAAGAACCCCCTGAAGTCAGATATAAATGGCTGAATACCAACACGCAAACTATCGAAGTCAAACTTTGGTGAAACATTGCGCAAATGATAGTCAACAAATAACTCTTGAACACCTAAAAAGCTATGGTTTCTTTGAGTACCATAAGTTGGATCCACATATAAAGCGGCCGCCTCACCGACATTGACGTGATTGAACTGAATCGCTGGCACAAAACGGAATTCAAAATCAGGCGGCCTAAAAGTCGTATTCCCTTTACTTAAACCCAAACTCAAAATTAATGTACTCGCCTGAATTTGCTGACTACGGTTACCAAAGATATTCTGAGAGCCAGATGTTGTTTGGGAAACTGGAGTTGGAACCGTCCTAAACTCCAACAAGTTGTCAGAAATCACTCCTAAATTAAAGAATAAGTCAGGCGCCAAATTGGTGAACACTGGCAAATCACCCTTGAGAACATTTTGATTGTATGGGTCATACATGGGGAACTTAAAACCTAATGTCTGCATCAAACGCCAACGATCAGGTATCGAAATTGACTCCCTTGGCAGGTTCGGTGCAGGCAAAGTAGTTTGTGCAGGGTCGAATGGCGCCAAAGTGGTTACCCTTGGCAAAGAGGACTGTCCACGCAAGGAAGAGAATGCCTCTGATGGGGCAGTAATTAACGGATTTGTAACCTCAGCTTTACCAGGCCCAACTAGTTCTTGGAGAGCAAACGCCCCCTCTTTGCTTCTATTTTGTAAAACCCATCCCGTTTTCTGGCCATCCCGGGCATCGTTGGCTAACTCAATTTGATACCAATCTCCCTGAGTAGCAATTAACGTCACGAGGGTTCCACGATCAACCGTTGCCAATTGATTCGACTTCAAATTAGGCTGACTGTAAACAGGAATAGAAATATCAATGACCTGTAATAATTTACTAGACTGGTCGGTTGTTTGCGCTAGGGGTGCCACAGTTTTAGCAGTGTCAACGACCGGCATGGATTTACTCGGCTGTTCAGTTCTTTGAGCTAAGAGAACAGGATTTTTAGAAGGCTTGACAGCTTTAGCTTGTGAGGGAGAAACACTCAAGCCAAAAACCACTAGTAAACAAGCTAGTGAATTCGTAGAAAGATTGTGATGATTTTTCATGTTTTATTCACAAACAGCATTCTCAGTACTATTTAAAAACGGCGCTTGTGGGCACTGCACATACCGTAAGCTATTTCCATCTGACGCCGTTAGAGTGCTTGACCTGATGCTGGATACTGCATTCGTAATAGCAGAAAACGAACTGGATGTTCTTGAAACCGCTAAGAATGAAATCATATCGTCCTGATCAACCCCGTCCCCAGAGACGCCAATACCACCAACTAAGACCCCACTCTTATATATTGGCACTCCACCAGGAAAAACTTGAATTCCATTATCTATCCCAACAGAACTAGCCGTGCAAGATGTAAGCGTTGACGAAGACAAGGCAGCGACAATTTTTGATTGGACTAAATCAAGTTGTAAACCAATATTAAAGGGCGACCAAGATGAAACAGCTTTTGAAAGTGGGCCACGAGATTTAGACTCAATTCCATCTGGAAAGTAGGGCCGATGAATATTACCAATTGCTCGCGCTGAAAAGGCGATATTACTATTAAAACTGGTATTTCCTAGGCTAGGAAAAAAAACATCTGCATGCCGACTATCAGTTGAAGAGGAAATATAATCCCCCAGCAAATTCAATGTGCTCAGATTTCCTCTGGCATTATTCGTTCTAGTTGATAAAAAAGAGAAGAACGATGCTGTCCTGGCCTTTTGCAGGGATACGTCAGTGCCAAACATGGGCGCATCAGTTGTGCGAGCAATCCCTAAAATGACCCCCGCTTGATCGACCACAGAAATAGTTACTTGCGCTGCCGAGTCAAGTGGCTTACGGATCTGTGCCCGAGTGGCGTTGGCTACAGTTAGCCCGTTTTGTAGCAATGTGGTTACTTCGGCAGCGCTTAAACTACTTGAGGCAGTCGGGGGGTAGCGATTTGCGCTCGCCGCGGTAACCATCACATAACCAGACTGGCCAGAAAAATTAGTACTATCAGCAGCAAACCCTGAAGCAGCATTTCCATACGCAGTACCCGCGACAGGCGCTGTGCCTGCCACGTAATAATTCGTTACAGAAGCCAAAGCTCCAAAAGTACTGCCATAGGAAGCAGTTGCACTCACTAGAGTAGTCAACGAAGGTGTTTTGAGATTATCATCCGAATCTGAATACCTTAATGTGACTCCATTAGCCGTAATTTGATTTGCCCGAATACATGTTTGTGGAGTAAACCCGCTGGTTGCAGACTGGGCAATAATTTCTTTTAAATCATAGTCGATATCAGTAGGATTCAAATCTAAGGTATAAGTCGGATTACTTCGAATGACTACCCCAATTCCGCCGACAACCATACCATTTTTGTATAAAGGAAATCCCCCAGGATCCGCTGCTAGTCCGAGCGGAGATCTTCTAGGGCCTAGTGTCGTAGAAGTGCCCTTTTGGACTAAATCGCCACACCCCAATTGACTAAACTGGACGCCATAAAGTGGGCCGGCAGAAGAATTAGATACTTGAGGTATGTAGTGATCCTGAATAATAAAACCAGCGGTTCTCGTTGAAAACGCATTGCCACTAGAGGATAAATAGGCCCCAGTAATCGCTTTAGAAATCGCAGCAAATTTAGAGTCTAAGCTAACGGACTCAAGACCTCCGGAAACCCCTTTATTCGAAGTAATCGTCACGTTATAGTCGCCACCCGACATCTGAAAAACTCCCAAAACATTTCCAACACGATCAACCACTGCCACGGTTGCACTTTGTCCAAGAGTACTCGCTACACTCACAGCCTGCGCAATCACTTGATCAACCTCAGCCGCAGATAAACTTTGTTGGGAAAAACTCACTGCTGAACAGCCGCCAGTAAAGCTGGTTGTGCTGGATGAAATACTAGTAGAACTACTACCTCCTCCGCCGCCACCACCACAACTAACCAACCCTAAAAATAAAATGCCACATAGCAAACGCTCCAACTTCATTTGGATTTCCCTATCGAAGAAAACAAATAGCTTGAGGGCTGTATGCTGGATTGTTTAGGGATAGCGTGGGATTTCTTTTGCACAGCTTGCTGATCAGGATTCATGTGAAAGTTATGACAAACGCCACAGTCAGACGAAACACGTTGAGCGACTGGGACTGTACCTGCATGGCAATCCTTACATCCACTAATCGCAGGCATTAGCACCTCAGCCGACTTCTTAGAACTCTTTGCCTCATGACATGAGGAACACTCTTGCATCAAGTGCGCGGCGTGACTAAAGTTTGCCTGAGGCATCCAAGTATGCGCCACTGGCGTAGGTGCAATACTCCATTGCGGCAAGTCCTTGCCTGATGTGCCAGGCTTACCAGGCCCAGCAACGCGTTGCACCTCATGACAAATCGCACAAGAGGTTTTTTCAAATAACTCCGTAGCAGCGGCGCTAGCCTGAGCACGATCATCGCCTGACCGCTTTGTAAATGAAACAGCAGAAGGCTCTCGCTCACCTGGGCGCCCAATTTGGATCAAGGGCGTTAAAGGCTGCGTTTGCATGGGCAAACCATTAAGCTTGGTATAACTGTAAAACTCTCTCAAGGTGGATAACACAGCATCTACTGGACCATGGGGTACCTCACGGTTTGATACAGTTGGTTCAAACTTCAAAGCGTGACAACTTTGACAATTTTTTTCAAATTGAACTGGCTTAAAACCGACCTTATCAAGGGTAGGCTCATGACAAGATGCGCAAGTTGTTTTAACGATACCTTTGGGGCTATGGACGCCTTCAGCTGTTAAGTGTACATTATGCGGAAATTTCAAATTAGAGGGCTCTTGCAAAACTTTGCCCTCTTCCATCCGCACACGAGTTAACTTGGTTGGCTGGGCCGGATCCAAAGCCAGTTGTAGACGAAATGTTGGATGCCCCTTAGTAAAGTCAGAAACATTTTGCGTCAGAGTCTCAGGCATTTTTGTCTTTAAGTCGCTATGGCACGAACTACAGTTACCTTGCGTAAAGTGTTTATTTTGTTCCGCTAAGCTAAACGCCCCATTGTGATCTTGATGGCAACTAGCGCAAGTCACATTCAAACCATCGATTTTGGGATGCTTGGCTGTAACATGGTCCCCAACCGTTTGGTGACACGTTAAGCAATCTGCATCTTTCACACGACCAAAGCCAGTACTATGGCAAACTCGACAATCATTGGCCCAAGGCTGATGGGCGTTGGCTAATGGTCCGGGGTTCCAAACCCGATCAAAGGCCAAAATAGTTGGACTTGGCTGTTGCACGAGATCTTGCTTGGCCCGCTTTTGCAATAATTCCGAGTTGGAATCACCAACCAAACTAGCCACTAAAGGAGCTATTAAAAACACTCCCGTAATCACCAAAAAAAACATCCAAGACCAAAAGCGCCTCCCAGGTGTATTCGCTTGTAATCGCTTTAACTCAGCAATAATCGGTTCATCAGGCTTGTGTGATTCCATAACACCCTACCAATAAAAGAAAACAGAAAAAATATGCGCAACTAAACTGGCTAATAATCCAATGGACATAGGCACGTGAAAAATTAACCAAACTCCAGCTAGAGACTTAAGTTGTACAAATTCTCGGATACGTTTGAGTTGTCCAACACGTTTGGCCATTAACTGAGACAGTTGACGAGCTGACTGCTCACCCTGTAAAAACATACTTTCGAACTGGGTTAAAGCAATTTCACTAGCCGAGTTCGGATAATCAGACTTTAAATTAGCCCAAAAACCCCGTGAAATCGGCTCAGTGGCAGCTGACTTTAAAAGTTGTAAGGCTTTGTTTTTAAACGTGCCAGCTTCAACGCTGTCCAACAACTTCAATGCGCCTTGGTCAATCTCTATTAAAGCCTCACCCTGCTGAATCAAGGTTTTACTATTTAATAGTTCGCTCATGAGTGATGGGAAGCGCAAATACATATAAACCCCCCAAATTCCTGAAAACACGACCAGCATGGTCAAAACATAAGCAAGCGTATGAACATTCCAACCAAACTGAAATCCGGTATGCAACGTAGCAATAACAACTAAGGCTAAGCCTAACCACACGTGAGCGGATAGCCAATATTTTAAATCGCCCAAGTTGCTACGATAACTTCTCTTACGAACTCCAAAAAGAGTCAAAAAGACAATCGTTAGTGCGCCAATAGTTCCGAGGGTATACCCCAGCCAAGTTCCTCCATTGGGTGCAACTCGAGGATCGTCTAAGATATACAAGGCAATGGACAGTAGTGATAAGCCCAAAGCCCACTTAAAAAAAAGATTATTAGAAATATTTAGGACGTTTTCTTTCATATTATTAGGAAAATGTATGGTTCAAGTAAACGTTTTTTGGGAGAAGATTCAATTGTGGATCTGCGCAAGGGATTTCTAAAAATGATTTGACAATTTGGCCCCAAACGAAACAAATCCGTCAAAAATACCGAGTAAACACATTTTCGAATCATCAATAGAATATCTTGTTATTAATTTTAAGATGATACATAATAATGATGAAAGTTAGTAGTATTTACCTAAAAGATACACTTTTTTTATCCAATTACTTTAATTCCGTAGTTAATGTGTAGTACTACCTGTTATGAGGCACTAACAACGCCCTATATTTGTGCACAAAATTGATTTTTTTATTAATTGAAATATTAATTGTTTATATTTATCAGTCGTTGTAAAGTTTTTGTTTTATTTCACCATTCTAATATACTTACTGAGGTCGCAAAATGCTTAAAAATAAAACTGTTTTAATTACTGGATCAACCAGTGGAATCGGCCTTGGAATTGCCCACGGCTTTGGTAAAGAGGGCTGTAATTTAATAATCAATGGCTTTGGCGATGCTGCCGAAATTGAAACTATTCGAAGCGGTCTAGAAAAAGATTATGGTATCAAGGTGATCTATGATGGTGCTGATATGAGTAAAGCCGAGTCCATCGAAGCGATGATGAATCATGCTGCAAAAGAATTTGGTGGCGTAGATGTGCTAGTTAATAACGCTGGTATCCAGCATGTCAGCCCGATTGAAGAGTTCCCGGTCGCAAAATGGGACGCAATTATTTCAATTAATTTATCTTCTGCATTTCATACTAGTCGCTTAGCAATTCCTTATATGAAGTCCAAGCACTGGGGCCGAATTATTAATATCGCTTCAGCTCATGCACTCGTCGCATCTCCCTTCAAGTCAGCCTATGTGGCCGCAAAACATGGCATTATGGGACTCTCTAAAACGGTTGCACTAGAAGTTGCCGAACACGGTATAACTTGTAACGCGATCAACCCAGGGTATGTGCTAACACCACTAGTTCTCAAACAAATTCCAGATACTGCAAAAGCTCGTGGCATGACTGAAGAGCAAGTTAAAAAAGACGTTCTTCTATATGCTCAGCCAACTAAACAGTTTGTAACTGTTGAACAAGTTGCTGGTACTGCAGTATTTTTATGCTCCGATTCTGCCGCATCTATTACCGGCGGCTCGATTAATGTAGAAGGAGGTTGGGTAGCTCACTAAGCATCTGAGGCAATGATCAGTGAATGATCATTGCCTACGCTTTACAACCTATCTCAACCAAAACTAACTACAAAGTGGGACATCATGGCTACTGCAAAAAAAACTGTACCAAAAACCAAACCCGTTGCAACTAGGCGCACCACGGTAAGAAAAAATACCGCTCCAAGTTCATCCGGTAACCCAAAAAAGAAAATTAATCTAGCCCTTCAAGGCGGGGGCGCTCATGGCGCTTTTGCGTGGGGAGTCATCGATAAATTTCTTGAGGACGGGCGCGTAGAAATCGAAGGTATTTCTGGAACTAGCGCGGGCTCTATGAACGCCGCTGTCTTTGCTTATGGAATGATCAAAGGCCCCGAAGGAGCAAGAGCTGCCCTAAATAAGTTTTGGAAAGAAATATCTGATGCTGGTCAAAAATACGGCATGATCAAGTTATCACCGATTGAAAAAATGATGGGTGTGAAGCTTGAAGATGCGAGTATGACTAAAGTTGCCAAAATGATTCAAAGCAATTTTTCGCCCTACCAACTCAATCCAATGGACTTCAATCCACTACGTGAAGTACTTGAAAATTGCGTAGATTTTAAAGAGTTAGAGCAACACGCCAAAACAAAATTATTTTTAACAGCAACGAATGTTAGAACTGGTAAAGCTAGAGTATTTGATGCTCCCGAAGTAACTGCAGATGTAGTTCTAGCGTCTGCGTGCCTCCCCTTCTTATTTAAAGCTGTAGAGATTAATGGAGAAAATTATTGGGATGGTGGCTACATGGGTAACCCAGTTCTTTACCCATTAATTTATAACACCGAGTCACGCGATATCGTGATTGTTCATATCAACCCTGTTGAACGCAATACACTACCTACAACTGCAGATGAAATTGCTAATCGTGTGAATGAAATCACCTTCAATACTTCCCTCATCAAAGAATTACGGGCGATCCATTTTGTACAAAAAATCTTAGACCAAAACTGGATCAAAGATGAACACAAAAAGAAGTTTAAATACGTCTTAATGCACTCTATTCGCGCTGATGTTGCCATGTCCGACTTATCGGTCACTTCTAAGCTTTCCTCAGACTGGGAGTTCTTGACGATGTTACGCGATCGAGGCCGCGCATATGCAACTGACTGGCTCAAACACAATTTTGCACACTTAAACGTTAGATCTTCCGTAGATCTAGAAAAAGAGTTTCTATAACCCACACAGGCACATCATGAATATTGATCAAATCCTTAAATTACCCTCCATGCCGGCGGCATGTCCTAGCTACCCGCTCGGACCATACCGCTTTATTAACCGTGAGTATATGATTATTACTTACGAAACTGATCACGACTTGTTACGCGCCGCAGTTCCAGAGCCGCTAGTTCCAAATGCCGAAGGTCATGTCTTATACGAGTGGATTCGTATGCCAGATAGTTCTGGGTTTGGCGACTACACGGAAAGCGGGATTGTTATTCCTTGTACATTTGAGGGCGAAGTTGTGAACTACACCGCTCAAATGTACCTTGATGACGAGCCCCCAATTTCAGCTGGTAGAGAAATTTGGGGATTTCCAAAGAAATACGCCTTCCCTAAACTCTCTGTTAATTCTGATACCTTAACCGGGACTCTGAACTATGCTGGGGAACTTGTAGCGATGGGCACCATGGCCTACAAACACCAAGCGTCTCCAGGTGGCTTAGAAGCGATGAATAAGGCGATGACCAAAACCTCGTGTGTCCTTAAAGTGATCCCAAACTTTGATGGCAAACCCAAGATTTGTCAGCTAGTTGCTTTCAACCTAACTGACATCTCTATCAAAGGCTCTTGGATCTCGCCTGCCAGGTTACAACTAATTCCTCATGTAAATGCTCCAGTTGCAGACTTGCCAATTAAAAAAGTGATTGGTGGCAAGCACTACATTGGAGATCTTACTTTGCCCCATGGCCGAGTTTTATTCGACTTCGTTAAAGATCAAAAACCCTAACTTTTATATTGAGGAGTCTTTTCATGAGAAAAGAAGATGTGTTGCAACTACCTTCCATGCCGCTGCAAAGCCCAACCTATCCAAGGGGGCCGTTTCGGTTTTTTAATCGGAAGTACTTAATCGTTAATTACCGAACAGATCCCAAAGCAATTCGGGATGCGTTACCAGAGCCTCTTGAGCCTGATGGAGACCAAGTATCTGTCCAGTGGCTTGATTTGCCAGATGGAGAGGGCTTTGGTGCATATTCAGCAGCCGCGCAGGTTATCCCTTGTACTTTAAAAGGTGAGCCATGTAATTTCATTAGCCAAATGTATGTCAACAATACATCCCCTCTCGCAGGTGGACGAGAAATCTGGGGCTATCCAATGAAATTTGGCCACGCTTCCCTGATTACTCATGGTGATACGCTCACAGGTAGTCTTGAGTACGCCTCACAAATTACGGCTCAAGGTACGATGACCTATAAGCATCAAGTTCATCCGGAAATAGTTAATCGTGAAAATTTACTGCTTGCCCGAAAGCAAGTAACGCTTAAAATCATTCCAGGTATTGATGGTACACCTGAAATTGCTCAATTAATTGGTATTACATTTGAAAATGTGACAGTTGAAGGGGCTTGGATTGGTAATGCTCGACTTGATTTAACACCATCGGTAAACTGTACATTAGCAGATTTACCTGTTCACCAAGTTACTGGGGGAGTGCACCTAGTTACAAGTATGACGCTTCCTTATGGTCATTTGTTGCATGACTATTTAGCTTAAATGGTATCCGAGATTGCCAATACATATTGGCAATCTCAGTTTGAATAGAGTCTCTTATTTTATTAATGAATTATCTATGACCAGTAGTAGTCCACAACTTGCAATAACTTCATTAAATAAAATCTTCATCAATTCTCATGCGAAATTTAGTGCTGAGGATTTCGAGCAAGTTTTTTATCAGGTGGCAGATTTACAAATTTCTCTTTCCGATTTTATTCAAGCATTATTAGAAACTACCTATGGTCGGAAATGGCAGATGAAAAGAATATCTTTAAAGATCTTTGCCTTGATCTTAGTCTTGAAATTGAAGCATATAACGCCCAAATGGCTTATGAACCTGAGTATCACTCACGAAAGCACTTTATCGATGTTAGTTTCACGATGAGTCTATTAATTTCACAGAACCAATTAATCAGTCATAGTAATTCCTCCTGGACTCTAACTCCGCTAGATTGCTGGTATCTTCTATTAGCAGCTATTGGACATGACTATGGACACAATGGTGCTGTCAATTTTTTTGCAAGTCAGCAAGAACTCAATTCAATTGCAAAGATTCATCAATTTTTTAAGAAGAAAAATATCCCTGAAAATGATGCAATCTATCCCTTAATCAAAAACTTGCTTCTATCAACTGATCCTAAATTTAGGCCGGAGATTATAGAGAAAGCCCTGCAACAACCTGACGACTTAACTCTAGAGGGCCGCTTAAGCATCTTGTTATTGGAGTCTGATTTAATGGGAAGCAGCCTCCCTGAAAGAGGAATTGAGCTTGGTAACTTGCTTAGTTTGGAGTTTGAAAAGTCAAATCCAAAATTGGCTGGAATCGTAGCCAGCATCCCAGGAAGATTGCATTTTCTAAAGAGTGTTGAATTTATCAGTGATCAAGCAAAATCTCTAGGTGCTGATTTAATGCTCAAACAATCCATTCTAAGGGTCGAAAATGAAATCCAATAGTACTCGCCAAGATGATAAGTATCAAACACAAACCTTACTTCTAGAAATTAAACTTCTTAAAGAGACTATCGTATCTTTGCGCGAAGAGCTGAATTTGACGAACCAAAAAATTAAAATAGCGCGAGATCAAGCCACACAACAAGGGCAAAATGAGATCCAACAATTAAAAAACACCTCCATTGCGCTGCGTGAGCGACTTGATTTACAACAAATCGAATTTAAACAACAAATACAGTCTTTAACGATCTCCAAAACTACTCCAATCATCGACTTACAAAATACGATTCAAGAACTGCGAAGTCTTATACAGTTTGAACAAAATGAAAAAAATCGCCTGATTCAAGTTGAACGACAAAAATCACATGAGGAAATCCAGCAATTAAAAGAAACAATAACGAACCTTCGACATCAGATTGACCAACCCCAGAAGGCTTAAACAATCCTTTTAGAATGATTCTCAAAATGCCCAAATTAGCTAAATCTTCACTCGAACAATCCCAGACTGTCAACTCCGACTTTTTACTTTCGGTATCTTCTAGACTTGCCAGACTGTCCACTTTTGACGATATCCTAGCAGAACTCCTCGTGATCATCACCGATCAAACTCAAGGCGACCGAAGTACGATTTTCTTAAATGATCCAGAATCTCAAGAGCTCTATTCTCGCAAGGCTGAAGGTAAGTTAAAACATGAAATTCGGATTTTAAATACGCATGGTATTGCTGGATTTGTTTTTTCTAAAGGTGAATCCATTATTGTTCACGATGTCCAAAATGATCCGCGGTTTGAAAAAAGTATTGACGAAGAAACTGGTTATGAAACCCGTAATATGCTTTGTCTACCAATTCAAAATGCCCAATTAGAGATTATTGGTGTAGTACAAGTACTGAATAAAAAACAGGGCCGGTTCACTAAAAGTGATTTAAGTCATTTGGCCCAGATCATGCAACATTCCTCATTTTTTATCCAAAGTAATCAAGCCATTGAAAAAATGCAGTTGCAGCGTAGGCGGGAATTAGATTTACTGAATATTGTTTCTGAAATGTCCTCCGAAATACGTATTAATGTTTTACTTCAGAAGGTCATGAATGAGGCAACTCGCATGCTCGATGCAGATCGCTCAACTCTATTCTTAAATGATGAAAAAACAAATCAACTATGGTCCCAAGTCAGTCAGGGTCTAGATTCAACTGAAATCCGCTTCCCCAACCACCTCGGAATTGCCGGGGCAGTTTTCCAAAATGGCGCAACAATCAATATTCCCCATGCCTATGCAGATATGCGCTTTAATCCTGCTTTTGATAAACAAACTGGATTTTTTACCAAATCGATTCTTTGCGTTCCGATTGTCAATCAACATAACAAAATTATAGGCGTAACCCAGGTTTTAAATAAAAGAATTGGTGCTTTTAATGCCGATGATGAAGCTCGTTTAAAAGCCTTTACTGCGAAAATAGCCATCGCTTTGCAAAATGCTGACCTTTTTGCTAAAGAGCAAAATATGAAGAACTATAACTCCAGTATGCTGCAGTCGATGACTAATGGGGTTTTAACTTTGAACGAAGAAAATACTATTATTACTTGCAATAAAGCTGGTGCACATATATTAGGTATTAGCGCTGAACAAGTGATTAACCAAAATGCCACTACATTTTTTGGCAATGAAAATTCTTGGGTTTTAGACAAGCTAAAGCAAGTTGTTAGTGATGCAACAACTGATGTGATTATGGACGCCGAGATTACCTTTTCAGGTGAACTTCATTCTGTAAACTTAACACTGATGCCACTCATTGATATTCACCTAAAAAATATTGGCTCCATGATTATGATTGAGGATATCTCTAGTGAAAAGCGCATGAAATCGACCATGTCGCGCTATATTGATCCATCCATTGCAAGTCAACTACTGTCCTCTGGTGGAGATATGATGGGTGGGAAAAGTGTACCCGCAACAGTCTTATTCTCCGATATTCGTGGATTTACAACTTTATCTGAGAAATTGGGGCCACAAGGCACCGTGAATATGCTCAATGACTATTTTGAACTCATGGTGGATTGCATTACCAAAGAAGGGGGTATGCTCGATAAATTCATTGGCGATGCCATCATGGCGGCTTTTGGAATTCCTCTGGGACACGAAGATGACGAGGACCGTGCACTACGAGCGTCTATATCGATGATTCGTAAGTTAAAAGAGTGGAATGTAACGCGTTTAAACGATGGCAAAATGCCAATCGATATTGGTATTGGACTCAATACGGATACGGTTGTTTCAGGCAATATCGGCTCAAAAAAGCGCATGGACTACACAATTATCGGTGATGGAGTTAATCTTGCGGCAAGACTAGAGTCAGCTTGTAAACAATATGCTGCAAAAATCCTCATTAGTGAATTTACCTTTAAAAATCTCAAGGGTACCTATCGAACCCGAGAAGTTGATTTTGTGGTTGTTAAAGGCAAAACACAACCTGTCGCAATCTACGAAGTTCTGGACTACCACGATGAATCCTCATTCCCTAACCTGATGGACGCTGTTAACCAATTTCGAGAAGGTATTCAAAAGTATAGGCTGGAAAATGGTCCGAGGCCACTAACTCATTTAATAAAGTTCTCGAACTTCACCCCGAAGATAAACTCTCAGAAATTTATATCCACCGGTGCAAAACACTCCAAGCAGATCCGCCAGCTCAATGGGATGGGGTTTGGGTTATGGAAGGAAAATAGGAACTAATTCTCCTCCGTTTCTGGGAGTCTATAACAAGTATTGCCATCAATTCGACTATTCTTATACAATGTAGCATCATGAAATATTTGTCTAAAAAACCAAATATTTGATTGGGATACCACCTGTTTTTAATTGGTAGGCGAAGAACATCATAGAAACGAAATTAATCATCCATGGATAACGATAGAAAACTTACTACAATTTTTGCTTTGGATATAGTAGGCTACAGCGCTCTTGTTGGAGCAAATGAACAAGAAGCAATTAATGCTCTACGCAATTACCGAAAATTGATTGATCCGTTCATTACAAAAAATAATGGTCGTATTTTTAATACAGGTGGAGATTCGATTTTTGCGGATTTTTCAAGCCCAGTCAATGGATTGAGGTGTGCAATCTTTATTCAACGGATGGTCTATGACCTGAACCTAGCCGAAAAAATCAAGCCATCAATGCGCTTTAGAATTGGCTTACACATTGGAGATGTTCTGATTCAAGGAAGCGACCTCCTTGGCGAAGCTGTGAATATAGCTGCCCGCATCGAACAAATGGCAGACTATGGCGGGGTCAGTATGAGTGAGAGTATTTACTTGCATACTAAAAACTCCTTTGAAAATGAACGTTTTATAGATGGTGGCTTTCCAGTATTTAAGAATATTAAAGAGTCTATACATGTGTATTCCATTGAGATTGCTGGAACCATACCAAATCCGAACCTAATCCAAAAAGTTTCTGCACAGTCATATCAAGAAACAGTGAAGGGTTGGATGAAAGATCCTGAATATGCGACAAAGAAAATTATGGATGCTCAAAATTTCAAGCGCTCTGGGCAATATGATAAGGCCGTAAAGATACTGATTATTCGTGTGTTAAAGGGAGAAATGGATGCTAATGAAGAACTGATTAGCATGGTAGAGAAGAAATTAATCCCTCAAGATTTTCATAATTTTGTGGTCGATACCTTTGTCATGGTCTCGAAAAAATTAAACTCGAATGATCAAACTAAATTTGGACTCTTACTCTCCAACTACGCACTTGGCAAAGATAATAAATTCAAATCGCTCTACTTCTGGAAAATGGCTTCCAACATCAATGATGAAGCCAAGTTTCACTTAGGGAAGGCTCTTCTAGAGGACCCCACCACAAGTGTTAATGAAACGAAGGAAGCAATTACTTATTTGACAGATGCTGCAATGATGAAAAATGTTGCCGCAGCTGTTATTCTGGGTTTGTTCTACTCTGATAAAAATCGCGACGAATATGATGAGAGTACTGCTTTTAAGTGGCTCTGGGTGGCTAGAGAGTTTAAAGATTCTAAGGCTCAAGTTTACCTAGAAGCTCTTGTAAAAACGATGAACAAAGCAACTTTTGTGAACTCTAAAATTGTCGCTGAGTCCCTCGTTGATCAAATTCGGTGGAATGTTTCTAATAAATAATGCATTACTGATACATAACTGATGTATGACTAATGGCTAAATAAACTACGACACATACTCTAAAAGAATAAATTCCTCGAAACTGAAGGCTCATTAATCTTACCGAAGTGTTTTACCTAAGTGTTTTATCTTTTATCAAAATCACTTCTCACATACTATAAAGTTTAAAATGTACTTTGACCTTGAAAACCTTTCTACCCAAGAAAAATATAAGTTTTTATCAGCTCTAGTGATTCCCAGGCCAGTGGCCTTTGTTACCTCCCAAAACCCAGAGGGACTTCACAACGCGGCACCATTTAGTTTCTTTAACATGTTTTCTGAAGAGCCAGCTATTGTGATTTTAGGTATTAGTCATAGGCCAAATGGAAAATCTAAAGATACGATTAACAACATTCGTAGCAAACAACAGTTTGCAATTAATATGGTAGATAGAAGCATTATCGGCGCAATGCACATTGCTTCAGCTGATTTTCCTTCTGACGAGAGTGAGATCGATTATGCTGGCATCACATTAATGCCTTGTACTCAAATTGATGTGATGCGCATTGCAGAAGCACCGGTGAGTTTTGAGTGTCGTGTTTTTCAAATCATTGATCTATCCGATAGGCGTGCACTCATCTTAGGAGAAGTGCTTGGCATTCATTTGGCAGATCGTATTCTTGACCCAATCACTAAGCGGGTCATTCCCGAAGAATATTCTCCCATCGCAAGACTCTATGGGAATGAATATGCCTGGCTTGGAAAACGTTACTCTAAGGCGATCCCGTCAATCGATGAAATCCATCAACTCGGCTTGGCTGCTGGAGATCTGCCAAAGGACTAACTGAGGACTAACTAATAACGTGAAAATCCTCTTCAGATGGTAAGGTGCAAATTGCTAAGACCTTAATTAATGCAATGACTACCATCAACCATATTAAATAGACAAAACCAATATCTTTAACTAGTGGGCCTAACAACCAAACAGCTAAAGAACTAATCCCAAAAGAAACAGTTAACCGCATCCCAGTTACTCGGGACCTAAGCCTGTCGTCTACATAACGCACAATCATCGCGTCCGTAAAAGGAATCGCTCCAAAAACAAAAATCATCACAGCTAATAGGCTGACAAATAACCACCATCCATCTGTGTAAGCCGCAAATACCAATAAGGGTACCTGAATGATTGCTATCCAAAGCTGAAGTTTTTTCATTGGTAAACGATCTATGAGGTTTCCAACCACGACTTGAGCAAAGGATGCAATGGTATAAATGATAGCTAACATAGCTCCTAAAGTGGCTGGGTCTTCGATTAACCCAATAAATCGATCCGACAGTAATTGAAAATTACCATTTGTTGTGAAGTTAAAAATCAAACTACTTGTTACAGCAACAGCCGTCATTACCATAAATAAATGCGCTAGTAATGCTGGCGGAACTGAAATGGCGCTTTTCTTGGATTTTTTAGATGGCGATTGCGATTCCTTTGGGCAGACATACATAAATAAGAACCCCAGCACAATCGAAAGCAACCCAGGAACTGCAAAGGCATATCGCCAGCCAAACCACTTAACAAAAAATCCAGTAATCAATGCGGCTGTTGCAATCCCTAAATTTCCAGCTAGACCATTAATGCCAATCGTCAAACCAGGATTAGAAACTTGCTGAACCAGCATAGGAATACCCACTGGATGGTAAATCGATGCAAATAATCCCAGCAGTGCTAAGGCGGCAGCCATTTGCCAAGCATTATTTGTAAAGGCAACTAGTATTGCAGCGCAGCCAATCCCAATAAAGAAGATAATCATCATATTTCGGCGCCCCCATAAATCGCCTAAACGGCCCGAGGGGAGTGAACCAAGACCGAAAAGTACAAACGCCCCAACACTGTAAGGCATTAAATCAACCCAACTAGCAAAGCCAAACTCTAATGTAATGGAAGTTACAGCCGTTGCAAAAATGAGTAAAAACATATGGTCAATAGAATGCCCAACGTTTAACAATAAGCGCACAGGCAAGGTGTGGATACTCATTATTCTTATCCCTTAAAATAGGTTTATCAAACTATACCCTCGACATATCCACCAAGGCGCTTTGCAATCCAATCAGTCATGTAATCTACAACCATCGTACTATTGTCAGCTCCACAATGTTCAGCGCCACCATCAAATAAAGAAAATATTTTCAGCTCTTTATCAGCACTATTTACTGCTGCAGCAATCGTTTTTTCAGCATGCCATAAAGGAATCTGACGATCATTTTCTCCATGTACCACCAGTAACGGACAGGTAATCTGATGTGCGATTGGCTCTAAAGTCATTTGTTTAACTATTTGTAACGTTTTGTCGAAGGAGTCTGTGCCAAATACCCAATTAACATGCTCAGCATAACCAGGTACCGAAGGCTCACCACTCCCTTTTAACCGCGATTCAACTGCTGCGCCATAATCAAATATCGCTCCCCATGCTACACAACATTTAAACCGTTTCTCAAAAGCAGCGGCGCGCGGCGCGTAATAACCACCCAGACTTAATGCAATAATTCCGACTCGGTCGGAATCTACATCTGATCGCGTTTCTAAATAATCCACGCAGGCTGAAGCAGATCGCTCGGTATCAGGGCCACTCGTGAGATTTTGTAGGCGAAGTGCAGCTCCTACTCCTGGGTGATCCACAATTAAAACAGATATGCCACGACGTTTTAATTCATCAGCAATAGCAGAGTAAACAATTTCCTTGGTTAGATCTAATCCATTGAAATGAACCATGCAAGGCGTTTTACTTGCGCCAGGCGCTTTCATAAAAATTGCTGGTAAATACGTGCCCTCAAAGGGCACCTGTACATATTCAATCGGCTCTCTACGATATTGCAATCCCTTTGCATAGGCAGTAATGCCTTTTTTATAGGCGACGAGCCTTCTAGGATCTTTATGACTGGGCATCCGCTCAGCTAATTGAAAATATAATCCACATCTTAAAAATTTACGACCAGCAGATAATAAATTACCGGCCATTTCATCAGCCTGAGCTAATCGCTCAACCCGTTCAGCCATCCTCACCCAACTTTCAAACCAAGCATTTTGAGCAGTTATATCTCCATGCAGAGCCTTTACCCCAGCAAAATCCTTTAGAGAACGGCAAGCCTCGTCAATTTCAGCAATTTGTCCGCCACGATTTAAAGCAGACATGACGGCCAAACTCCACGTATAGTTATTTGGAAAATATTCAAACATCGATCATCCCTA
Organism: Betaproteobacteria bacterium; assembly: GCA_009927445.1. Lineage (GTDB taxonomy): Bacteria > Pseudomonadota > Gammaproteobacteria > Burkholderiales > Burkholderiaceae > Polynucleobacter. The sequence continues at coordinate 33,491 of RFMZ01000143.1, forward strand.
TTTATTTAAATTTGAGCTCTGAATTACTGGGCTGCTACTTTTGCAATTTTAAAAAGTTTATTTTGATGCATGATATCCTCCGTGATGAATTGTGCAAACTCGCTAGAGGAAGATCCAACGGGTATAAGTCCAATTTCATCAAAATGCGTCTTGATGTCAGGATGTTTAAGAAACTGTTGAACAATATTCTGAACTTTCTCGACTCGATCAGCAGGAGTTCCTGTGGGATACCAAATACCATACCACCCATAAATTTGTTCCATTTCCTTAAATCCTAACTCAGTAAATGTTGGTACCTCAGGCAAAGTGGGCACGCGGATACTACTGCTGATCGCCATGGGAATAACACGTTTTTCTTTAATTGCCTGTATCGATCCAACTGTGGACACAAAAGTCATATCAACTTGTTTAGCCAAAACATCTGTCATGGCAGGCCCACTTCCCTTGTAAGGTATATGTAACATTTGAATATTTGCCAGATGATTAAATAACTCACCAGCAAGATGCGTCAGGTTTCCCTGCCCTCCAGATGCATAATTTAACTGCCCTGTTCGTGTCTTTGAAAGTGCAATTAAATCTTTTAAAGATTGCACTGAAAATGAATTATTGATAACTAGAACAAGGCCATATGATCGGCCTACCTGAGTGACTGGAATAAAATCCTTGATGGGATCAAATGGCAATTTCTTGTAAAGTGCTGGATTTGCTGTAAAAGATCCGGTCATAAACAGCATCGTATATCCATCAGCTAATGACTTTGCAACGTGATCAGATCCTATAATCCCATTCGCACCAGCACGATTGTCAATCACCACATTAGCACCTAAAGCATCAGTTAATTTTTGTCCTATCTTTCTGGCAAGATGATCTAAAGGGCCACCCGCAGAAAAAGGGATCACCATCTTTATTGGACGCACAGGCCATTTTTCACCCCCTCCCGTTTGCGAAAATCCCGCAAAAGAACTGCCCAACAAAAAAATTCCTAAAAGGATATTGATGTATAAACCGAAACCAGTAAAAGCATCACGAGAACCCATTTGC
>RFMZ01000222.1 GCA_009927445.1 Betaproteobacteria bacterium
GTGGGCAGAAGAAACTAACCGAAGTTTATTTTTATGTGATGTTCGCACTGAACCAGAATTCTTAGAAAAAACCCTACCCGGTGCGCAACACGCTCCGGGGGGGCAATTAATTCAGGCAACAGATCAATTTGTTGGTGTACGAAATGCACGCATCGTACTCTTTGACTCAGATGGTATTCGAGCCAATACAACTGCTAGTTGGCTCAAACAAATGGGCCATGATGTATGCGTTCTAGAGGATGGTCTTGAGAGCTCTTTGGATCTCTCATCAAACCCAATCACACCCATTCAATTACCTCTAATTGAGTGTGATGAGTTAATGAATTCTATTTCTAGAGGCTGTGCTTTTGTCCTAGATCTTCGCCCGAGTATGCAGTTTCGACAAGGCTCTATTCCCGGCTCTCATTGGTCTATTCGTCCTAATCTCTCTCGGGATCTGAAAAATATCAGCCCTGAAAAAATCCTAGTCGTAGTATCTGATGATCCAGCAATTAATTATTGCGCAGCAATAGAATTTCTTCGTTTAGGAATTACAGCTAAATTTCTTTCAGGGGGTTTGATGGCCTGGCAAAAGGCTGGCCACTCTTTAGAAAAAAGTCCAAAAGTTCCGTCGGATTCTGAGTGTATTGATTTTCTTTTTTTTGTACACGATCGACATGATGGCAATAAAGAGTCTGCGGCTCGTTACCTAGAGTGGGAGACTGGTCTAATCGCGCAACTCGATCAGCAAGAACTCGCCACCTTTTGTATTCTTCAGTAAGTATTTCTGAATACTTAGCTGCGTTCTATGCCTGCACAAACTGCCTGAGTAACTTCAGTCATCATTGCTTTACCCCCTAAATCACGGGTATGCAGACTTGGATTTGCCGTTACTTGCTCAATAACTTGCATGAGTAATTTTGCCAAAGTAGGCTCTTGAAGATGTTCAAGCATCATCACAATCGACCAAAAAGTACCGATCGGATTTGCTAAGCCTTTGCCCATGATGTCAAACGCTGAACCATGAATTGGTTCAAACATTGATGGATATCTCCGCTCAGGATCAATATTACCTGTTGGTGCAATCCCAAGGCTCCCTGCAAGTGCAGCTGCTAAGTCGCTCAATACATCTGCATGTAAATTGGTAGCTACAACCGTATCAAGAGACTCCGGTCGATTAACCATGCGGGCAGTCGCAGCATCTACCAACTCTTTATCCCAAGTAACATCGGGAAACTCTTTAGAAATTTGCACAGCAATTTCATCCCACATCACCATTCCATGGCGCTGAGCATTTGATTTTGTAATAACAGTCAAATGCTTTCTGGGACGAGACTGCGCTAATCGAAAAGCATATCGCTGAATCCGCTCTACACCAACGCGCGTCAGTATGCTCATATCGGATGCAACTTCAATCGGGTGACCTTGGTGGGCACGCCCCCCCAAGCCAGCGTACTCTCCTTCGGAATTTTCTCGAACGATTACCCAGTCAAGTTGATCGCGCGTACAATTTTTTAAGGGCGTTTGAATGCCAGGTAAGATTCGCGTGGGACGGACATTCGCATACTGATCAAAACCTTGACAAATTTTTAATCGTAAGCCCCACAGAGTTATATGGTCAGGAATGTTTGGATCGCCTGCCGAGCCAAACAAAATCGCATCTACTTTCCGAAGTGGCTCTAAACCATCAGCAGGCATCATCACGCCATGCGATCGATAATAATCTCCACCCCAATCAAAATGCTGAAATTCAAATTGAATATCCTGATTTTTGGCAGCCAAGGCTCGCAATACTTTTTCTCCTTCAGGTACGACTTCTTTACCAATTCCATCTCCAGGAATTGATGCAATATGGTAAGTTTTCATTTTTTTCCTTAATTAGTAGAATAATCGGAATTATAGTGCGCATACATTCAATTATTATTCTGAGTGATCCTCCATAATTAAATCTAAACCTGCCCCTGTTTTATCGAAAACCGTCATATTAAGACTGAAAACTTAAAAAAATATCTCTCTCAAATTGTTTCAAAATATGCATTGCAACTTATTTCGATGTTTTAAAAATAGTGGTATTCTAGCGCTTAAATATCAATTAAGTTTGGAGAAAACATGTTTATGTCCCCTTTCAAAAAAGCTTTTAACGTTTGTTTAACGTTTGTAATATTTGCCCTACTTGCAACATCAACAACTCATATACTAGCGCAAGCTTTTCCTTCAAGACCGGTAAATGTCTTAGTACCATTTGCAACAGGTGGACAAAACGATAGGATTGCTCGATTAATGGCCCCCTATTTACAAAAATATTTAGGGCAACCTGTTCAAATTATTAATAAAGCTGGTGCTGGAGCTCAGTTAGGTCATACCTATTTTTTACAACAGCCAGATGATGGCTACACAATATTATCATCCTCAGTGAACTATATTCCACTGAACATTGGCATTACCAAAGCCTCCTATAAATTGCAAGACTTTGAAATGGTGAACTTGCCGTCCAATGATTCTACAATCTTAGCAACCGCTAGTGATTCTAAATTTAAAACTATTGAACAAGTGATTGATGCGTTAAAAAAAGATCCGAAAAGTATTAGTATTGGAGTTCAACCGGCCTCTGCTGATCTGATGAATTTAGCCCTACTTTTACAAGCTGAAAAAATCAATATCAAGGATGTCCGCGTCGTAACTTTTACTGGTGGCGGGCCAGCTAGAAATGCTGTTTTAGGCGGTACGGTAGATGTTGGACTAGTAGGTGCTGAGGGCTTTGTGCCAATCAAAAACCGGATTCGAGGACTTGTTTTATTTGATGATCAACGTGATCCAGAATTTGCAGATACTCCGCAAATTGAAGAATATGCAAAAAAACGTAGTCTTTCTATTGATTGGGTTCCGGGTTCACAACGCGGTTGGGTTCTGCCAGCCACTCTAAAAAGTAAATATCCAGATCGTCATGCTATTTTAGTCAAAGCCATTACAGATGCGTCTAAGGATCCAGAATTTATTGCCGCTGCCAAGGCGCAGGCCCTTCCGGTGACCTGGCTCGGGCCGCAAAAATCGCAAGAACTATATCTCAAAGCATCGAATACATTGCTCAAACACATTGATATCATTCTTGCAAAATAATTCGCTTAAATACTCGTATCTTTAGTAAAGGCAATGTGTGAAAAATAACCTTCGCTTTAGCATTGACTACGGCCACTTAATATTCTTAATCATCATTTCGGCATGGGTCATTTGGTATTGGATGAATGCTAGATCCGTTTCTACTAGCCCTGAAAATTTGCTGATTATTCAACCTGTTTCCATTGGTATTTTAATTTTAGCTGTCTGTATATTGCCGCAATGCTTTCGGAGTGCAGATATTCCTGATGAACTCAAGCCTGAACCTCTTTCGACTGTAGAGTTCCTTAAAATTGTGGCAGTCATGCTGGCGATGGCTGGTTTAGTTTATCTGATGTTTACTATAGGCTTTGATGTCGGAGTCCTGTTTTTCTCAGCCATCTCAACAATTATTTGTGGGGAAAGAAGACCCCTTTTTGTAGGGCTATTTTCAATAGTAACTACTTTAGTGATTGTTAAGGGTTATCAGCTATTAATCACCTTTCCAATGCCTAACTTATTTCTTTAAATCCAATCAACGACTCACTTAAACTAAAGTTTATCCATGTTTGATATGTCAGCTTTATTAGTAGCCCTGAATTTAATCGGCTCATCTTTAGATACCTGGCTTTGGGTTGTGCCAGGAATTGCGATTGGATTGTTTTTTGGCGCCATGCCTGGTATTTCAATCACTATGGCAATGGCGCTAACTCTCCCACTAACGCTTTATATGGATTTTTTATCGGCCATCATTTTTCTCACCTCTGTTTATACAGGTGCTGGTTATGGTGGTTCAGTACCCGCAGTACTCATTAATATCCCCGGGACATCAGCAGCCGTAGCCACTACCTTCGATGGTTATCCCATGGCCCGTAAGGGCATGCATAACGAAGCCCTGGGTGGTGCTCTTGGCGCCTCTGTGATTGGCTCAGTCATCTCCTATACTGTTTTATTGTTTTTAGTAGTTCCAATTGCCGATCTAGTGATTAAAATCGGCCCCGTGGAAATGTTTGGTGTTGCGCTTTGGGGAATGTTGATGATCGGTTCACTAACAGGTCCGTCGATGTTACGGGGATTTGTGGCTGGCGGACTTGGGGTTCTCATTGGGACTATTGGCATGAATACCGTTGGCTTTATTCGAGGCACAATGGACATCCCTGACCTACTAGATGGTGTTAGCCCAATACCGGCGCTGATGGGGCTGCTTGCGTCTAGCCAACTTCTAGGTCTTGTTAGTGCTAAATTTATTATTGATAACGAGAACGCTAGAACACTTAGCGCTTCGAAGATTATGCAAGGCTTTATGGCGGTTTTTCAACACAAAATCACTATGTTGCGAGGAACGATCATTGGCATGATCATCGGCGCAGCACCAGGAGTCGGGGCATCTGTCTCTAACCTACTGTCCTATTCGGATGCTAAACGCAGATCAAAAGATCCAGACTCCTTTGGAAAAGGAACTATCGAAGGAGTCATTGCAGCAGAATCTGGCAATAGCAGTGGTGAGGGTGGGTCAATGGCAACGACTCTCGCATTAGGAATACCTGGCGGTGGAGCTACTGCCGTTATTTTGGCAGCTTTTGCAATGCATAACATTGTCGTCGGGCCGAGCTTTATCGATAAAAGTAAAGATTTGGTGTATGTTCTAATTATCAATAATATCGCCCAGTGTTTCATCTTAATTCCCGTTGGCCTCATATTTATTTTCTTTGCTAGCTCAATTGTTAAAGTTCCCCTAAAGTATTTAATTCCAACCGTTCTAATCATTTCCATTTTTGGCTGTTATGCGACCGACGGTAATACTGCAGGTGCAATCACTTTATGCGTCTTCTCAGTAATCGGTTGGTTAATGGCAAGGTATCACTACCCACCATCTGCGATGGTGGTTGGTCTTTTACTTGGGGGTATGTTTGAAACGGAAGCCATTAAAACAATGCAATTAAGCGCTGGGAATATGTTTTACTTCTTAGAGCGCCCAGGAGGTGTAGCCCTCTTCATTTTAATTTTGGCCTCTACCGGATATTCAATTTGGAAGAAATTTCAAACCAAATAATTGATAAGCTATTTGCTGAAATCCAATCAATTGACGGCCAACTTCATCACTAATTAATACTTTTGATTTTATCAATAAAGGAGTGTAGTACATGTCTGTAACACCAACAACTAAAGAAAGCTTAACCGCTTATGCTGCAAATTTTATTTGTAAAACACAATTAAAAGATATCCCTGAGAATGTTCTCGACCTTGGTAAAAAATCGATGCTCGATGGCCTTGGTTTGGCGATTGCTGGCTCTGTTGCAAAATCTGGCGAGCTAGTCAGAAAACACCTCCATGCGCAAGGATTGAATTCAGGTGCAGCTACAGTGATAGGGTCCAATTTGCGTTGTGCTCCCCGTTTTGCAGCCTTCGCTAATGGTGTTGGTGTGCATGCCGATGATTATGATGATACGCAACTTGCCGTAGCTTCTGATCGGGTATATGGTCTTCTTACTCACCCTACGCTCCAGCATTGCCAGCCGCTCTTGCTGTGGGAGAGCAAAACAATGCCTCTGGTGCCGACGTCTTTTTAGCGTATCACCTCGGGTTGAACTCGAGTGCAAAATAGCTGAGGCAATTAACCCTAGACATTATCAAACTGGTTTTCATGCGACAGCGACTTGTGGCACATTTGCTGCGGCTGCGGCTGCAGGAAAAATCCTAAACTTCAACTTAGAAACTATGCGTCGTGCTCTATCAATTGCTGGTAGCCAATCCGCTGGTCTACGAGAAAATTTCGGCACAATGACAAAACCCTTTCATGCAGGCCGGGCTTCAGAAAGTGGCGTAGTTGCCGCAGAGTTCGCAGCTTTAGGATGGACAGCTACAGATATTATTTTAGAAGCGCCAAGAGGATTTTTTCAAGCCGCCGGCGGAGGTTTTGAAGATGATTTTATTCGAGATAAACTTGGACACCCTTGGACATTTGCCTCCCCTGGAGTTTCAATCAAGCCCCACCCTTCCGGATCTTTAACACACCCAGGGATGACCGAAATGTTACGCCTCATTAAAGCCCATCATATTGTTGCAAATGATGTGGTGTCGGTCAAGGTTGGAACGAATCATAATATGCCCAATGCCCTAATACATCATCAACCTCAAAATGAACTACAGGCAAAATTTTCTATGGAATTTTGTATGGCAATACTGCTCTTGGAAGGTAGAGGAGGATTATCAGAATTTACTGATGAAGTGGTTTTGCGTGCAGATGTGCAAGAAATGATTCAACGCGTTCATTTTGGAGTCGATGACGAGGCTGAGCAAGCCGGCTTTCATAAAATGACTACGATTATCACAATAACGCTTAAAAATGGTCAAGTGATTCGAGGCTCAGCAGATTTTGGCCGGGGTAGCCCAGCAATGCCCATGAGCTACGACGAAGTTGCTAATAAGTTTTTAGAAAATTGTGCTTACGCGCATTTCTCTCTAGCCTCCTCGAAGAAAATTGTCTCAGTAGTACAATCCATCGAACAATTAACTTCGATTAGAGAGCTTACTGCTCTCCTCTCAACTGCGAGTGCTTAACTGACAAAAGCCCTGATTGCTTTATAGATTAAATCAGGGCGCTCCTCTTGGGGGTAATGCCCTGTTGGGATGTCAGTGCCTTGCAAGTCATCAGCCCATTTAGACCATGCTTCAATCGGTTTAAAGTGTCTTCCGCAGTGACTATTACTGCCCCATAAGACTAAAACTGGACATTGAATCTTTTTTATTCCTAAATCAGCCGTATCCATATCTAAATCAATCGATACGGTAGCGCGATAATCCTCACAAATTGCATGAATTTGCGCAGGCGTTGTACAACGAATATATTCAGCCATTGCTTCGGGTGCAAAAATCTTTAACCCAACACCTTTTTTATTTAATTTATAGTTAATATAAAAATCTAAATCTCCGCAAATTAATCGCTCAGGAAAAGGCTCCTTTTGAGCCATGAAGAACCAGTGATACGATTCAAGACCCCAGCCCATCGTGACACGTGTTAAAACTTCATGCGTAGGCACAATATCTAAAGAAATGAAATGCGTTACTTTGTCAGGATGGTCTAAGCTCATTCTAAAACCAACGCGTGCCCCCCGGTCGTGACCTACAACCGGAAACTTGGAGTACCCAAGTTCTTGCATAACCTGCACCGCATCGTTGGCCATTGTTCGAAAGGAATAATCAGAATGATCGCCCCCACCAAGCGGTTTTTCACTATCGCCATAACCTCTCAAATCGATTGCTACCACGGTATAGTGCTTTGCTAGCGTGGGAGTAATTTTATGCCACGTCACATGGGTCAGAGGGTTGCCATGAATTAATAATAAAGGGGGCCCACTGCCGCCAATAACTCCGTGTATCTTTGCGCCAATTCCTGGTAAATCGAATGCCTTAAAACCTTCCATCAAGTTCGAGTTATAAGGAATTAAATCATCAAAAACTAAGGATTCAACATCACTGGGTGTTGCTATTTTCGTTACCTGCATACTTTTGAATCTCCTATTTTTATCATGTTACTTATCAGATGATTTTTGTCGCTCTAAGGCGAGGTTTACAATGACATCAAAGGCGCGTTGCATTGCCCCAACGTCAGCAACTCCCTTACCCACAATATCGTATGCTGTGCCATGAGACGGAGTTGTATACAGTGTTTTTAACCCACCAGTCAGCGTTACACCTTCAGTAAAACCAAGTAATTTGGTCGCAATTTGACCTTGATCATGATACATAATCACTACCGCGTCAAAATCACCTGCCCGCGCTTTTAAGAACACTGTGTCGGAAGGTAACGGCCCCTCACTACTCAACCCTTCTTCTCTGAGGCGCTTGAGCGTGGGCGCAATAATTTCAATTTCTTCCATCCCAAATAGACCACCCTCGCCGTTATGTGGATTTAATGCGGCAACCCCAATCCTTGGGTTAGGCTTACCTAAACCTCGCATCGTTTCGTGCGCCAGTCGCAAAGCCCCTTCAATTCTTTCTGGCACGACCATGTCAACAACCTGCCTCAAACTAATGTGTGACGTAACTCGAAATGTACAAAAAAGTTTAATGAGATTTACTTCGCCATAATAGCCTTGGTGATGATTCCAAGTTGCGAACATCTCATGCTCATCACGATATTTCCACCCCCCCTTATTGAGGGCTCCCTTATTTAAGGGCGCAAAGCAAATTGCATCCAATTTGCCAGCATGCGCCCAATCCGTCATTACTTTTAAGGTTTCACCACACAGTCGACCGGATTCAATTGAGGTAGCACCTCGCACAATAGTTGCTGGATCGACATTTTGTAAGTCAATCAACGGACATCCAGTCTTCGTCCAATCAATTGCGTCAACATCTTTGGCTAGATGAAAATCAATTGTTATCCCAGAATCTTCCATTCCAACTTTAAGAACTCGCAAATCCCCCACAATAACGACGCGCGTACTTTGATGGTTCTTTATTTTTTCTAGTAACCGAACCGCTACTTCAGGGCCTATGCCAGTAACATCCCCTAACATCAAACCAATCACCGGTTTTTTAATCATCTTCTCTCCGTTATGTAAAATCAAATAATCTGATACGTTTTAAAAAAACCGAACTCTCTACATGGTAAATTCTGTGTTGTTCCGTTATCATTAGCCTACTATTTTAAACTGAACAGTCCTTTATTAAAGTCAAATTATGCGCCCAATTCAACAAGAAGATTTTATTCAAAGCATCGCTGATGCTTTCCAATTCATTAGTTCTTATCATTCAGCAGATTTTATTCAGGCTTTAGCAAGTGCTTATGATCGAGAAAAAAATCCAGCTGCAAAAGATGCGATCGCCCAAATCCTAATGAATAGCCGAATGAGTGCAGAAGGCAGGCGTCCTATTTGCCAAGACACCGGTATTGCTACCGTGTTTCTCAAAATAGGCATGCATGTCCGCTGGGAAAATGTCACCATGAATATTACTGACATGGTTAATCAAGGGGTACGAGAGGCTTATACAAATCAAGAAAATCCACTCCGAGCTTCTGTTTTACATGATCCCGCTGGCCTCAGAAGGAATTCCAAAGATAATACACCTGCAGTTATTCATTATGAAATGGTGGATGGTGCTGGAATTGAAGTTATTTGCGGCGCTAAAGGCGGTGGTTCTGAAGCTAAAAGTAAATTTGTAATGCTCAACCCAAGTGATTCGATTGTTGATTGGATTGTAAATACCGTACCCTCGATGGGCGCTGGATGGTGCCCCCCAGGTGTTCTTGGGATTGGTATTGGCGGCACTCCTGAAAAATCCTTGCTACTTGCTAAAGAGTCCTTAATGCACGCTATAGACATTGCCGACCTCATTGCCCGTGGACCCAATAACCGCCTAGAGGAACTGCGCTTAGAAATTTACGAAAAAGTGAATAAACTAGGTATTGGCGCCCAAGGACTAGGTGGTCTGACAACGGTGCTTGACGTAAAAATAATGGACTATCCAACCCATGCAGTGAACCTTGCAGTGGGTATGATTCCAAATTGTGCAGCAACGCGACATACGCATTTTCATCTAGATGGATCTGGTCCTGCTATTTTTAAACGACCGTCCCTATCTGATTGGCCAGATATTTCATGGGCTCCAGATGTTGAAAAATCAAAGCGTGTGCTTCTTGACACCCTCACTCCAGAAGAGGTTGCATCCTGGAAACCAGGACAAACTCTTTTACTGAATGGCAAAATATTTACTGGTCGAGACGCGGCCCATAAACGTATTATGGATATGCTCGCGCGCGGCGAAGAATTGCCAGTAAATCTGAAAGATCGATTTATTTACTATGTTGGCCCAGTAGACCCGGTCCGCGATGAAGTTGTTGGTCCAGCTGGCCCTACAACCTCAACGCGGATGGATAAGTTCTCTGAAATGATGCTTGGAGAAGTTGGACTGGCAGGTATGATTGGTAAAGCAGAACGTGGCCCAGTAGCCATTGAGGCCATCAAAAAACACCGTAAAGCATATCTCATTGCAGTTGGGGGTGCAGCCTATCTAGTTAGTAAAGCTATCCGCAAAGCCCGAGTCGTTGCTTTTGAGGATTTAGGGATGGAAGCAATTTATGAGTTTGTTGTAGAGGATATGCCTGTGACTGTGGCGGTTGACTCAACCGGTGAATCAGTGCATACAAGTGGCCCCAAAAAATGGAAATTATTTCTTGAAACAGCCCCTGCATAAACCATCTAGATAGCTAATCATGTGGGGCTATTTATTATTACATCGATTCCCGGCTATTTTTTGATACTTTAATCAAATTGCTTTTCCCAAGATTCGATATCCTCAAGCCCTAATACTTGGTTATATTGCTTTGGAGTAAACATCTGATCAGCATGCGAACTCAGCTTTTGATGATCTTTCATATGTTGTAATGCGTTTTGCATAGCAAAGCCAAATACACCCCGCGCTAAATTAGGATGTATTGCAATATCAATCCCTAAAACCTTTAATTCTGATGCTTGAAGTTCTGAAATCGGTCCACCCACATCAATATTAAATAAGCAACAGGCATCCAACTCTTCGCGAATTTTTTTTAATTGCGACAAAACATCTGCATGCGCTTTTAACTCGATAAAAATTGCATCTGCTCCCGCCTGAGTAAAGGCTTTCGCTCGTCTGATTGCCTCATCTAAACCTAAACTGGCAGCACTATCAGTGCGCGCAATAATTACAAAATCTTGATCCACACGAGAAGCAATCGCCGCTTCAATATGAGCTAATGCTTGGCGAGAATCTAGCACCTGCCGCGCGCCTGAGAATTGAGCGCAACGTTTTGGAAAAACTTGATCTTCGATATGGATTGCCGCCACCCCGGCGGCTTCAAACTCCATAACGGTGCGTTGAATATTTAAAATACCGCCATACCCAGTATCTGCGTCACAGATCACCGGAATATCAACACAAGAGGCAATACGCCTAGCATGATCGGATATCAGGGTCAAATCGACTTGACCAACATCAGGTATACCAAGTAATGCAGCTGATACACCATTACCTGTCAGATAAGCGGCTAAAAATCCAGCTTGCTGGACTAGACGCAAGCCATAGCCATCATAAACACCAGGAGCAATTAAAGTATCCTTTGCAACCATCAACTGCCGTAATTTTTTTCTTTTTTGGTTAGGGCTTAGTCTCATGCAGGAAAACTCCAATCAGGATGCTTTTGCAAAAAAGGAATCAATCCACCTAGTTCTACGATTTTCATAATTTCTGGTGGCAAGGGCTTCGCCTGTAAACGTAGTCCACTAGACGACACGACCGTGCCAGCATAAAAATCGATGGCTAAATCCTCACCCTCCAAAATCTGAGATGTATCACACTCCAAAACAGCAATACCATTATTAATCGCATTCCGAAAAAACTGCCTCCCAAATGATTTTGCGAGAATGACCCGAATATTCATGAGTAACAAAATATGTGTGGCTTGCTCTCTAGAGGAATTAATCCCAAAATTTTCACCGGCCACTAAAATGCCACCACCAAGCTCATGAACCCTATTTGCAAAACCAGGACTCGCTTGCTCAAAGGCAATCTTTGACACATAAAGAGCATCTTTACCAGGAAGATATTTACTCGAACAATGTAGGTCTGTATTGATGTGGTCGCCAAGTACAAACGCTTTTCCAGATAACTGAATTAAATTGGTAGAACTCACTTGATAGACCTCCACTCACCACCTGATACCGTCCGGGGATCAGTGATGTAGCCGGTTAATGCTGAGGCAGCAACAGTTGCTGCTGAACCCAGCCAAATTTCCGCACGGTCATTCGTTAACCGACCTTTAAAATTTCGGTTCGCAGTAGAAATCACTGTATCACCATTACCCGGCACTAAATGGTTGGTTATACCAACACAAGTACCGCAACCAGCAGCTTCAAAAGAAGCACCTGCCATCGTCAAAATCTCAATCAAACCCTCACGCAGCGCATCTAAATATATTTTTCTAGATGCTGGCGTCACAATCATCCGAACCCCTGGGGCTAATTGTCGTCCTTTAAGGATCGCTGCCGCCTGGCGAATATCATCTAATCGACCATTGGTACAAGTTCCAATCAGCGCAAATTGAATTTTTTGATGAGTGACCTCATGCGCTGAAACAATATCATCTACTTGATGCTTTCTAGCTACCTGGGGAGCCAATTGCGCCGTGTCAACAACGATTGACTGGGCATACACCGCATCCTGATCCGCTTTAACTGGCTGAGGCGGCTTCGCCCCATGGGCTTGCAACCACTGCAATGTTTTCTCATCAGCCTCTAATATGGCCGCCTTAGCACCTAATTCAGCCGCATGATTACACAAAGTCATACGGTCATCAATATCCATTGCCGCTACACCACTACCAACATATTCAATCGCTTTATAGTTAAGCCCCTCTGCACCAAATTTTCCCAGCATAAATAAAGTCAAATCTTTAGCCCATACCCCAGCTTGAAGTGGGCCTTTTAATTCAACTCGAATAGTTTCTGGCACCCGTAACCAAATTTTTCCACTAGCCATGACTGCAGACACATCCGTTCCTTCAATGCCCGTTCCAAAGGCATTAAAAGCGCCATAAGTCACTGAGTGGGTATCAGTGCCAACTGTTAAATCGCCACACGTTAAGTGACCACCTTCAGGAAGGACCTGGTGACAAATACCCTCACCTATATCATATAATTTTGTGCCGGTTTCTTTTGCAAAAGCACGCATAGTAGTGTGAATTTGAGCCGCTTCTTCATTCGGTGGCGGCGAATAATGATCCATGACCATGGCAGTCTGACCTGCAAAACTCAAGTTCTTACTACCCAACTTATTAATCATCTGAATGGCGTTAACAGACCGCGTATCCGTCATCATCGCGTAATCCACCGAACAGACAACGACATCCCCAGCTTGCACTTGCTCTTGACTGGAATGCTTGGCTAGAATTTTTTCACTGATTGTTGAACCCATAATTTTGATGTATTTTCTAAAGATTAGTTTTGCTATTAAATTGTTTTGTACGTATATTTTATGCGCACTTGAGATCGATCTATTAAGTCTTTTTATCAGAAAGAGATTAGCTGGGTCTTCATGCTGAAATAATCAATAGATGCATTGCTCAATGATCAGAACATGCCATCTTTGTTGGCATCGTTGATTTAGGAAAATACCTGTTAGACTCCTAAGCTAATGGCTGATAGATCTCAACGGTGGATCTTAGCCATTTATCATGATCTTCTTGAAATTGCAAAAGAGGTATGGCTAACTTCTGACTTGTTCTAAAAAATTGTGCTTGAAGTCCTTGCTGTTGGTAAACGGTGCAATACGATGGGAGATTGTCAGCATTCGGAAATATCACCATAAACCGACCATCAGCGTCAGTACTCGCTTGATAATCTTTTCCAAAATCTAACATTACATGTCGGATTGCAACACCGCTCTGTGACATTAAACGACCAGATAATAGAAGGCTTTTAACTGGCGTCCTTATCGAATTAAATGAATATTCTAAAGCTTGGCTAATTGGGGCAATCAAACAACCCAAAAGACCAGATATAACGATCCTGCGACGTTGAAGCGATTGGGGTATGTTTGCCATTGTGTTCTCCATTGAATCTTTTCATACTGTTTTTAATATGACAAATTTCCAATCAGGGGAATCCCTATGTTTTAGTCTTAAATAGGGTATTTATTGATACCCAAAAGACAGATATCGTCATATTATAAGAATTAGGCCTGTTTGCATAATAAGAAATCAACATTTTAGAAAGAGACCCATGAAATTAATGTACTTTAATGATTTTCGCTTAGGTGTTCTAAAAAATGACCTAGTTATCGATGTAACACCTCTCGTCCAAAATATTCCTCATACAGGCCCTGGTAACCTAATGAATGGCCTAATCGGTAATTTTTCAAACTTTAGGGCAAAACTTGAAAAAGCTTCTAATACAGGTAAGGGCTTTCCAATCGCTCAGGTAAAGATTCGACCACCACTTCCTAAGCCAGTCAACATTGAATGTATGGCTGTTAACTATATGGAGGATGGCACTCTTTCAGAACCGGCTCTCATTAATGCTTTCCATAAATCCGCAAACTGTATTATTGGACACGGTGAAACTATGATCCTTCCGGATATCCCTGCAAGTGTTTTTGAGGGTGAAGCTGAACTAGGACTAATAATCGGTAAAGGTGGCAGTTTTATTCCCCAATCGAAAGCGATGGAGCATATTTTTGGCTATGTAAACTTCATTGACGGCTCTGCAAGGGGCGTAAAGCCCGATGGAAATACGTTTTATCAAATGAAATCACGAGCCACTTTTGCACCTCTTGGACCATATATAGTGACTGCTGATGAAATACCTGATCCACAAAAACTTCAAATCAAGCTCTGGGTGAATGGTGCCTTAAAACAAAACTTCAATACCGATGACATGGCGCATCGTATTCCAAGATGTATCGAGTGGATTTCAGGAATCCACCCCATTGAATCAGGCGACATTATTGCAACTGGCACAAACCACCGTGGCCTATCAGCTTTTCAGAATGGAGATAAAGTCGATCTAGAGGTAGAGGGATTGGGCCGATTAACGATTTCGGTTAGAGATGACCTTCAAAGAACTTGGGCCCGAGAAACAAGGTTGGATCGTCA
Source organism: Betaproteobacteria bacterium (assembly GCA_009927445.1). Lineage (GTDB taxonomy): Bacteria > Pseudomonadota > Gammaproteobacteria > Burkholderiales > Burkholderiaceae > Polynucleobacter. The sequence goes on from RFMZ01000222.1 coordinate 14,705, forward strand.
ACAAAAAGGATTAAAAGGCTTGACGCCTCAGCTAACAGGCAAATATACGCCAACTTAGAATATAACTTAAGCTTTTATTTTTAGTAATTTTAAACTGGAAATTCACATGAAATTTTCTCAATTGATGCAATCGCTATTTGTGCTATTTACACATATTTTTATGTGTACCTTAGCTGCCCAGCCACTACCTGATAAAACAATTCAATACATCATCCCGTTTCCAGCAGCCGGAGAATCCGACATAGTAGCAAGACTGCAATCAGATATCTCACTGAAAAAATATAATCAACAAATGTTAGTCATTAATCGGGCTGGAGCAGGTGGAGCTTTAGTTTGGAGTCAATTAAACACATATCCTGCAGATGGAACCTCAGTGGTCGGCGTCAATATCCCACATATCATCTTACAACCTCTGCAAGAGGGTATTCAATTTAAAACGACAGATATTAACGCAATTTACTACTACCACTTCACACCTGACGCTTTGATGGTATCAGCTGACAGTCCATATAAAACGTATCAAGATTTTATTAATGCGGCTAAAAAAGATCCAGGAAAAATGACTTTGGCGGGATCAGCCCAGTACTCTGCAAACCATATGGCCACCGAACGCTTAAATAAATTAGCTGGAGTAAAAGTGTCCTATGTTCCATTTAAAGGAACTGGTGATTTGATTTCATCTCTGATTGGCATGCACGTTGACGGTGCAATGGGATATCTGCCTTTAGCAATCCAACAAAAAGCGAAAGTACGTACGCTAGCAATTGCCACTGAGAAAAGACATCCCGCACTACCAGATGTCCCAACCTTCAGGGAACTTGGTTTAAATTGGGTCGATGGCGCTTACAGGGGTATTGCAATGCCCAAATCAACGCCGATGGCATTACAACAAAAAATGTCCGATTATTTTGCAAGCCTCAATGCTGATCTAGAAACAAAAAAACGTCTAGAAGAGGCTGGCTTTGTGCTGGTCGATATTCCTCTAGCTAAAATACCAGCATTTATGAAAGAAAAAACACCTTTGGCAATGGATGATGCTAAGAATGCAGGTATGATTAAATAAGATTGCTTCAATAGATTCTTTAAGAAGAATTTTAACTAGGCGCTGACCGGATAATTCATTCTAAATCCAATCGTAAAGATACGCGCCAAAAAAACGCTCATTGAAAATGAATCCTACACCATCATGATAGAGGCAAATCTAGTTGTAGATGCCTCGAATAAAACCTGCCCCCTGCCAGTTTTATATGCTAAAAAAGCCCTTCAAACGCTCTCGGTAAATGATACTTTATTAATTATTTGTACTGATTTGAAGGCCGAAGATGATTTAAAAAACTTCTGCAAAAAAAAGGGTCATCTGTATGTCAGTGGCGAGCTTAAAGATGATAAATTATTTATTATTCTCAAAAAATGTTAGTGATCGAAGTCTCATCTATGCTGAAAAAAATTTTAATTCTACTAAGCCTAGCAATTGTCAATCCAAGCTTTGCCATTGAAGTTGGTGATTCCTTAACTATTCGCGAAATCAAAACACTAGATCAATCTATCCTGCCTCCAAGTTACTGGCAAGATAAATTTATCTTAGTCCAGGTCTGGGCTTCTTGGTGTCCATATTGCCAAAAGCAAAATATAAATCTTCAAAGCCTCGCTGAACAAACAAAAAATTCAAATCTGCGCATCCTAGCAATCTCGATTGATCAGAACCCTAAAAATGCCATCGAATATCAAAAAAAATATAATTATCAATTCCCGATGGCGATGATGACTGAATCACTAGCAAAAGAGATCGGTAAGCGACGAGGTATCCCAGAAACCTATTTAATTAATCCACAAGGTAAGGTTATCCAAAAAAACTTTGGCTTAATGGTAGATGCTGAATTTTTTGAATACCAAAAATTCAGCCAGTAAACTACTCTTTTTCCAGTGCCAAATAAATATTGTAAGCATTGATTCTATTTGCTGTATTAAATAATGGAATATGCGCATATTGGGACCAATTAATTTTTTTATAGGCCTCTTCAAATGGCTCCATTTCACTTGCTGCTTGCTTCATAGAGGTTCGCAGAAATAGTAAATAATTTTCCACAAACTGTAAATCCTTGCGGGGTTGTGTTGAAACTTTTCCATGCCCTGCAACAAGGGCATTAATATCCATTTGAGCCACTTCTCTTAGTGCTTTAATCCAGCCTAGGCTATCCGCATTACCCACATAAGGAATTCGGCCAGAAAAAATCAAATCGCCAGCAAATAAAACTTTCTCACTGGGTAAGTAAACAACTAAATCTTCCGCCGTATGTGCATGTCCTATTGGCTTAATCATGAGATCTAGGCCAGCTATTTGCATGATGGATTGCCGATCTATCCATAAATCAGCCGGAATAATCTTCTCAACAGAATCTAGCCAAGGAGAAATATTTATTTTCGATGCAGCTAAACGCGAGGCAGTTGTATCTGAATATAGATAAGTTTTCCCTAGAGCATGCGCAATAATCTGCGCCCCAACTTCTTTGTAACTTTGTAAGCCATAAACATGATCTGCATGATAGTGGGTAACAATGACATGGGTAATCGGTTTGACAGTAATCTTCCGAATCACTGAAATCAACTCGTCGGCAACTGCTGGTGAGCCAAGGGCATCAATTACAACAACACCAGTTGGCCCAATAATAAAGCCAGCGTTCGAAATAAAGTTTTTATTCTGACTATTTCCTAATGCTGCGAATCCTTGAACATAATAGCTACTCTCGGAAACTTGAATTGCTTGCATCGGCAATTGCGCAAAAGTTGACCCAAGGTGGCCAAGAACCCCCAAGAAAAAATAACAAAAACTTTGGAAATATTTCAATTTTTTTTAGGGCTTAATATAAGCGAACCGGTCTTTACTTTGTAATTGACTAATTCGAACAACTCCAGAGGGTGTGAAATCGGCATCTAAAATAAACTGCTCTTTTTTAAGTTGCCGATTTTTTAAAGTAATCTCACAGACTTCAAAGCGAACTCCACGTGACTTTAAAGCGGTAATTAATGGTCCGTATTCGGTGCCAGATTTTTGGTCTTTAGCCCCATCCATTAATAAATCGACTCCCTCAGCATGCGTTACTACAATAATTTTCGTTTCTGGTGCCACATCCAAATGATTTCGAATATTTCTCAAACCCTTTAACCCTTGCATCTGGGATTGATCAATGTGATAAACCACCTGATCAGCTATTGCAAAAGTGCAAATACTAAAAGAGCATATTAAGGCTACTGCCAACTTGCTAAAAAATATTTTCATGACAATTCCTTCTTATGAAATTCCTGGATTATTTTTAATCCCTTTGATTATTGGCATATTTAATGGCCTGGCTTTTACTGTCTTGATATCTTTGAGATACCTAGTTAGAACGTCCCAAATTGGCTCACCACCAAGTTTCATTGCCTCTTCAGATACGGGCGCCCAACCAGCCACCTTATAAGTTTTCTGTGCTTCTATCAACTGATTTTTTAATCTCATCTCACTGATTCTTTTTCCTGCTGCTGCAGTAGGATCAATAGCGTACTGCAAACCGCCAACACGCACCATATCACCGCCTTGCTGATAATAAGGGTCTGGATTAAATAAATTATCTGCCACATCTTCTAAAATAGTTTTAATCATTTCACCTGTCATCATATTAACCGTGGTGTATGGATATGTAATAGCCGTTTGATCCAGCAGATTCTCCATTCTTATAGTCTGTCCTGGTAACAAACTGGTGCCCCACCGAAATCCCGGAGAAAACGCAATCTCCGTGTCTTTCATAGTCATTAAACCATCTAAGATCAACTGGTCAAAACTACCATTGAAATTTCCCCGACGATAGAGTAAACCTTCCGTAACGGCTAAAGGTTCTGATAATCTCTTTTCAAACGGCGCCCTGACTCGATCAATCACTTGATTCATTTGTGGGTCAGCAGGTATCAAATCTGCAAAAATTGGCATTAATTTATAACGAAAATCTACAATCTTTCCCTGCTTCACTTCAAAATCTAAAACTCCTAAGAATTTACTATTTGACCCAGCATTAGTAACTAAGGTTACGCCCTTCGAATTTCTAATTGGTATGGCACCCGGCACACCATCATGCGTATGGCCACCTAAAATGGCATCGATCCCAGTAACGCGACTTGCTAATTTGAGGTCAACGTCCATACCATTATGGGATAAGAGTACCACAACTTGAGCGCCTTTTGAGATCACCTCATTAACCACTATTTGGAGATTTTCCTCTTGAATTCCAAAAGTCCAATCAGGTACTAAGTATCTGGGGTTTGCAATTGGCGTGTAGGGAAATGCCTGACCAATAATAGCTACCGAAACACCATTCATCTCACGCAGGATGTATGGTGCAAAGACTGGATCGCCAAAGTCATTTGTCTTAATATTTTGCGCCAAAAAAGAGACTTTATTCTTGAAGTCTTTTTCGATAATTTCTTGCACACGCTCTGCCCCAAGAGTCATTTCCCAATGCGCTGTCATCACATCGACGCCCAATGCTAGACAAGCATCAACCATATCCTGTCCCTTGGTCCACAAAGCCGTACCAGATCCCTGCCAAGTATCACCACCGTCGAGTAATAATGCCCCAGGACGTAAAGACTTCATTTTTTTTACTAAGGTAGATAAGTGCGCAAATCCGCCTACCCTACCGTAATTTCTGGCAGCTGCCTGGAAATTTAAATGGGTAAATGCATAAGCATCCCTAGAGCCAGGCTTGATCTTAAAGGCTTTTAACAAATGCTCGCCCACCAGATGTGGAGCCCGACCAAACTGACCTGAAAATCCCAAATTGACATTTGGCTCCCGAAAATAGATGGGTTTTAATTGCGCATGACAGTCTGTGAAATGTAATAAGTGGACGTTACCAAAAGGAGGTAAATCATAGAATTGATTTGCGGCTGCTTGAGCAGAAACATACTCCGGCCGCAGCATCATGCCACTAGCTGCGGCAACAGATAATACCTGTAGGAAATCTCGGCGATTTAAAGTCATTCTATTATTTTCTAGTTATTTACAAATTGGATGGATCGCCGGCTTCAAGGTTAAACAAAAATTACTGCATGATGTTGCTTCAAATCAAACACCACAGGTGAAAAAAATTGGCACGGCATGCACGATGATCGTAACGATGATCACAATTTTTAGCCTAGGCAATGATCGTCTTATCCGTTCTTGTATCGCCCTTATTATCAATCCAAGTGATTACTACCTCTTCACCCTTTGCCCCGCCCTTGAACTTAAAATTCAAGAAAGGATCTTTAGATACTGCCGTACCAAACTCGCCTTTAAAAACCTCTTTATTGTTTATCTTCGCCACAATATTGGCAATATGCCAAGCAGCGATGACCTTACCAGAAGCGTCTTTACGTTGCCCGGTTTCCATATCGTGCTTCATTAAAATTTTTACGTCCACGACCCCGCCATTTTCAACTGCCCGAACACGCATTGGATCAGCCATGATTTCCTCTCGTTAGTTATTTTTATCTATCACCACAAACGTCTTTTAACCTCCGCAACCACCTAATGTCACTTTAATCTCTTTACTCGTTACAAACCACTTACCATCAGCCTTAACTAAGGCGTACACATTAGAACTTTGGCTCATCTTGACACGCGTAGTCACGAATGCTTGCGCACCCTCTAGAATCATAAATTGTGCCGCTAGTACATTGGGGTTCTTTTCAACAAGTATCGCTAATTGGCTCGCTGGTAAAGTAGTTGAAATACCCACGGGTACCACTGCGCCATTTTCGGCAATATCCGGCGCATTTAACGTAATACTCGCAGACTTTTCTGCACTAGCGCTGCCCAAAGCTTTTAAAACGTCATCCAAAGACTTTCCATCAAACGCCGCCTTATTCCATTCATTGGCTTGCGCGAATGATATTAACCCTGTGCTAGCCATCAAACTAATTACTGTGCCAATTTTAATCATATGACGACGTTTGTAATCCATACTTACTCCCTTATTTTTATATTGCACTTATTGAGGATTGATCATCCATTCTAATATGACCTTTATATCTGAGTCCGCTAACTGAGGATTAGCCGGCATAGGCACTACGCCCCAAACTCCGGCACCACCATTCTTTACTTTTTTAGTTAGGGTAGCTAGTGCTTCTGTTTTCCCTTGATATTTTTTGGATATTTCAACAACAGAAGGTCCAAGTATTTTATGATTCATTCCATGACAAGCAGCGCAATTATTTTTCTTGAATAATGCTCCACCCTGCCGAACATCGTCTGTTGGTAAAGTCCGCTGGACATCTTTTGCGACAACTTTTATTAATCCCGTATTGTTCGGTAGTTCTAATAAAGGTGGCCTAGTCGTATCGACCCCTAAATAGGGTCCAAAAATACGATTTTGCTGAGCTAAATTATGATGTGAATTACGCGCATAGTCAGGTAGTGAAGATTCTATCTTTACCTCTTTTATACAATTTTTCATACACGCTACAGCCCGAACATCTGGTTTACCACTTACTTGCCACAGGCCATGGTCAGTCGTCATCCCATCACGATTGGGCATTTTATTTTGAAGTTGCATCATATTGACTTCATTTAAAACAAATTCTGCTGGCACCATTTCTGTCAGGTGCAGTAAATAAGCCAGAGTACTATAGGTCTCGTCGACTGATAATGTTCGTGGTGTATTCCACGGCATTGCGCGGTAGATATAGTCAAACACCGTTGATAATGTAGCCAGTTTCATGAAAGTGGTTCGCTGTGGATGTTTGCGATCTATGAGTGAGTCAACTCGTCCACGCTTGATATCTTCTAAAGTAGTCCCACCAATAATTGGCGTAAATACTTCGTTTGACTCTCCAAACACGCCATGACAGCTAGCGCATTTTGCCTCCCAGATTTCTTGACCTTGAGCCACGCTTCCAGAGCCTTTTGGCAAACCTTTAAAATCAGGCCGAACATCGATATCCCAAGCAGCCACTTCGGCTTGAGTAGCCTGCCGGCCAATATTCGAATACCTTGTATGAAGTTGATCCTGGGCCAAAACCCAAGAACTAAAAATTAAATAAATACCTATACTGAATATAGTTATTTTTTGATGCTTACATCGTCTGGACATTACTCACCTCACCATTGAGATCGACTAGCCAAGATTGGATTGCATTGTTATGATAGATTGACCGAGTCCCACGAACTTCTCTTAACAATCGCAGGGTAGGTTGAACGTAGCCTGTTTCATCGATTGCCCGGGACTGCAAAATACTGCGCTTGCCATCCCAATTCCAATCCATATTAAAACGTGTGACGGCTTTATTTAAGATGGGTCCCTGCAACCTGGCTGACCGCCAATTTTGACCACCATCCATAGAAATATCCACGCGCTTTATCTTTCCCCTACCTGACCATGCTATGCCACTAATATTATAAAAACCCCTACTCAAGAGTTGTTGCCCACCTGACGGCGATGTAATTACTGACTTACACTCCTGAATAGATGTGTACTGACGGTGTAGTCCATTCGGTAATAAATCAATGTAATGCATTGCCTCATCTTTTGTGGCATATGGCATATCCCCAACTTCTATTCGCCTTAACCACTTTACAGAACTGACGCCCTGTACACCGGGTACGACTAAACGAAGTGGGTAGCCGTTTTCTGGTCGTAACATTTCACCATTCATACCCCAAACCACCATTACATCATCAAGGGCTGTACGCATTGCAATCGTTCTAGTCAATCCTGAGCCATCGCCACCTTCTGCTAATACAAACTTGCCCTTTTTTAAATCAGCGCCGCACATATCTAGCAATGTGGACAATAAGACACCCGTAAACTCACTACAAGAAATCATGCCATGGGTATATTGCACTGTTGGAACAGCGACATTACCCCACTCGAGTCCTGTATTCGCTCCACACTCAATAAAATGAATTCTGGATACTGAGGGTAATCTCATTAAATCAGCCATTGTAAAAATTGTTTCGCGCTTCACTAAACCATTAATCATCAAACGATGTTTTGTTGGGTCAATATCCTGCCAACCCTGATGATGGCGTTCAAAATGTAAGCCGCTTGGCGTGATCATTCCAAATAGTGCTTGCAGTGGCGTAAAGGAAACAGATGCCGCCGATACTCTCGTTAATCCTGGTGATTCTCGACGTTGCAGATTATCTTCAAATTTTGATGGCATGCCATATGGATTTGTTACTACAGGCTTACCAAGCGTCGTTTGCCAATCTTGCTTTTCTAAAATCGCCGGGTCACCTTCTAAGACTTTTTTTTCTTCAGCGTTAACATATCCAACTAGTCCACTACTCGCAACTACGCCGAGTGCGGATGTAAAACTTTTTCGGAGAAACCCTCTACGAACCTCATTTAGGCCCTTTTGAGTTACCTGCATGATTAAATCTTGATCAATATAATTTTCTGGGGACGCTTTAATTACCCCAGGTTGATGTTTATAGGACATGTTTTGGCCGATTTTGATGATTCGTATTGTTTGGTAAAACGAGATCGCTCACATCGGCGTCACTTGCAATTCCAACGCAAATGGTGCGACAAAATTCGACAGCTTGCTGATCTTGAATTTGATAAAAGACCATCAAACCTTCTTTACGCCGACTTAAGACTCCAACCTTACACATCGCTGCTAAATGTCTTGAGACACTACTTTGTGAGGAATTTACTTCTTCCATAACCCGACTGACAGACTGCTCCCCATCACAAAGGACATGCATAATCTTTAAGCGTGTTGGCTCAGCTAAGACGCTAAAAAAGCTAGCAGCTTTAATAAATATCAAATCGAGTTCTTGATTAATGGCCATTTTTTAAAATAAAGTCGTATTATATGCATGAATATGCATATACTTTGCTCCTTTAAGGCGCCCCAGAATATTAGGATAAACCCTAGCAAGCTCCTACCGAATTACTATCTAATGTCCCTATGAGCTGAAAACTCCAATATACTATTTACGAATTTCTACTAATGGTCAAATCTCATGAATCAGTTTAAAAAATATCTTCTATCCGCTCTATTTTTGACTACGCTATGGCCTTTCATTAGCGCCTTAGCAGATAACTATCCATCTCGACCAATTAAAATTATCGTACCTTTTCCTCCAGGTGAAACTGGCGATATTATGTCCCGAATGATCGAACAAAAAATGTCCGAGCGATTAGGCCAAGCAGTCATTGTCGAAAACCGCCCTGGAGCCTCTGGCATTATTGGAACGGACCTAATCTCCAAAGCAGAGCCAGATGGATACACCATTGGTGTTGGTCAGGGCGGCAATTTAGTGACCTTACCTCATACACGGAAAAGCTTGCCCTATAACGCCCTCAAGGATTTTGCCCCAATCACGATTTCAACATTCAACTACTTAGCTATCACTGCTAGTAATAAAGCGCCATTTAGTACCGTTCCTCAAATGATTGACTGGGCCAAAAAGAATCCCGGCATGTTAACCGTTGGAACCAACGGCGAAGGCGGTTTTCCGCACCTCACATTTGAACATTTTGCACAAGCAGCAAATATTAAATTTAGTCATATTCCATATAAGGGAGCAGCGCCCGTGCTGAATGACTTAATGGGCGGTCAAATCATGGTGAGTATCGGAAGTATTGCTAGCCAAATCACCCAAGTAAAAAGCGGCAATATCAAAATGATCGGAATTACTAATGAAAAAAGAGTTGCTATCAATCCTAATTTTGAGGCTATTGCTGAAACTCTCCCCGGTTGGCTTTCCAACGGATGGTTTGGCTATATTGCTCCAGTTGGAACTCCAGCACCTATCGTGGCAAAGTTGAATGATGCGATTAACTTTGCACTAAAGTCTCCAGGTATTGCCGATAAATTAAATCAAATGGGCCTATCTGTCGCAACTGAATCGCCGCAGTTTGCTATTGACCTAATTAACAAAGATTATGCAAAATATGGCAAGCTTGTAAAAGATATTAACTTCCAACCACAGTAATTTATCTATTAATCAATTTTTTCTTATCGAAAGTATCTCCATGAATTTTTTACGCAACACTCTGCTTATTGCTTTACTTTCCTCAATGAGTTTTTTATCTGTCGCTCAAGAAAAACCCTATCCAAACCGTCCTATCAATTGGATATTACCAATGAGTGCTGGCGGAACATCGGACGTTTTCGCGCGCACTATTCAGCAATTTATGTCGACTCATTTGGGCCAACCAATGATCGTAGAAAATAAGCCGGGTGCCAACGGTGTGTTGGGTGAAGAGCAAGGCTTTAATGCGAAACCAGATGGCTATACCCTCATCTTTTCTTCAGCATCTGTAGCAGCTAACCCTTTCCTTAGAAAACTTAACTACGACCCAAGAAAATATGTTCCAGTAATTCATCTTGGTAATGTTTGGCTTGTCATGCTTCTCAATAATGATGTCAAAGCCAACAATATGAAAGAATTCTTATCAATCGTTCAGTCTTCCGCTCCTGGAAAATTGAATTACTCGTCTTGGGGAGTCGGCGGTATGGGTCACCTAGCAGGTGAATTATTTAATATTGAAGCTAAGGTTAAATTAGCCCACATCCCTTATAAAGGCTCCCCTGAGGCAATGACAGGCGCTATTTCTGGGCAAACTGAAGCAACGTTCATGACCACATCTATTGCATTTCCACAAGTCAAAGCAGGCAAGCTACGTGCTATTGCCATCGCAGCTCCGAACAGACTGAAGGATGCTCCTGATGTTCCTACAATGGCAGAAGTCGGCTTGCCAGGTATCAAAATTGATACTTGGTTTGGCGTGTTTCTTCCTCCAGACACACCCAAGGCAATTGCTGTTCGTTTAAATGCCGCTTTCCAAGCTGCATTAAAAGATCCTGAAACGAAAAGTAATTTAGAGAGTAAAGGGATTTATCCAGCCGGAGGAAGCCCTGAGGATTTTGATGCTTACTTTAAAGCTGAAATGAGAAAGTTCGACCGTATTGTTAAAGAAGCTGCTATCGAACGCGCTCAGTAATTACGATCAGTCACTGTAATCAGTAATGCGCTAACTCAGTGCGCTAATCACTACGTTAACAATCTATCGCCATGAGCAAGGATCTTTGCCCATGGCTCCCCAGCTAGCCTTGCAAAGCTTCCCAAATCTTTGGTGGAGTATATGGCATATCCATCTCCCATATTCCTTTTGGTCGTAATGCATTAATGACAGCATTTGATAATGCTGGAAGTGATCCAGAGCAGCCTGACTCTCCAACGCCTTTTGAACCCAATATATTAGATTTAGTAACAACCTCGATATGCTCACTGTGAATCTGCATTAAGCAACCCGTTTTTGGCATGGCATAGTCCATAAAAGACCCAGTCAATAATTGCCCAGACTCATCATAAATGGCTTGTTCAAAGAAGGCTTGACCAATCCCTTGGACTACCCCACCGTGGATCTGACCCTTCACAAGCTTAGGAGAAATGACTACTCCTAAATCATCTATGGCGGTGTAGTTCACAATTTCACAAACGCCCGTTTCTGGATCAATCTCTACTTCAGCAATGTGACAACCATTGGGGAATGTTGAGCCTGATGATGCTTCACCTTGGGCATCTAAAGGATGTGCGCTGGCATCAACCGGTTGGAATTTTTTAATTAAATCGTCTAACGAAACAGAACCATTCTTAGCAGATAAATGCCAAGATCCATGATCGAAATGTAAATCCTCAGACTCAACCTGTAAATGTTGCGCAGCTAACTCTTTACTCTTTTCTAAAATTTGTTCACATAAGTTTTGCACAGCACTACCCGCGCCATATAAAGACCTAGAGCCTCCTGTACCACTTCCAATCAACGCTTTACTGGCTGGTCCAGCAAGATACTCAATTCGATCTGCATGCAGGCCTGTCGCAGTTGTGACGATCTGACCAAACGAAGTTTCATGTCCCTGCCCAGAAGCTCCAGTTACACCTAAAATTTGTAAAACGCCATCTTTGGTGAACCGACCTAATACCTGATCTTTATTAGTCGTTCCAGCTGCAGAACATTCTATAAAACACGCTAAGCCAATCCCGCGCAAGCGATTATTTGCAGCAGCATTAGCGCGGCGGGACTCAAAATGGTTGAAATCACTCACCTCAATTGCGCGCTTTAACAGTAATTCAAATTCTCCACTATCATAAACAGAACCCATGTGATTGTCATAGGGGAACTGTTCTGGCTTAATGAAATTCATTCGTCGAAGTGCAACCAGATCAAAGCCATGTTCATGTGCGGCGTGATCAATTAAACGTTCTATGGCATAGGCAATATCTGGCCGGCCAGCGCCTCGGTAAGCGGACACAGGAACCGTATTTGTAAAATACAGTTCTGAGCGCATCGATAAGGCTGGAATGTCATATACCCATTCATGGTAATTGAGATATTCCTTGCTCCAATGAAGGAACCAAAGTAACAAGTAAATGCCCCTAAATCAGCCTTGTCATCAAACCGGAGTCCTAAAATTTTACCGTTCGCATCCAGTGCAATCGAACCATTTAACTCCAGTGCCCGACCATGCCAATCCGATACAAATACCTCCGATCTAGTGCCAACCCATTTAACAGGTCGGCCAATTAATTTGGCCGCTAAAATAACTAAGGCGTGCTCACTGTATGCACCTGCCCGAATACCAAAAGAACCGCCAACATCCTGGGCAATTACTTCTATCTGATCTTTTTTAATACCTGTAATTTGTTCTAATGCACCGAGCATCCCAAGCATTCCTTGATTGGGCGTATGAATCGTGACCTTATCTTGAGTAGCATCATACTTCGCAAGCACTGAACGTAACTCCATTGGCGAGCCAATTAATCGCTGACTCTTAATCTTCATATGGCTTATAAAATGAGCTTCTTCAAAAGCTTTATCTGTAGCCTGCACATCGCCTTTACTAAAATGAATCGATAAGTTCTTCGGGACATGCGCATGCAACTGGACTGCATCAGGTGATAATGCTGACTCGTAATCGGTTACTGCATCTAGCATATCAATCTCGAGTTGAACTAATTCAGCTGCTTGACGAGCATGCTCTAAGGTATCAGCAACAACCATCGCAATCGGTTGGCCAACAAATAATACTTTACCTTTTGCCAGGATAGGCATCGGTGCTAAGTGCTGCGCTTGACCATCTGAATTTTGAATGGTTACCCCACTTGGCAGGGTTTGCATCTTCGCAGCGTCAACATCTTCAGATGTAATAACCCGAAGCACCCCCAAAGCATTTCGAACATCACTGACATTGATATGCTTAATTTGCCCATGTGCATAAGGCGATCGAATCATGTGCGCAAAACACATCCCCTCATAATGCCAATCTGAGGTAAATTTACCCTGCCCAGTAATCAGCCGTAAATCCTCTTTACGTAATAACTGTTTATCTAATACAAGTTGCGATGGAAGATGTGCGTTCATACAGTTTTTTCCTGAATCTTTTTAGCAGCGGATTTTACCGCTGCAATAATGTTGACATAACCCGTGCAGCGACAAATATTGCCAGCTAAACCTTCTTTAATTTGGTCATCACTAGGATCGGGGTGCCGATTGAGTAAATGAACAGTACTCATAATCATTCCCGGAGTGCAATAACCGCATTGCAAGCCATGCTCCTGTGAAAATGCTTCTTGAACAGGATGTAAGCCGTCACTTGCAAGACCCTCAATCGTTACGATCTGTGAACCGGTAGCTTGCGCTGCTAGCATCGTACAGGATTTAATCGCCTCATTGTTCATAAGGACAGTGCAACAACCACATTGGCTAGTGTCACAACCAATATGAGTACCTGTTAAATGAAAATGATCCCGCAATACCTCAACGAGTAAAGTTTGATCATCTACCTCAAATTCTTGGACTACACCATTGATTGTCATTTGCATCATAAATACCTTTATGTATATTGTTTGATCTGTGTTACAGCTCTATTAAATAGAACCTTCGCTAAGTGAGCGCGATACTTACTTGTAGCATGAAGATCTGTAATTAAATTTTCTAATGGCAAATCAATGGCTTGACTCGAATCGAAATAGTGCTTCTCAGCAGCCAGCCAACGGAAGACCCCTTGACCAACACCGGTCACAGCTACGCGCACTTCTTGATTGGGGTATAGGGCTACAAAAACACCTGCCAAGGCATATCCCGATGCCGCTTGCTTAAATTTAGCATAGGCACTTTGGACGGGCTTGATAAACCGTACTTTTCGAATAATCTCGCCATCGTCTAAAGCCGTGGCATAAAATCCGGTAAAGAAATCTTCTGCTTCAATCGTGCGCCGATCAGTAATGATTTGTCCTTTTAAGGCCAAAGCAGCCGCGGGATAATCAGCAGCTGGATCATTATTTGCTAAAGAGCCCCCTAGTGTTCCGCGTACTCGAACTTGTGCATCACCAATTTGACTTGCTAAATAGGCTAATCCAGGAATTTCCTTTTGAACAAGGGAACTAGTCGCTACTCGATCATGCTTAGTAGCTGCGCCGATAGTCACTGATACAGCATCGACCTGTATCTTCCCTAACTCAACAATTGCACTAATGTCAATTAATTGGCTCGGCTGAATTAAACCGTGTTTCATGGCTGGCAATAGAGTCATGCCACCCCCCAAATATTTGGCGTTTTCGTCTAAATTTTGTTGATCTTTAGCACGCTGTAAATTTTCTGCCCGATGATATTTAAATGGGTTCATACTTCCTCATAATAATAATTATTTAATTGCCAATAAACACTCTGCCATATTTTAATACGATGCACAATCCTCTGCTACACAAGCAAAATTTGATTATGGCAAGCTTAGTATATACTTTTGATATAACTATGATGGTTGCTTAAGTATCTGCATAACAATGGAGACAATTCGAAAGTGAATGCATGACTATCGTGCAAGCTCAGGCAATTCCCATCAAACTACCCTACGATATCGGTGGTCCTAAACCGACGTTTGCTGGTATACCTCGGCAGATGGAAATCCTTTTTATTCGGATAGAGACTGATACTGGATTAATTGGTTGGGGTGAAGCTTTTGGCTTATCTATTTGGCCTGCAACACGCCAAGCTTTTGAGCATTTAGTGGCTCCACTCATTATGGGTAAAGATGAAAAAGATATATCCAATTTAATGGCAAATTTACAAAAACAACTTCATATTCTCGGAAGAACTGGGGCAGTCACGTTTGCTCTTTCTGGCCTAGATATTGCCTTGTGGGATATTCAAGGAAAAGCCAAGCAACAATCACTCAGTGAATTACTCGGAGGGGCAAAACATCAATCTTTACCAGGGTATGCAAGTTTAATGCGGTACGGCAATACCGACCTTATCAAACACAACACCGAAAGAGCCCTAGAAAAAGGATTTACAGCTATTAAGCTACACGAACAAAGTTCGGAGTATGTCCAGGCAGCGCGTCAATTAATGGGTCCAGAGTTACCATTAATGATGGATGTTAATTGTCCTTGGAGTGTTGCCCAAACACTGGAAATGCTTCCTCAATTGCAAGCCAGCAATCTTCTCTGGCTTGAAGAACCAATTTGGCCGCCAGAAGACTTTCGTGGCCTAAAAAAAATTCGGGATAAAAAATCGATAGCAATAGCCGCCGGTGAAAATAATATAAGTACTTGTCATTTTGAAGAAATGCTCGCTTATGGTTCTGTAGATTTTGCACAGCCTAGCGTTACTAAAATTGGAGGTATTACTGAAATGTTAAAAATTATGGACTTATGTCAACACTTTGAGACCCCAGTCATGCCACATTCTCCATATTTTGGCCCTGGATTACTAGCAACTCTTCACCTAGCTGCTATCCTTCAACCTGAAACAATGATTGAGTATTCGTTTGCCGATCTAGGTGCTAATCCATTAGGTGATTGCATCTTAATGCGCCAAGGCAGAATTGATATTCCTTCAGGTCCAGGCCTTGGTTGTGATCCGGATTTAGATATCCTGCATGAATTCCGTGTACCATAAATCATGATTCCCGCTCCCATTGCAAAATACCTGGCCACCCCCCATATAAAAATTGCTGCGATTAAGCTCAAGCGTGTAGAAACTTATATTTACCAAGCAACAGTCAATAAACCCGTCGTGTCAAGTCTTGCAACAATTAATAAACGGGTAGCGCTTTTAGTTCGGCTAGAAGATGTTGACGGCCATTTTGGCTGGGGTGAAATATATGCCACAATGCCCGCGTTTGGAGCACCTCACCGCGCTCAGATTGTTCATCAAATTCTAACTGTACTATTAAAAGATCAACTCTTTGAAGAGCCAAGTGCTTGTTGGCAGTTGCTTCAAAAGTCAACCCATCCCCTGCAAATCCAAACTGGTGAATTTGGCCCATTTTCGGCGGCGATTGCGGGTATCGATTGCGCACTTTGGGATCTGTACGCCAGAAAACAAAAACTACCTCTAGCTGTTTGTCTGGGTGGAAATCTTCGTAATCTACCAGTTTATGCAAGCGGACTCAATCCTGCTGATGGCCCCCTTATCGTCAACCAATCAAGAGAAAATGGATTTTTATCTTTTAAACAAAAAATTGGTTTTAATACCCAGATTGATATCAATAATTTAACCGCGATTGCCGCAAATTTGCGCCCCAATGAATCTCTCATGGTCGATGTCAATCAAGGTTGGAATATTGAACAAATTCAGTTAATGGGGCCACTTCTAGAAAAATTTTCCCTGCGTTGGATTGAAGAACCACTACCAGCCGATAGCTCATCTGCAGATTGGCTTGCCTGTAAAAAAATACTGAATAAACCACTAGCTGGTGGTGAAAATCTTCGTTCTGATGATTTTAAAACTCAAGCCACTTGGTTAGATATAGTGCAGCCTGATGTCGGGAAATGGGGAGGCATTAGCGCAAATTGGGGAATTGCAAAATTGGCGATTGAGCAGGGTAAAACTTACTGTCCCCACTGGCTTGGAAGTGGTCTAGGACTGATGGCATCTGCCCACTTGTTAGCAGCAATTGGCGGTAATGGCCTATTGGAAATCGATGTCAATGAGAATCCTCTGCGTGAGATATTAGCGAAGACACTCCCAGCTGTTACAGATGGTCTTATCAAACTTTCTACATTACCAGGAATTGGAGTTGTACCGAATCTAGAATTAGCATCACCATGGCTCACCAACTATCAGGAGACTATTTTATGAAATCAAACCTACTCCGTTTTATCTTTACTATATTTTTTGGAATATTCTTCAGCAATGTATCAGCTCAGTCATTTCCTAGTAAGACTGTTCGCTTAGTCGTTGGATTTCCACCTGGCGGCATGGCAGATATCGTTGCTCGGTCAGTGTCTGAAAAATTAGCTATTTTGTGGAAACAGCCAGTCGTTGTCGAAAACCGCCCCGGAGCATCCGGCACTATTGCCGCTGATATCGTAGCCAAGTCGCCAGGTGATGGCTACACATTATTAGTCATTCTGACAAATCATGTGGTTATTGCGGCAATTAAACCTAAACTACCTTTTGATGCAATCAAGGATTTCGCCCCAGTAACACTGGTCGGGGACTCCCCTTTATTGCTCATGGCAAATCCTAAATTACCTGCTAATAATTTAATGGAGTTAGCGGCCCTAGCTAAATCAAAACCTGGCATAATTAGCTATTCAACTCCTGGCGACGGTTCGGTACATCACCTATCCAGTGAATTAATGGCATCAAGTCTTGGTATTAAGATGATTCACGTGCCCTATATCGGCGGGGCTCCCGCAATGATGGATGCGATGTCTGGTATTGTTGATTTAAATATCGGCAGTCCATCTCAAGCACTTCAACAAATTGAGGCGGGTAAGTTAAAAGCCCTCGCCTATTCCGGCCAGAAAAGATCTGCTCTTTTACCAAATGTCCCGACTGTTTCTGAGTCCGGCATACCTGGTTTTCAAGCAGCTCTTTGGGCTGGAGTTTTAGCTCCAGCAAAAACTCCTAAAAATATCATCACCCAAATCCATTTAGATATCAAGCAAGCCATGTCTACTCCAGACGTCAAAGAAAAAATGGGGAAAATGGGAATCGATATGATTCACAGCACACCTGAAGAATTTGATCAACATGTACGTTCTGAATTCATTAAATGGAGCTCCGTTGCTAAACAAGCCAATATCAAAACTGAATAGTCCCTATTTTGAAAACTTAAACTACTTAATTGACTAATTGCCAAGGGGATGGGCAAGTAGTCACTTGCGGGTAATAAGCACCGTAGTCTAGACAATAATAAGCCTTAGGCTGAACTGGTGTTATTGCATAGTAGGGGACATAATTCGGTGGCTGCACATATATTGGCTCGCGATAAACATTTTGCGAACTCGCATAATTACTATAAACAGCAGCCCCCACTATTCCGCCGATGACTAATGGTGCAACCCAACGGTGGCCATGCATACCGTGTGATCCGCCATGCCTATGACCATAGAATCCGCCACCTGCGTGACTAGAAAAACTGGCAGACAAACCAATCGTCAAAGTAAAAATCATTACTCCGATCTTTTTCATCAATACCTCCTCATGAAGTTCTTTTTTTAATAACGCCTAAGGAGTTATTTGGGTTGACTAAAGAGCGGTAATTAATGGGTATTTCTAATATGATGAATTCAAGTTAACTTAAATTCAAAATGGTTACCGGCGCTTGAGAGAGATTTAATTACAGTTAATTTAAATGACCGATTGGGTATGTAAACAATCTCGAATACACCAAAATAGCTCAAAGATAAAACATCCATGATAAAAAGATCTTTAATTCATGGATGGGAAGCTGATATTAGCAGTTCCTTGGCAGATATTTCTTACATATGTTCTCTGAAAATCAATGCATCCACCACTTTCAAAAACATCATCAGGATCCCTCATTCTCATCATGACAGCTAGTACTTTTTGCGTCTTCACCGGATCAGATAGAGTTTGCTCAACACACTCCTCAACAATAGCTTCATCAATTTGGAAATCACCGTCAGAATCATGAACTAAAGCATCTCGCCAATGATAGATTTCTACGCATTTAGAAGTTAAGGTAAAAGGCTGATCTTTTTTCCAAAAGTTAGAAAAAAGTCCATTACCTAAATAAAATACGAAAGAGCCTTCGTACCCGGTCACATCTGCCGATAATGGGTCAGGATTTCGAAACCAAACGCGATCACCAGGGATGTAAAATTTAGCAGGTAAAGGACTCTCTGCAGAACCTAGGTGGGACAAGAATGCATTATTAAATGCATCCGATTTAATCGCACATTGTTGCCATTGATTTTGTAAGCTTCGCAGAAGTTGTGGATTACAGGTTTCTAACTCTTGAGCAAGGGCTAATAAAAAAATATATTCCGTAGCCCGCCAACAAGAAAATGAGTATGGCTGTTCTAGCAAACTAGGTTGAGTGGCTTTTTTTAAAGCAGTCTTTAAAGACACTTCTGGCAGAATTGTAAAGCCCGTATTACCATCATATGTCCAATAATCTTTTGGTCGCTCTGCGGAAGTTGTTGCAAAAGATAGTCGTGTTTTTTGCGCTGCCTCAACAATATTTTTCCGAATATGGATTGCTGAAATTAATTCCTGATAAGAAGGAAATATCATAAGCTCTCGCGATGACAGCATGGCAGAGATAATTTCATGAAGGATAGTGTCAGAGCCATCAATTTTTAGCAACTCTGACGTCATAGAAAAGTAACTTGTATCTTGTAGATCAGGCCAAGTATCACTCTGAGGAATTAAGGAAATTTGTATGCCGCTATGATCCTCCTTAATGATTGGATCTATTTTTAAACGAAGATCACTTAAATAATTTAAAAATTTATTTTTTTCTTTTGATAATTTACTTTTAAAAAAAACTCCTTGGGGTAATTTCTGCCGGCTAGTCAATAAATCTATTTTTTCTAATCGCATAATAACTACTCCAATAAGTTAAAGATGCTTCAATCTTTTAACTTACCTTACTCCATAAAATGCACACAATCCATCATTTAATACTTAAATAAGGGAAAGTACTAATATTTATAAGTTTTTGTATACCCAAAAT
>RFMZ01000125.1 GCA_009927445.1 Betaproteobacteria bacterium
GCATGACAGTTTTTGCATCTATAGTTGCTACCCCTGCGCGGATAGCAAGATTCTTTGCAGCCATTTGCATGGCTGGACTAGGTGCTGGACTTGTATAGTCTTGGGATTTGCCATGCTCTAAGTTGAAGTCATTTAGATACCAACCCTGGGTACCATTTTCGAGGGCATAGATTGGGTTTGGCAGGCCAAGATTAATGAGTGTCTGCGCGCCGATAATACTTCTAGTTCTTCCAGCGCAGTTAATGACGATCGGGGTTGAATCATCTTGAGAGAGGCCTTTAATCCGATAAGCTAATTCTCCATTAGGGCAGCAGGTTGCAGTTGGGATATTCATTTTCTTGAATTCAGATAATGGTCGTCCATCAAGTAAGACAAATTGCTGACGTGACTCAATCATGGTCGCTACTTCTTGAACGCTTAGTCGGGGTGTGTGACATTGATGCTCCACTAACTCGCCAAAGGTTTTTGAGGGTAGATTAACACCTGCAAAAAGCGTAAACCCTGCCTTTGCCCATCCGGATGAACCGCCCTCCAAAATGGAGACGTTGCTATAACCAATGGATTGAAGGCTAGTTAGCGCAGGTAAAGAGATATCATGACCATCTTGATCATAGATAACAATTCGGCAATTTTTACGAGGAGCTAGTCGACTAATATCAAATTCAAGCCGACTATAGGGTAATGAACAAGCAAAAAATAAATGTCCTTCACCATATTGTCCATGCTCCCGGACATCAAATAATGCGATTTCTTGCCCATCGCTTAAGAATTTTTTTAGTTGGAGTGGTGAAATGGAATTAATCATCATTGCCTATTTATAGTGAGGGGTTTGATCAAACTTGTAATTATGAAATGCCTAATTTTTTAGGATTACTATTCGTCCATTGATGGCGGCAGATGAACTCATAGTGGCGCTTTAATTGTAAATGCTGACATAGCAATTATAGTGATACCGGATACGAGCATAACTAGTTCCATGAGTTGAGTGAAACTTTTTTCAGGTAAGCGTAAAACAATTTTTTTAGAAAAGTAGGAGCCTATTAAAACAACTAGACCGATCAACACACCTTGCGTCATAATTGTTTGATCAACGACCCCGAGTCGATGAAAAACAATACTTTTAGTAATTGAAATACCGAGCGAGCCAGCAGCTTCAGTGCCTAAAAAAGCGCCCTTACTTAAGCCAAAAGCAAGGAAAAATGGCGTACTGAGAGCTCCGGTAGTTGCCACAATACCTGTTAAAAAACCGATACACAGACCTAGAATACTCATATGCCAAAGCCTTAGGTAAAACTTTTGCGCCCTCATCCATCGCCTAATTGGAATTAAACATAATATAAAAACACCGAGCAGCACTTCTAAAAATTTTTCATTTAAAGAAACGAGTGTGTTAGCACCTAAAAAAACACCGGGGATGGAGGGTACTCCGTAAACAAAACAGACTCTCCAGCGAATCTCATGCCACCATAAAAAAATACGAGAGACATTGGCAATGATGGCAATAATCGCAATGACCGGAATAGTTGCGACTGGACCATAAAAATAAATGAGAGGGGGAACTAATAATATGGTGGTGCCAAAGCCAATAATTCCACCAAGGACGCCCGATAAAAAACCCAGAATACCTAGAACAATAATACTAAGTAAAAGACTCATAGAAATAGATTAATATAGGTAAGTAAGTTCATGCGAACTTTTAAAAAGTTGGGTGGTATTGGGAAAAGAATAGGGTCAGGCTTATACAGAGTATCCTATAAAGTCATAGGATTGAGATAGCTAGTTACTTTTAGAATTGAGTTAAATGATACAACTACATTAAACAGGCGATTATCTTGGAGATTTGATATGAATAAAAATAAACTGTTTTTAGTCATGATTAGCTTTTCTTTTTGGCTGAGTAGTTCTTTGTGTGCTCAAAATTATCCTAACCGAGCAGTCAAACTGATTGTGACTAATCCAGCAGGTGGTAGTTCAGATATTATGGCGCGAACAATTGCTCAAAAGCTCAGTGAGTTATGGAAGCAATCAGTGATTGTTGAAAACAAGGCGGGCGGTGGTGGAACTATTGGGATGGTATATGCTGCAAATCAGCCCGCTGATGGATATACCATTTTATTTGGAGCCCAGGGGCCAACCACGGTTACACCCCTGTTATCTAAAGTACCCTATGAGATGACGCGTGATTTTTATCCCTTATCACTTGTCTCAACTGGGCCTAGTGTAATGTTAGTTCAAGCAAGTTTAGCCGAGCGTAATTTACAAGATTTCATTGCCTTAGCTAAAGCTAAACCCAACACTTTAAACTTTGGCTCTGGTGGTGTTGGTAATGCCCATCATTTAAGTGCGGAGTTGTTAAATTTGGCGAGTGGGATTCAGACAACCCATGTGCCTTATAAAGGGGGTATTGCTGCAGCAAATGATTTGGCTGCTGGACAAATACAATTCATGTTTGCCGAAGTAGCACCTGTCATGCCTCTCATTAAGGCGGGGAAATTGAGGCCAATAGCAGTTGCATCCCCTAAACGAATTGCTTTGCTACCAGAAGTGCCGACTTTTATTGAAAGCGGATTTCCTGGATTTATATCTATAGTATCTTGGGGTTTATATTTACCAACTGGTGTAGCGACGTCTGTTATTGCGCAATTACAAATCGATGTGCGTCGGGTAATGACTGATCCAGACTTGGTTAAACGTTTTGCCGAGTTAGGCTTTGAAGCGCAGTATTCTAGTCCAGACGAATACCGTCAATTTTTAGCTGCTGAGACGATTAAGTATGCAAGGATCATCAAAGAAAACCGCATCAAAGCTGAGTAACTATTTTGGATGAAAAATGCTGATTAAAAAGTAACTGATTAATCCAATAAGTCGAATATACTGATATCAGAAAAATAATTAATTAATGGAGATGAATTAC
>RFMZ01000142.1 GCA_009927445.1 Betaproteobacteria bacterium
CAATCTGCCACATCTTAAAGAGGTCATTATTAACGACCAGTATATTGGGCTGAGTACCAATCAAAACAATTAGGGCGAAGTCATTAATCGGAATAAAATTTAATTTTATAAAGTGCGGCACTCGTAACTAAAATACTATTATTCCCTAAGAGCCAAGTGTACCCATCTGACAAACTATGCGCAGACCGATTCTGTAGCCAAATTCCCCCCAGTTCCAGGCTTATTATCTATAACAATCGCCTTGCCAAGGCCTTGGGACATTTTTTGCGCAATACCCCTAGCAATCACAACACTTGGCCCACCAACTTTAAAGCCAACTACAAAACGTATTGGTTTTGATGGTCAAATATCCGCCGCCTTAAGTAGTGCAGCTAATAAAACTAGAATAAAACTTGCCCAGTTTATTAACTTTTTATACATTTTTTCCTAATTTATTAGCACTTAATTTGGATTAATTATTCAGTATCTGAATAGTCTTGTAATCAGGTCCTTTGGGGATGGATTGTAAAAATTCATAAATAACTATTAAATCTTTTTTAGGCAGAATTTTTTCCGAATAAGGTGGCATTGCACCACTACTATAACGAACAAATCCATGGTAAAAATCAATCGGTTTTGGGTCCGGACTAAGCTTAGGGCCAGCAATGCCGCCCTGACCTTCATATCCGTGACAGCCCCAACAACCATGTTGAATATATAAAGCCTTTCCTTGTTCTGGTGAGGCTTTGCATGTTGTAAAAATAACAGAACTAAACACAAGACTGATAGTCAACCTACCTAAATATTTTTTAATCATGTAAGTCTCCTAATTATCGGGGTTGTGTCCAAACATTTAGCAATGCTGGTTGTCCTGCTAGTACAACTTGGACGGCCTCCTTAATTGCTGGCGCTAGTTGCGCAGGATCTTTAATTGGACCTTTAGCCCACCACCCCATCGATTGTGCTAACAAATGATATTGAATATCTGGATTTTCAATACTCGTACCAACAGGACCAGTATCACCCCCAAGATTTACTACTCGATTACGGAAATTCGCTAAGCGCTGAACGTGCATAACCTCTTGATGATAGCCGCGATTATTATGCATGACTGCTAATAGGGGAATCTTATGTTTGGCTGCTGTCCACAAGACACCTGGCGCATACATTAAGTCGCCATCTGATTGAATACTCACGGAAAATCGACCAGCTGTCCGATTTGCTAATGCAGCCCCAACTGAGGCGGGAGCTCCATACCCAACTCCATAGCCTCCCGATCTTCCTAACCAGTGATAGTGTTTTTCCATTGGCCATAAACGATTAGGCCAATTACTAACATTGCCTTCAGATGCAACTAACGACCAATCTAAATGCTTGATTTGAGCAAATACTTCCATAACCAAACGGGCTGTACTAATTGGACTAGCATTCCACGCAACTGCAGCAGCAATACGTGTACTATTTTTATTGGCAAGGTAGGCTTTTTTGGTTTCTGCACCACGCTGGACTATGACGGCCTTGCGATCATTTGTTAAGGCAACTCTTACGGCCTCAATTAATGAGGGCAAGGTCGCCTGTGCATCCGCAGCCATACTTACATCAACTACCTGAAAACGTTGGAAATCTTGATAATTAGCCTTGGTATTTAAGTCAACTGAATTAATACTAATTAACTTTGTTGTGGATTGAACCCTAGTACTATTCGTTCCATGGCCATGATTAATTGCATTATCAGTAAAAGCATTTACAGTCGCCCAAAAGTCAGTTAACTCAAGACCTAAAATAACGTCAGCATTATTTACTACCGTTGGCCCAGCAGATAGATAATTGGTTTTAGGAAAATTCATTCTACCGCCTTGATCAATCACCTTGGCTTGTAATAATTCTGCTAGTTGAACTAATAAATCGATGCCAGCAGGCGTTCTTGCCGCACGATCAGCCACAATCACTGGGTTTTGTGCATTCACTAAAAGTCTTGCAGCTTCTTGAACTGCTCCGGAGTCTCCTTGCGGTGGTGAAGTTGGTATATATCTCGGAATATAAGGTGCTTTATCCCCTTGCTCCTTCATCGGCTCTTGCTGTAATCCAGCGTCCAGAGATATAGCAACAGGGCCATAAGGTGGAGTCATCGCAATTTTGTAGGCGCGTACAAATGACTGTGAAAAATGTTGTAATGAAACTGGAGTATCGTCCCATTTCGTATAGTCTCGTACGATACCATTGATGTCTTGCGCAGAGTGAACCGTTGGAACCCCTGGAGGCCGACTCGCCGCATCCATATCATTCCCACCAATGATCATCAAGGGAACGCGATCACACCATGCGTTATATACCGCCATTGAGGCATGCTGTAAACCAACAGTGCCGTGACATAGCGTTAATAGTGGTTTACCACTAGCCTTAAAGTACCCATGCGCCATGGCAACTGCCGACTCTTCATGCATGCAATTGATGTACTCTGGCATCTTATTGTTGCCATAATCGATAAGTGATTCGTGCAACGCACGAAAGCTAGAGGCGCAATTGGTCGGTAAATATTCAATCCCTAGTGACTTAATTACATCCACCATAAAATCTGATCCTGGCTTTCCAGGGACCCGGGCTATCTCTGAAGGGGGGAGAGTTTCAGCGTTAACACGTTGGCCATTTGGGGGAAGAGCACTAGAAAGTTTGTTAATGGGTTCTGCAGCACCTGCCGATTGCGTCGTTACAGCAGCAATGGCGCTCGTAGTAATCACACTTGTCAAAAAGCTTCTTCGGCCAAGAACTGGCTCTATTTCATCTTGATTTTTTTTATCGGTCATCGCCGTCTCCTTATAGTTTTTATATCCTATCATGAATAAAACATGACGCAAGTATTTCAAACCGAATCATCCTATAGAAATATAATAGGTAGCAACCTTTACAATTCGAATAAAGTCTGTATTAGTTTGAGTCCAAATATTTAAAGAAAATTATCTGGGAAGTAATATATGTCACAAGTTCATTTTCAATCAAAATTTCCGCAAGTTGGAACAACGATTTTTACCGTAATGTCTGCTTTAGCAAAAGAACATCAAGCTATTAATTTGGGCCAAGGATTTCCAGACTTTTCATGCGACCCTAAATTGCTAGAGGCTGTAGAAAATGCCATGCGAAACGACCATAATCAGTACCCTCCCATGACTGGTATCCCAGAATTAAGGCAGAAAATATCTCAAAAAATTGAGCAGCTTTATGGCGCTCATTACGATCCAGACACTGAAATTACCGTCACGGCAGGGGCTACTCAAGCGATCTTAACTGCAGTTTTGGCAGTAGTTAGGCCAAATGAGGAAGTGGTCGTCATAGAGCCAGTTTATGACTCATATATTCCTGCAATCGATTTAGCGGGAGGAAAATTAATATCCGTCAAGATGTTCCCTCAAAAAAATACCGAAGGCTTAGTAGAAAAGTACGTGCTTCCTTGGGATGATCTGGCCAAGGCTATCAACTCGAATACCCGGTTAGTGATGATTAACTCTCCCCACAACCCAACAGGCATGGTTTGGCAATCTGAGGATTTAAATCGCTTAGCAGAATTGGTTAGGCCAACTAATGCATTAATTTGTAGCGACGAAGTCTATGAGCACATGGTTTACGATAATCAACACCATCAAAGTGTTTCACGCCACCCTGAATTAAAAGAAAGAAGCTTCGTCATTTCTAGTTTTGGAAAAACTTTTCACGTTACTGGCTGGAAGGTCGGGTATGTGAGTGCTCCCGAATATCTAATGACAGAATTTAGAAAAGTTCATCAATTTAATGTTTTTACTGTAAATACCCCTATGCAATACGGAATATCAAGCTACTTAGATTACCCAACTGCTTATACCGAATTACCAACCTTCTACCAAAAAAAACGAGACTTTTTTGCATCTGAGTTATTACATACGCAATTTAAGTTACTTCCCTCACAAGGGACTTATTTTCAATGTGCGGATTATTCACAGTTAAAAATTCCCGAAGCGCAATTGGACGAGGCAACATTCTGCCAATGGCTAACCTCCGAAATCCAAGTTGCGGCAATACCCGTATCTGCTTTTTATAGCAAACCGGTCAATTCTCATGTAATTCGATTTTGTTACGCAAAACAAGAAGCTACTTTACAACTCGCACTCGAAAGATTGCAGAAAATTGCAAGTTAAATTCCCTACTATTTATCTAGTCTTTGTTAATTAAAATTGAAAGTCTTTCAATAAATCCCTTAACTTCAACTTAAATATTTTTCCAGTCGCAGTTAGTGGCATTTCCTCGATAAAAATAATCTCGTCTGGTACGCACCATTTAGCCATTTTTCCTTGAAAAAGTTGCCATATCTCTTCTTTGAGTAATTGCTCACTACGAATGTAGTTTGGTTTTTTGACAGCAACGAGTAAAGGTCTTTCCTGCCATTTGGGATGGGCAATCGCAATGCACGCCACTGCCAATAAATCAGGATGAGCGCTAGCAATATTTTCGATATCAATTGATGAGATCCATTCTCCACCTGATTTAATAACATCTTTAGTTCTGTCAGTAATCTGCATATTACCCGCAGCATCAATCGTGGCCACATCACCCGTGGGAAACCAACCATCTATCAAAGGCGACTCTTCAACTCGAAAATAGTTATTAATCACGCAAGAACCCTTAACCATTAAATTACCAAAAGTAACTCCGTCTTGAACTAGTTCTAGACCATCTTCGTTAACAATCTTCATTTCGATACCAAATAATGCCCGTCCTTGCTTCTGTAAAATTCTATTCTGTTCAGAAATTGGTTTTTTTAAATCAGCTCCAGTTAAGGTCGCAAATGTCCCAAGAGGAGACAACTCTGTCATTCCCCAGGCATGGATAACTCGCACACCTAAATGATTGAGGCTATCCATCATCTTCGGTGGACATGCTGACCCGCCAACAACTGCTTTTTTGAAATGAGTAAACGATTGATCATTTTCGCTCATGTGTAATAGCAAGTTTGACCAAACAGTTGGCACACCCAAAGACATCGTTACCTCTTCTGACTGAATCAATTCAAAAAGAGATGGGGCGTCTAATTGAGGCCCGGGAAGAACTAGCTTTGCACCGACCATCGGGCTACTGTATGGAATTCCCCAGGCGTTGACATGAAACATTGGAACTACTGGCATTATCGTGTCAGACGCAGACATATCAAAGGAGTCTGGTAGCGCACTCACATAGGCATGAAGCCGAGTTGAGCGGTGACTAAATAATGCTCCTTTGGGGTTTCCAGTAGTGCCTGATGTGTAACATAGCGCTGCAGCTAAATTTTCATCAAATACTGGCCATGTAATATCTCCAGACTCTTTACTAAGTAGCGTTTCGTAAGATAAGAGATTAGGAATTTTGCTAATCGGAATCAAATCCTCATCGACCATACAGACCCAATACTGAACACTAGGACATACAGCTTGTAATTTTTCGACTAATGCCAAAAAACTCAAGTCAAAGAAAATTACCTGATCCTGCGCGTGATTAATAATGAATACTATTTGATCTTCAAATAGTCTCGGATTAATCGTATGACAAATTAATCCACTGCCAGATATCCCATAATATAACTCGAGATGACGATATCCATTCCAAGCCAGCGTACCAATCCGATCACTTAGTTGCAGGCCTAGTCTAGCAAGCACCTGAGAGACTTTTCGCGCTCTGAACTCACACTCTGCATAGGTGTAACGATGAATATCTCCTTCAACTCTTCTAGAAACAATCTCGGTAGTGGCGAATTGACTACTTGCATGTTTTATTAAATCAGAAATCATCAGTGGTCGAAGCATCATTTGACCACTTAAACCATACCCCCCACCTAAACTGATGTTTTTTTCCATGATTTTTCCTAAACTTTTTTATCATACTTGAAACTCGTCACTAATAATGAACGATTTACGCGAGCCACGCCCATACGCAAGGAAAGGCTTCAATCTTAGTGTGATTTTTTATCAGTAGTTACTTTCAATCCAACTTACCCTTTATAAGTGTAAGGGTCGAATAGATGACATCCAAAAGATATCAAACCAATTAAATTCACCTATATCAATAAATTTCACATTATGGAATAGGCTATCTCCTGGAGAAATCACCACCCTATTTCATTCAAAAAAAATGGTGTTTTGATTGATTTTGATCTGCTACGCTTATCTAAAAATTACAGCTATTTTTATAGCTATTTTTTGAATTTACCTATATTTTAAAGCGTTTAACGTAACAAAACCAGTCTATATTTTTTCGAATAATTATTCTAGACAGATCTAATTACTAAAAGATAAACTAAACCTATAGTTTTTAGTACTAAACAGTATTAAAAACCTTTTGTTCCCCATTAGGGAATATGCCCTAATTTTTACGAACATAATTCGTGAAAATTTGCGAATGGATCAACCGCCATTCCTTTCAATTTTCAACTCTCTAGAGAAGTTTTTTGTTCTTTAGAGTTTGCATAAATACTCAGCCTTCTAAATAGTACATCTTTAGATTTACTGAGCAAAACTTATAGGGAATTTGTATGTCAATCAATGAAAGTCTTCTACATATTCTATGTATGCACAAGATTGAGTATCCATCTTGGATACGATTCAAATTGGTACAAAGAGGTAGGTCTAGTTTTCAAAGAATTGACTATTTTTTGAGTAATAAGACCGATCTTGATCAACAACGAAATTAATGAACAACTGTATTACAGAAATTTACTAGGATATTCATGAGAATTTGCGTTATTGGTGCTGGAGCAATTGGCGGCTTGTTAGCAATTAAACTTGCTCAAGCAGGACATATTGTTAGCGTTGTTGCACGTGGTGCTAATTTACTTGCTATTCAGAATAAAGGCTTCAAGCTGATAGCTGAAGATGGGACTGAATCAATCACACATTTAAAAGCTACTGACATCATTCGTGATCTTGGCCCTCAAGATTTAGTAATCTTAGGTATGAAAGCCCATCAGTTAGCTGCCGTTGTTCATGATATCGCTAGTCTTTATCATGAAAATACCATGGTACTTACTGCTCAAAATGGTATCCCATGGTGGTACTTTTATAAGCATGGTGGTCAATATGATGGTAAATGCTTGGAAAGTGTTGACCCTGGAGGGGAAATTGCTAAAAATCTGCCAATTGATCGAGTTGTAGGGACTGTTGTCTACCCTGCAGCAGAAATCGTTGCCCCAGGAGTTATTCAGCATATCGAGGGTAATCGCTTTTCAGTTGCAGAAATCAATAATAGTGTGACCCCTAGAGTTCAACTCTTGTCTCAGACTCTCAAAGAGGCTGGTTTTAAAGCCCCTATTATTTCTGATATCCGATCAGAAATTTGGACGAAGCTTTGGGGAAATTTAAGCCTCAACCCAATCAGCGCACTAACCCACGCCACACTAGTCGATATTTGCCAATTTCCGCAAACTAGAGATTTGCTAGTAAAAATGATGACCGAGGCACAAGAGGTAGCCCATCTGCTAGGTATTCAGTTCAAAGTCTCTCTCGAAAAGAGGGTTCAAGGTGCTGAAAATGTTGGTAAGCATAAAACTTCCATGCTGCAAGATATTGAAGCGGGTCGTCCAATAGAAAAAAACGCCCTAGTTGGCTCAATTATCGAATTAGGAAAGATTGTTGGCATCCCTACTCCACACATTACGACAGTTTATGCCTGTATTAGCTTACTAGCTAAAACTCTTCAAGATCATTCGGGAAGTTTGAAGATTCAAACTTCCGTATAAAAATTTAACTTTGATAAGGACTTAATATGAACCAGAAAAATACGCTTGTAGAAATCCTATCTTCTAGAAAAGATCTACGCCCAGCTATCGGCAGTCCCGGAATGCAAGATCTTTCATACGCGCAATTATATGAGTTAGTCTCTAATACGGTCTCACAGCTCAATGAAGTTGGTATCGGTCGTAATGACAGGGTAGCTATTGTGTTAAACAATGGACCTTTCATGGCAACGGCTTTTATATCCGTTGCTTGCGGTATGACTGCCGCTCCACTAAATCCAAGCTTTTGTGCTGATGAATTTGAATTTTATCTAAAAGATCTGCAAATTAAAGCCCTACTTGTTGAAAAAGACTCAACATCACCAGCAATCGCCGTTGCTAAAAAATTAGGCATCATGATCATGGCTTTATTACCATCCACAGAAATAGCTGGTCAATTTGTATTAGAGCAGTGTGGTGCAGAAAAATTACACCTAAACTCCGGTGGCTGGGCACAAAAAGATGATATTGCTCTCATCCTTCACACCTCTGGAACAACATCACGGCCAAAGATCGTTCCGTTGTCACAAACGAATGTCTGCACCTCAGCCATGAATATAGCGGCAACATTAGACTTTGAAGTTCATGATCGAGGTATAAATATCATGCCTCTATTTCACATTCACGGCCTCATTGCCGGGGTTCTAGCGCCACTTTCAAGAGGTTCTTTTGTGAGTTGTACTCTAGGATTTAATGCGATGAAATTTTTTAGCTGGATGAATGAAGTCAAACCGACTTGGTACACAGCAGTTCCGACTATGCATCAAGCTATTCTTACAAGAGCAAAACATAATCAAGAAATTATTTCACAAAATCCTCTACGCTTTATTCGATCATCCTCGGCATCCATGCCAACTAAAGTTATTACGGATATTGAGCAGATTTTTCAAACTCAATTAATCGAATCCTACGGCATGACCGAAGCATCGCACCAAATGTGTAGCAATTTACTAAGCCCAGGTATACGTAAACCGGGCACAGTTGGTATTGCTCAAGGCGTTGAAGTAGCTATTATTAACGAAAAAGGGGAACTGTTGAAGTCTGGACTAGCAGGCGAAATTGTTATTAAAGGTCCAAATATCACCGCAGGTTACGAAAATAACCCGCAAGCAAATACAGAAAGCTTTATCAATGGCTGGTTTAGAACTGGCGATCTTGGTTCGCTTGATTCGGATGGATACCTCACAATTACTGGGCGTTCAAAAGAAATTATTAATCGTGGCGGAGAAAAAATATCACCTCGGGAGGTTGACGAAATTCTATTAAATCATCCCGCTATTCAACAAGCTCTGACATTTGCTATGCCGCATGAAAAACTCGGCGAAGAAGTGGCCGCATTAGTTGTTCTTCATGATGGCTATAGTGCTGATGAGAAATCAATTCGAGAATTTAGTTCCAATTATCTGGCCGACTTTAAAATACCAAAAAATATTATCTTTATGACTGAAATCCCAAAAGGAGCAACCGGAAAAATGCAACGAGTAGGTCTTGCGCAAAGACTTAATCTCAATTAGTTTTTAATAATCGCTTTACTTTTTGGCGTGAAGTGAAATAAGACGCCCCACAATCAATGAGTATTAATATCCCTTTTCCAAAAAAGGGATCACTTTTCTAAAGAGAATTTTAACGAATCAGCCTGGCTAATAAGAAAGAGTCAATTTCTGATAGATTTTTGACTCCGCAAAGTTGCATCGTTCTGATTAATTCATCCTCAAGTATCTCTAGGGCTCTTCTAGCTCCGGCTTCTCCAGCAGCAATAGCCCCAAATAAAGTCGCCCTACCAAGCAGAACCCCATCCGCGCCACATGCTATCGCTTTAACAATATCTGATCCTCGGCGCACTCCTCCGTCAAGATACACAGGAATTCGTTTTTGAATAACATCAAGTATTGCGGGTAATGCATCCATTGTGGCAATAGCGCCGTCCAATTGGCGTCCTCCATGATTTGACACCACAATTGCATCGCACCCCATTTTTTCTAATCTAGCAGCATCCGAGGGATTTAAAACTCCTTTGATGATTAACTTTTTAGGCCACTTTTCTCTGACTTGCGAAAGCCGATCCCAATCAAAAGAGGGATCATAATTTTTACCTACCGACGAGGCTAATTGAATACTTTGTTGGTTATCACTTTCTAATCCAATGAGATTTTTCAATTTCGGCACCCCATGCACTAACATAGCAATTGCCCAAAGAGGTCTTGACGAAAAATCTAAACAATTTTTTACCGTATATTGAAAAGGAATTTTAAAATCATTTCGATAATCCCTCTCTCTTTTTCCACCCACCGGTAAATCAATCGTAATCATTAATGCTTCATAGTCAGCGTCTTTTGCGCGTTGAATTAATTTTTCAAAAAGATCTTTATCTTTCAAAATATAAGCCTGAAACCAATGCCTACCAGGTGCTTGATTAGCAATCTCTTCAATCGATGCTGTTGCCGTTGTAGACAAACAATAAGGAATATTGAACTGAGCAGCAGCCTTTGCTATTGCTACATCACCTCCTCTCCATCCAAATCCAACTGCTCCAGTAGGGGCAATTGCACAAGGCATATTACTCAGTGATCCTAGGATTTTTGACGAGTAATCAATTTTAGATACGTCATGCAGGGCCTTTGGAATAAACCGTAAAGCTTTAAACGCTTCTATATTTTGCTTGAGGGTTAATTCGTCTTCAGCTCCACCATCAAAAAATTCAAAGACCGCTTTAGGTAATCTTTTCTTTGCATGCTGTCGCAAATCTTCGATCGAATAAAATCGTTGTGTTGATATGCTCATAAGCCAATATTAAAACATATTCCTGCCATTTTAGATTAACCCCCTTTGGCGATATCAGGGAATACCTTACTTGCGATATTTGTTCAACTGTCCTATAAAATAAAGCTTGCACGTTTGATATTAAATAATACCTATGCAGTTAATTCCCGAAAATGAGATTCTAGGCGCTAAGGTAATTCATGCTGACCTATCAGCTCCCTTATCATTGCAGGACCGGCAACAAATTATTAACTGGCTTGGTGAATATAGTGTTTTAGCATTCGAGCAGCAAGAATTGACTCCTCGCCAATTGCGAGACTTTAGCTCGCATTTTGGCGAACTCGAGGTGAATGTTTCAAAAATAGCGCAGGATCCAGAATTGCCTGAAGTCATGACCCTTTCCAATATGGTTGAAAATGGCCAGCCCTTGGGTTTGGCAGATGCTGGACAAGATTGGCATACCGATATGTCATACAGTAAGATGATTGCATTTTCAAACATCCTCTACGGCATAAAAATTCCATTTCGTAATGGGCGCTCGCTTGGCAATACAGAATTTTCAAGTATGCGAGCCGCATATGATGGCCTACCATCAGACATTCAACAAACGCTTGAGAATAAAACAATTACACATGACTTTAATCAGTTTTGGGAGAAAATGCGTCGGGAAAAAGGAAGTAGTAGACCACCTCTCACAAAAGAACAACTTCAAGCAAAGCCCCCAGTAGCGCATCCGGCAGTGTTAATTCATCCAATTACTCAAAAAAAGATCCTCTATGCAAATCCTGGGTATTCTGTCCGCATTAATGAATTATCTGAAAAAGATAGTTCTGAATTACTGGCATTCCTATTTGAGCACCAACTCCAGCAGAAATACCGGTATGCTTTTGAGTGGCGTGAAAAAAATGTTCTAATGTGGGATAACATAGGCACAATCCATAATGCGGTTGCTGACTATCTCCCAGAGGAACATCGATATATTAAACGCTGCCAAGTCGCTGCAAATTTATTTTTTCAATGATTGATCAGGAAAGAAAATAGTTATGTCTAATTTATTTAAAAGTATTTTACCTTTTGTTGGAATCTTTTTGATCACCCTCTCTCATGCGCAAAATTATCCTGAAAAACCCATAAAAATTATTATCGGTTTTGCAGCAGGTGGGCCAACTGATGTGATTGCGCGTGTTCTGGCTCAAGATATGACAGGCACTTTAGGGCAATCAGTCATTGTGGAAAACAAGGCTGGAGCTAATGCGAAGATTGCCACTGAATTTGTTGCACAGGCAACTCCAGATGGCTACACACTGCTATTTGCATCTTTATCGCATAACGTCAATGCCATTATGCTGAAAAAGCCGGGTTACGATCCAATCGGAAGTTTCGAACCGATATCTATGGTTGCAGATCTTCCAATGATCCTTGTTACAGGCTATAACTCGACATCTAAATCTCTCCCTGAATTGATTAAATTGGCCCGCGACAAACCTGGAACGATTAGTTATAGCTCATCGGGTAATGCAGGCTCATCGCACCTTGCCGGATCCTTACTAGCAACCGAAGCAAAAATTGATTTAATTCACGTCCCCTTCAAAGGGAATGCTCCAGCCCTAACTGAAGTGATGGCTGGCAATGTAAATTTTATCTTTTACCCAGTTATCGGTATTGCTGACCAAGTTGCGCAAAAACGCCTACTTCCCTTAGCCGTTGGAACTACGAAGCGTCACCCCGACTTTCCTGGTACGCCAACGATGGAAGAGATTGGCTATAAAGGATTTGATGCCACTGCCCCATGGGTTGGAATGCTTGCCCCGTCTGGGACATCAAGTTTAATAGTCCAAAGAATCTACTCGTCCATGCAGTCAGCCTTATCAAAGCCGGAAATTAAAAAACGTTTGAACGACTTGGGAGCTGTTATCGTTGGCAATAATCCAACTGAATTCAAAGCCTTTTTAGTTAAAGATAAAGTTCATTGGAAAAAAGTAATTGATGCCTCAGGTTTAAAACCTGAATAATTCTAATAAATCAAAGTCATTCCTTACTAGTCTAGTTTATAAAATATACGCTCAACGAACTTAAAACAGAAAGAACGGTCATGTCAATTACACTGGAGCAATTTGCTCATGAATGTCACGTACTACTCAAAAAAAATCCTAATCCAATAGGTAGGCAACAAGTTGCTGATCTTTTATCAACCCTTCTAACAGATACGCAATTTATCGATCTTCATATTAATGACACTGTTGGTGAGAGAAAAATTATCTATGAAGATTCTGATCTTGGTTTTTGTATTCTTGCGCACAATTATGTTGGCGCTAAAACAAGTGGAGCACATGATCACGCTCATTCTTGGGCAATCTACGGCCAAGCTCGGGGCGAGACTGAAATGCGTGACTACGCTCTTCTAGCACCTGGATCGTTTGAAACCCCGGGAAAAGTTAAGTACCTACGTACCTACTCACTTTCACCTGGTATGGCTCATGTATACAATGAAGGTGATCTGCACTCTCCCAAAAGATCAGGTCCTACCAGCTTAATAAGAATTGAGGGTACAGATATGTCGAAGGTTAAACGCTTTGAATATCAAATAGTCGAACCGATTTAGCAACTCCACCCTCGTGCACTAATGCCTTCTAAGATGCTGTCTTGGACAAACTAATTTGGTTTTTCTTATTCACACAAAGACTTTCTATAAGAAATTAGAAATAATTCACTTCTGAAAATTCTGTTTTGCCAGCATAAGCACTCTTAACAATTGTATTTACTCGGCAACAATACCACTTGTTTTAATGACTTGAGACCATTTATTGATCTCACTGCGCAAAAATTTATCTGTCCCTATACGATTCAAATTAGAAATTTGAAGGCCTTGATTTTGCAGTTGTTTAGCAATTTCAGGATCTTTTAAACTAGCTGTAAGCGCATTTGAAAACTTCTCTAAAATATCATTTGGCACACCTTGAGGTGCAAATATACCCATCCAAAGAATCGCTTCAAATCCCGGAAATCCCAATTCTGCAACTGTAGGAACATCCGGCATCAAAGCTAATCGATTTTTAGATGTAACGGCAAGAGGCTTTAAATGCCCACTCTTTATATGTGCAATCACCGGAGAAAAAGTAGAAAATTGGATTGTTATGGTTCCAGATAAAGTATCTGTAACTGATTGAGCTGAGCTTTTATAAGGGATATGAACCAGTTGAATTTGCGCACTCGAACTAAATAATTGCGCAGCCAAATTGGCCATACTACTATTACCAGCAGAGGCATACGTTAATCTACCAGGTTTTAACTTCGCATCGCTAATAAAATCTGCCAAATCTTTATAGCCTAACTTAGAGGCTGACACTAATATATACGGTGAAAATGCAACTAAGCCAACCGATGAAAAATCTTTTAATGGGTCATAGGACATATTGGAACTTAAACTAGGCCCCACAACCTGCGTACTCGTAGTGCCCCATAAAAAGGTATATCCATCACTAGGGGAACGTGCCACAGCCTCAGTTCCTATCAGTCCACTTGCGCCAGTTTTATTTTCAATAATCAGTGACTGATGTAAATTCGTTGCTAATTTCGGAGCAATTACTCGCGCAGCATTATCAATGGCGCTACCTGCTTGAAATGGCAAAATTAATTTAATCGGTTTATTAGGCCATAGTTCTTGGGCATTTAAGGAATGACTCATTACCACCCCTAAAAGGGAAATTAAACAAGTTTTACCAAAGACATTATTTACCCAATTCATTATCTAAACCCTCAATTAATTCTACAAAATCATTCAAGCCATTCCACCGGGGACTTCCTGCCATATGAGGAGTTAAGATCACATTTGGAAAAGACAATAATTCGTCATCATCTGTACCGGGCTCCTTCCAGAGCGTATCCAAAGCAAATCCACCCAAAATACCATTTTTAAGCGCAGCAATTACAGCGGACCTATCCATACATTGGGCTCGAGATACATTCACCAGCCGAACGCCTTTTTTCATTTTTGTAAATGCCTGGTGATCTAATAAGTTCTCCGTACTAGGAGAAGATGGTAACTGAGGAACTAACCAATCTGATATTGCTAACAAACTATCTAAATCGTGAAATATAAGTCCGAGATCTTTTTCGGTTTGTGGATCAAGACGCGTGCGCTGGGTATAAATAACCTGCATGTCAAATGCGCGTGCGCGCTTTGCAATCTCTTGGCCAATCTCACCCATGCCAATAATACCTATTACAGATCCATATAAGCAAGTAATACCGCTCACTCTAGCCCAATTTCCACTTGGGGTGTAACGCTTATCAAACGCCTTTGGTTTAAAGCCGGCACTCTCTAACCGCTTGACGGTAGTTAATCCATTTAACTCAGGCAAGCGTTTAGCCAACGCTAAAATCATCATCATAGCCTGCTCAGCGCATGCTATATTAGCTCTTCGGCGGAGTGTTAGCACCTTGATTTGTGCGTTCGTACAGGCCATCAAATCAATATTTTTCGTGATATAGCCGTATTTTTGTACGGCACGAAGACGAGGAGCGCATGCAATTTCGGCTCGGCCAAATGATAAGGACTCAATGATCGCTACGTCCGCATTTTTTAAAGCGGCCTGCAGCTCTTCTTGTGAATCGACATAAGTAATCTGGCATTCGCCTAGGTTCTTACATGTATTTCTTAGATTCTTTGCAAAATCCAAAAAATTCGGAGCGTCATGGGCAAAAAAATCAGCAAAGGCATCAAGCTTCTCTTGGGGACAAGTTGGATCTAAAATAATTTCTAAAACCCGCGTAAATACGTCATTTTCAATGACCAGATGAGTCCGTCTTGGCATTATTTAGAATCCTCAGGATCTATTTGTAAAGCGTTAAATACTCGTGTGTGCATATTATAGGTTCCAACCAGAACTGAAATTTCGACGATTGCACGCTCATTCATGAACTCCTTCACTTTTTTAAACACTGCCTCTTCTACATTTGCAGTCATCGTTAGAGTATCTACGTAATGAATAATGGCTAAATCACTTTCACTAAAAACATCATTCGTTACTTTCGTTTTTAAAAGTGCCAGGCACTCTTCATCAGTTAGTCCGTCTTGTTTTGCAAAGTTGGCGAGATGAACATCAATGACATACCGACAATGATTTAAGACGGCTACTCTGATAATAGCTATCTCTCTGATTCTAGAGCTGAGGGTTGTTTTCCAGCGTACCGCGTTTAGGAGCTCCATCCAAGTCTTTGCTACTTCAGGACTATGTAACAGCAAACCGTAAACAGGTATTAATTTACCCCGGCGCTGCTCCCGAATTACCTGAATTACTTCTTGTAATTCGGGATGAGATATTTCATTCACATAACTAATTCTTGCCATTACACTTTTACTATTCTTTACAAAATTTTAAAAAATGAATACCCTCACCACACATAAAAAACAAACTAATGGTTAATACGTTTGATTTTAATCCACTCGAATATTCGCTTTTATAACAACATCTTTCCACACACGTTGCTGTTGCGTGATCAAGGCAGCAAACTCCGCTGCAGGACCGCCTCCAATCAAAGCATCTTCACTCGCAAAACGCTCTGCAACGTTTGGGGTTCGTAAAGCCCTAAAAGATTCTTCTTGTAAACGTTTAATGATATTTTCAGGAGTTTGAGCGGGAACTAATAAACCGTACCACTGTACCGATTCAAAACCCTTATAACCTGATTCAGAAACTGTGGGAACATTTGGCAAAGACGGAATGCGTGCGGGAGTACCAGTTGCAATTGCCCGTAATTTACCCGAGCGAATATGCTGAAGTAATGCGGGTGTACCCGCTGAAAAAGCCTGTAGTCGCCCCGCTAAAAGATCAGTTAATGCTGGCCCAGTACCCTTATAAGGAATATGCGTCATTTCGATGCCGGTCGCTAGTTTTAGATACTCCATCGCCAAATGTCCTGCACTTGCATTTCCCGCAGAACCATAATTTAACTTACCTGGATAACGCTTGGCATAAGCGACTAAGTCTTTTAAGCTTTCAAATGGCAAATCGGGATGAACCACAAAAACACTAGGTACATTTGCTAACAAGGTTACTGGTGCAAAGTCTCGGTTTACATCATAGCCTGTATTGTTGAATATAAAGGGATTAACCGCTAAGGAACCGACATGCCCAAGAATCATCGTGTGACCATCTGGTGCGGCTTTTGAAACCTCTTGCATAGCTGGTACGCCACCCCCACCCGCCTTATTTTCAATGACAATCGGATATGGTAATTGCCTAGACAATTCTTGAGCAACCGTTCGAGCCACAATATCGGATGTTCCACCAGGTACAAATGGAACGATGAATCGTATTGGCCTATTAGGCCAATTTACTTGGGATACAGCCGGCTTTAAAAAACTCGCAAGAGTTGATGCTAAAAATGCGTGAAGAGTAAGTCGTCGATTGTCAAAATAATTTTTATTCATATTTAATTCTATCTTTTGCAAAAAATTGGTAACTAGTGACTTGAACTTACTCTAATTTAACATTTGCTGCTCCTATCAATGAAAATTTTTTTCATTTGATTAGTTTTACCTATTTCAAAAGCCACTTAAAATATCTTTGAATAATGCCATTGTTTATATGCTTGTAAAGAGTCGCCCTTGGGGAAATTGAATATAAATATTGAAATACGTCACTGACGACTTAGTCACCCCATATTCCCAAATTTCGGGATGGCGGTGATGGCTGAGTCCAAGATATTGGGTAAGTTTTACCACCTTTGCCAATACGGGAACATATCCAAACTATGATAAATAATACGACAACGCCAAGTAGAACTGTAGTGACAATCTGCATAAAGCCAGCATGAGCTTGGATCATGATTAACGGATTAGCCCCGGCAGGTGGATGCGCAGTTCTTGTTATTAATAAAACACCAATTGTTAAGATAACTGCAATGATTGATACTGGCAAGGTATCCCCAAAAAACTGGTAAGCCAGCACACCAATTAAACTACTCAGAATATGCCCCCCAAATAAAGCCCTTGGCTGAGCTGCAGGCGTAGTAGTCAACCCAAACAAAAAAAGTGTTGAGCCTCCCAGAGAAGCCAGAAGAAGTGGAGAACTAGTTAGATATAGTGCCAAGGAGATTGCGATAGCTGAACCCAGCATAATCCAGGCTAAACGTAATAAATACGTTTTAGTCATCCTTTAATTTGCCAATATCTCGGATCACTTTTACCATGCGGTCGCCATCTTCTTTTGAGAATTTCTTAAATTCAACGGCGTCACGATAATCAAAAATAATTTTTCTTTTTTCCATCGCGTTTTGCATTTCACCGCTGTCAATCGCTTGTTTAAGTGCCTTTTTAAGAATCTCAACAATCTCCTGAGGCGTGTTTTTGGGTACAAATAAACCATTCCAAATATTATATTCGGCGTCGTACCCATCTTCTCGATAGGTTGGCGTATTTGGAAAAAACTTAATTCTCTTTGAGCTAGTCACTGCTAATGGCCGTACTTTTCCGGAAGCAATCTGAGCTAGTGCTACAGATGGAATAACTGCCGTTAGATCAACTTGACTACCAAGTAAAGCCATCATGGATGGTCCGCCACCTGCAAAAGGAATCTGCTTAAACTTTGCATTACCTGCATAACCTAGCATTTCCATAGCCAAATGAATCGGTCCAAAATTTCCCGAAGATGAATAAGTAATCTCTCCTGGCTTCTCTTTAGCCGTCTTTACTAAATCTCCTAAAGATTTCCATGGAGACTCTGATCTAACTAATAAAATTAAAGGATCGTTGGATATCATCGCAACTGGCTCAAGATCCTCGATGGCATACAAAGCAGTCTTGCCTTGAATTTTTTTTGCTTCTGGTGAAACCATGATGGATGACAAGCCAATCAGCAAAGTATAGCCATCCGGATTGGCCTTAGCGACAAAAGATGCCCCTAATTCTCCGCCCACACCTGGTTTAAAATTGACAATAACAGGTTGCTTTAAGATCGGGGCAAGAGCGTCACTTAAAATTCTAGCATTTGCATCTGAGGATCCGCCAGGTGGGTTTGGTACAACTAATGTAATTGGCCCCAAGGGATATGACTGAGCTACTTTTGTAAGGAGTAGAAAGATTACAAAAGTCGACAACAAAAACCGACATACAATTTTGTAAATTGCCATTCATCCTCCGCGTTTTGTGAATGCAATACTACTGCTGCAAATAAAACTTCTACTCGCTAATTAGGCATAATCATCCAATGAATAATTTGTCTATGCAAAAGTAATACCAATATTCTTAAAGTTTTTAACCACCTCAGGCCCCCAACGCCGGTCTACCTCTTCGGCAATTTTTGGATCAAATGCAACGTCGCCAAAAGTATCTGCTAATGAACCTTGAACAAGAACCAACAACTTGGCATTCGGCAAATCGGAAGCGTTACGAAATCGTCTATACACTCCAGGGGGAATTGACACTAAATCAAATGGCTCTAAAAAAATACTCTCTTCACCATCATTACCCCAAATAATCTCATAACGACCAGTCAAACACATAAAAGTCTCAACCGTTCTTTGATGATTATGCAGCGCAGGACCCTGCCCAATAGGACATTCAGCAATTGCCACTTCAAGACCCGGTACACCAATTACCGCTGGCTTTGCAGCCTTTCTAGTATTACCCTCTGGGGCCATAACGGAATAGACACTTTGCGCTGCGATTAATTCGTACGCTTCACCTGGGATGCCAACTGTTTCATGATTAAAACTTTTCTTACTTGGAATTAAGTCCTGAAAGCGCGCTGTAAAGGCGCGCATCTCTTCTTGGGTATAAGTTTTGCCCTTCATAAGTCTCCTTTTATAAATGGTCTTGTAATATCTATTTTTTAGTTGGTGAAATCATTTTGCAATGACTTGACAACTATTTTTCTCATTTAATTGTAATACTTATTGCAAGATGGTTAAGGTTACGGCTGTATTTTTGCTTCTTTAATTACTTTTGCCAAAATCTCCATTTCTGACTTTATCGTATTAGCCATTTTTTCAGGGCTACTTCCAATTGTTTCAGCAAAACCATCTGCTTCTATTTTCTTTTTATAGGCTGCACTTGCTGTGATTTCAAGAGTAGCCCGATTGAGTCTTTGAATAATTGCTTCTGGTGTTCCAGCGGGTGCCCACATCCCATAAAAAATATTTGCCTCATAATCGGATAAACCATTAGTTTCTGCAATTTTAGGAACATTAGGTAATTGTGGATTTCGATTGTTACCGGTTACGGCAATCGCTCTCAAACTCCCAGCTTGTATATGAGGCAACGCAACTCCTAAACCTGCAAAATATAATGGTACATGCCCAGCCAAATTATCTGCTAATGCTGGAGCACCTCCTTTATAAGGAATGTGCTCCATCTTAATGCCAGCCTTTTGATTCAGTAACTAACCAGCAATATGAGCCATACTGCCATTCCCAAAAGATGCATAACTAATAGACCCAGGCTTCGTTTTGGCTAATGCAATTAATTCTTGAACATTCTTTGCCGGAAAGCTTGGGTGCGCAACTAGGATTAAATCTAATGAGGCAACTTGAGAAATCGGTGCAAAATCTTTAATCGTGTCGTAAGGCAGCTTAATACCCATAACTGCATTAGTTGCATGGGAAGTCATGCTATGAAACATAATTGTGTAACCGTCCGGTGCAGATCTAGCTACAGTCTCGGCACCAATGATGCCGTTAGCGCCACCCTTATTTTCGATAACAATTTTTTGACCTAACTTCTCAGCTAGTAAAACTGCAAAACCTCTTCCTAGTGAATCATTACCCCCACCAGGTGGCCAGGGTATTACCATCTTAATCGGTCTATTAGGGTCTATAACCGGTTGTGAATATCCTATAGGCAATATCAAGAAACTAAGAATAGTCAACAGGTATCTAACTCTGTAAAATCTTGAAAACATACTATCTCCTTTTGAAATTTTTTTTATTATTCATAGCATTCTCTACCAAGGGTTTAAAAAAGACCCGAAATCTTGCCCTGATCATCAACATCAATTGAATTTGCTGCAGGGATCTTTGGCAAACCTGGCATCGTCATAATATCGCCACACACAGCCACAATAAATTCTGCGCCAGCAGATAAGTCTCACCTCACGAATGTTCAAAACATGCCCCTGTGGTGCCCCACGCAAAGTTGGGTCTGTAGAAAATGAATATTGATTCTTGGCAATGCAAATAGGGTAATGACCATACCCAGCAG
Organism: Betaproteobacteria bacterium; assembly: GCA_009927445.1. Classification (GTDB taxonomy): domain Bacteria; phylum Pseudomonadota; class Gammaproteobacteria; order Burkholderiales; family Burkholderiaceae; genus Polynucleobacter. The sequence goes on from RFMZ01000142.1 coordinate 20,709, forward strand.
CCTCATAAGAGAATAACTTCTCCATAATCTTTTTATCTGCAGATACCTCGCTCGCGCCGTAAATTTTTAAAGCAACCGCTTTAATCTTTTCGATTAATGGCATATTACTTTCATATACAAATTTAAATTGCGACGGACCATCACATAGCTTGACTACTGCCTGCGCTAAATCAGTAGCGCCCTTACCACCCTCAGCCCAATGCTTCGCCGGAATAACTTCTACCCCGTACTGCGCAGTAGTGGATTTTAATAACTCAATTTCTGCTGCAGTATCTTCTTGCCGCAGATTGATAGCTACCACGCAAGGCAGCCCATAGTGATCGCGAATATTCGTAATATGCTTTTCTAGATTCACCAACCCCTTCTTAAGAGCGTCCAGATTCTCTTTTCCGGTCTCTTTCACTTCAATACCACCGTGATATTTGAGTGCTCGTATAGTAGCCACTAAAACAACCGCCGATGGCACTAAACCAGATTTTCGGCATTTAATATCGATAAACTTCTCCGCACCTAAGTCTGCACCAAAACCAGCTTCAGTCACAACGTAGTCAGCAAGTTTTAAAGCTGTTTTTGTTGCAATAACGGAATTACACCCATGTGCAATATTGGCAAATGGCCCGCCATGAATGAAGGCAATATTGCCCTCTAAAGTTTGCACTATATTTGGGGAAAATGCTTCTTTCAACAAAGTTGCCATGGCCCCCTGTGCATTTAAATCACTCGCCAAAATGGCTTTTTGATCAGTGGTATATCCAACTACAATTCTTCCTAATTATCTTTTAAATCTTTTAAGTTATTGGCTAAGCAAAAAATTGCCATAACCTCAGAAGCCACCACAATATCAAAACCATCCTCGCGGGGATAGCCGTTACCAGGCCCCCCTAAACCAACTGTTATTTTGCGCAGAGCCCGATCATTCATATCGACAACCCGTTTCCAAGTAATCCGCCGGACATCAAAGTTCAGGGCATTACCATGAAAAATATGGTTATCTATCAAAGCAGCTAATAGATTATTTGCCAGAGCGATTGCATTAAAATCCCCCGTAAAATGCAAGTTGATATCTTCCATTGGTATTACTTGCGCCATACCCCCACCAGTAGCTCCACCTTTCATGCCAAAGACCGGTCCAAGAGACGGCTCTCGCAAACAAATTAGGGCTTTCTTACCAATTTGATTTAGTCCATCCCCCAAGCCCACTGTCGTAGTGGTCTTGCCCTCACCCGCGGGCGTAGGCGAAATAGCAGTCACTAAAATGAGCTTACCATCGGGTTTACCCTGCAGTGATTGAATATAATCTAGGGATAGCTTCGCTTTGAAATGCCCATAGGGATTTAGCTCTTTCGCCTCGATGCCAATTTGGGATTTGATTAATGGAATAATCGGCTGAATTGTGGCTGCTTGTGCAATTTCAATATCACTTTTCATGAAAACTCCCTCAATTTGATTAAATGTTGAAATACAAATTTTTAATCTCGCAGGACGCAGAACGGTTCAAGACCAGTTCGATTCCTGCCTTCGGCTTAAAACTCATATAATATCAACACAATCTTAACAAAAAGACTCCGCCTAATTGACTTTTTTTAGTAACTGCTGTTTTAAGGAGGCAATATGCCAGCTTTATTACCCAATGTAGATCCCGATGGATTGTTAGAATATTCAGTAGTCTACACAGACCGCTCACTTAACCATATGTCGAAAAAATTCCAACAGGTTGTACAGGATATTTCGATGGTCTTAAAAGAGGTCTATAACGCAGCTACTTGCGCAATCGTGCCGGGTAGTGGGACTTTTGGGATGGAGGCAGTAGCTCGCCAATTTGCGAATCAGCAAAAATGCTTAATCTTAAGAAATGGTTGGTTTAGCTATCGCTGGACTCAAATTTTTGAAATGGGTGGCTTTGCCACCGACGTCCATGTACTTAAAGCGCAGCGAACTGAACGGTCCAATCAAGGTGCCTTCATACCTCATCCAATTGAAGATGTAGTGGCTTTTATTAAAAAAGAAAAGCCCAGTGTCGTCTTCGCCCCACACGTCGAAACCTCAGCAGGTATTATGCTGCCAGATTCTTATTTGAAAGCAGTCGGTGATGCAGTGCATTCTGTAGGAGGACTGTTTGTTCTAGACTGTGTTGCATCCGGTGCAATGTGGGTTGATATGAAAGCAAATCAAGTCGATCTACTAATTAGCGCACCCCAAAAAGGGTGGACTGGTTCGCCATGCTGCGCCATGATTAGTATGAGTCAGTTGGCTAGAGAAAAAATGGAGTCGACCACTAGCTCTAGCTTTGCTTGCGATTTAAAGAAATGGACTCAAATTACAGAAGCGTATGCCACAACGAGCTTTGTTTATCATGCAACACTACCAACCGATGGACTCAAAATACTTCGTGATGTGATGCTGGAAACACGATCAATTGGCTTTGCAAAATTAAAATCAGCGCAAGCTGAATTAGGCTCTAAGATACGCCAAGTTTTAATTGATAAAAACTATCCTTCAGTTGCTGGTGCAGGCTTTCAAGCGCCTTGCGTCATCGTCAGTTATACCACCGACCCTGAAATTCAGTCTGGTAAAAAGTTTATTGCGCAAGGCCTACAAACTGCAGCAGGAGTTCCACTGCAGTGTGACGAGGGGCCAGACTACCGATCGTTTCGGTTAGGTCTTTTTGGCATTGATAAATTACTCCATGTTGACCGTACAGTGACTAAGTTTCAAGAAGCCCTGAATAAATTGAGTAAGAACGTTTTGATAATGCTATTCCCAAAACTTGACTAGTCAATTAAACTGAGGAAAATTTCGATGAAAGAAGTTTTGGCCTGTTTTTTCAAAAGTCTTACTGTTTTGATGGTGGCAAGCTTTTGCTTCACTGCAACAGCTCAAAACTTCCCATCAAAACCGATTAAAATTGTTGTGCCTTTTGGCCCGGGCGGCGTGGCAGATCTTACCGCTCGAATCGTTGCACAAAAAATGGGTTCAAAAATTGGCCAAAGTGTCGTGGTTGAAAACCGTCCTGGGGCCGGTGGCGTAGTTGCTGGTGATTTAGTTGCAAAAGCTGATCCGGATGGTCATACCCTATTACTCATGTCCAACGGAACTGCCATTAGTGCAACGCTATTTCAAAAACTACCGTACGATACATTAAAAGATTTTGAGGCTATATCGACACTCGGATTTTTTGATATTGGAATAGTTGTTAATCAATCATCCCCCCTCCAATCACTTAAAGATTTGATCAATTTTTCTAAGTCAAATCCCGGGAAAATCAATATCGCTTCCATTAATATTGGTAGTACGCAAAACTTGGCGGCGGAATTATTTCGTCTGCAAGCTGGCCTTAACCTCCAAGTGGTACCTTTCAATGGTACGCCAGCTGTCATTACTGCAATCCGTGGAGAACAGGTCGACGCCGCCGTTGAAATCATGGGGCCGCTTGTGCCACAAATCAAATCTAAGTCTATCCGACTCCTCGCAGTTTCAGGCGCTAAAAGATCTAGCTTTTTCCCGGACATTCCAACAGCCAATGAAATGGGTGTAAAAGACTATGCACTGTCCTCATGGAACGCTTTAGCCGCTCCAAGCAAAACACCTAACCAAGTTATTTTGTCTTTAAATCAAGCTGTGGTTGATTCGCTAAATGACCCAGAGGTAAAAAACAAATTACAAGATTTATTTATCGAAGCGCAGTCCTCTTCACCGAAAGAGATGAAAACTCTCCTAGAAAATGATGTAAAACGCTGGGCAAGCATCATCGAAAAAGCAAATGTTCCAAAACAGTAAATGCTCTATTGACTCAATCCCATCTTTGAATTGGCAGTACTCAAGTATTAAAGCACAGTTTAAAAAGCTATTGGATGCTTGTAATTTATAGATTATCTCCTTTTAACTCTAAATAATTTTCTGCTCTTATTTTTTTGATAAACTGCTAGAATAATTGATTAAACAGGACAGTGATGATTCAAAAAAATAATCCAGTGATTCCTATTGTCGATTCATCAAAATTCTCGAAAAATCAACGCCCAAAATCTGCTCTTAAAGGCCGACAAGTTGATGAAGTTGCATTAAAAGAAGTGCGTCTTTTGGTGCCAGAAAGTCAATATCGTCGTGATTTGTTAATTGAAAACCTACACGCTATTAATGATTTTTATAAGGGTCTAAGAGATACACATCTCGTTGCACTGGCAAAATTGATGAATATTGCCATGGCAGAAGTCTATGAAGTTGCCAGTTTTTATCATCATTTCGAAATACTCCGTGATGACGCATCTGCACCAACGACCACAATTCGGGTTTGTAATAGTGTTTCTTGCGAACTGGCTGGCTCTCATGCCCTATATCAAGAATTAACTAAATGCTTTACTGACCCCATGGTGCGCATAGTCAATGTCCCCTGTATAGGAAGATGCGAGCAGGCGCCAGCAGCCTATATTAATCAGTACCCAGTAGCCCAAGCAAGCGTGAGTCTCATCAAACAAAATTTCATAGATCACTGCTCATCGCATCCACAGGCAAGTTCTACAGCCAACTTTAATCCTTGTGACTTTCTAGAAAAATCAATCCCGTCGAACCCGCAAATCATTACTCCAGAATATTGTGGCTATCAAACCTATACTGAAAAAGCCGGCTATGCGTTATTAAAAAAAATAGTCGCTCATTTAATAACTCCCGAGCATGCCATACAAGCAATGGCTGATTCTGGTCTTCGTGGCCTTGGTGGTGCTGGATTTTTGGCTGGTAAGAAATGGCAGATCGTCAAAGACTTTTCAGGTCCCAAGAATCTCGCCGTCAACATTGATGAGGGAGAGCCAGGGACCTTTAAAGATCGAACCTATTTAGAGAGAGATCCGCACCGTTTTTTAGAGGGCATGTTCATTGCGGCGCAGGTGGTCGATATTAATGCCTGTTATATTTATTTGCGCGATGAATACCATGGCTGTCGGGCGATCTTAGAAAAGGAAATTGCTCTACTGACTGCAAATCCACCTTGTCAATTACCCCGGATAGAACTTCGAAGAGGTGCAGGTGCTTATATCTGTGGCGAGGAATCGGCCATGATTGAAAGTATCGAGGGTAAACGCGGGGAGCCCAGGCTTCGCCCACCCTATATTGCCCAAGTCGGGTTATTTGGCCTGCCAACTCTTGAACATAATTTTGAAACTCTGTATTGGGTGAGAGATATTCTGGAACGAGGTCCTGAGTGGTTTAGCTCTTTTGGTCGAAACGGTAGAAAAGGCTTACGGAGTTTTAGCGTCAGTGGACGAGTTTGTAATCCAGGCGTCAAGCTAGCGCCAGCTGGTATTACAGTACAAGAGCTGATCGATGAGTATTGCGGCGGCATGCTGCCAGGACATCACTTGTATGCATATCTACCGGGTGGCGCATCTGGTGGTATTTTGCCAGCGGCGATGAACCAAATACCACTTGATTTCGATACACTGCAGAAATATGGTTGCTTTATCGGCTCAGCAGCCGTCATTATTCTTGGGCACCAGGACCGTGCGCGCGATAGCGCGCTCAACGTGATGCGCTTTTTTGAACACGAAAGTTGTGGTCAATGTACGCCATGCCGAGTCGGAACTGCAAAAGCAGCGCAATTAATGTCGTATGCTCAGTGGGATCACAACACATTAAATGATCTCTCGCAAGTAATGGCAGATGCCTCAATTTGTGGGCTGGGGCAAGCTGCACCTAATCCGATTCGCTGTGTGCAACAATTCTTTCCGCATGAGGTCTCTTAATGTCTGCGGCAAATAGCACATCTTCAGTAGTTCCTGCTTTAATTGCCTTTGAACTCAATGGTAAACAAGTAGTTGGACAGGCTGGGCAGACGATCCTAGATATTGCTCTAGCAGAAGGAATAGATATTCCCAGACTTTGCTTCAAAGAAACCTATAGGCCAGACGGTAATTGCCGTGCCTGTGTAGTCGAAGTTGCTGGGGAACGTGTCTTAGCGCCTAGCTGCTGTCGAAACATTAGTCCAGGTATGCAAGTCAATACCATCAGTGAGCGCGCTCAGACCAGCCAAAAGATGGTCGTCGAATTATTACTGAGCGATATGCCCGATGATGGCTTCAAATGGCATGATGGCCAACAGACATTACCCCATGGCGAGTTATCGATGTGGGCTCAAAAATTGGCGATCCAAGTTCGTCCGGAGCTCAAAGAACTAAAACGACCAGAAATACCCCCTGACTATTCACATCCGGCAATGGCTGTGAATCTAAACGCCTGTATACAATGCAATCGTTGTGTCAGAGCGTGTCGAGAAGAACAGGTAAACGACGTGATTGGCTACGCAATGCGTGGCTCAGATAGTCAAATTGTTTTTGATATTGACGACTCCATGGGCTCAAGCACGTGTGTTGCTTGTGGCGAATGTGTCCAGGCTTGTCCAACCGGCGCCTTAATGCCAAAGACACATATTGGCAATCAAGTGGTAGATCGACAAGTAGATTCGGTTTGTCCATTTTGCGGCGTAGGCTGTCTACTGACTTATAACATTCAAGATGAAAAAATAATCAGTGTAGATGGTCGAAATGGCCCCGCTAATCAGAGTCGCCTTTGTGTCAAGGGTCGCTTTGGATTTGATTATGTGCATCATCAACAAAGGCTTATTAAACCCTTAGTTCGTATCCCAGGTGTCAAAAAAGATATCAACACTAAAGCCAATCCGGACGACTGGAAAGACGTCTTTAGAGAGGCCTCTTGGGATGAAGTGTTAGATATGATTGGTTCGCAATTTAAATCACTCAAAGACGATTACGGCCATAAAGTACTCGCTGGCTTTGGTTCTGCCAAGGGTAGTAACGAAGAAGCGTATCTTTTTCAAAAACTTGTTCGCACAGGCTTTGGCAATAACAATGTCGATCACTGTACTCGGCTATGCCATGCATCCAGTGTCGCGGCTCTCTTAGAAGGCGTAGGATCTGGCGCCGTTAGCAACCAAGTAAAAGATGTTGAAAACGCATCTTTGATTTTTATTATTGGCTCAAACCCAACGAACAATCACCCTGTAGCTGCAACTTGGATTAAAAATGCCGCTCAACGAGGCGCCAAAATTGTCTTGGCAGATCCTCGGAAAACCGATATCAGTAAATATGCCTGGCGCACTTTACAATTTAAGCCAGATACCGATGTGGCATTACTCAATGCCATACTACATGTGATTATCGAAGAAAATTTAGTTGATCAAAATTTTGTTCAAAACAGAACAACGCACTTTGATGAACTGCAAAAGAATATTCAATCCTATACGCCAGAAAAAATGGCGCCAATCTGCGGTATTCCCGCAGAATTAATTCGTGAGGTTGCAAGAGCTTTTGCCACGGCAAAATCAGCCATGATTCTGTGGGGGATGGGAGTTAGCCAACATGTTCACGGCACGGATAATGCCAGGTGTTTAATTGCCCTTGCTAATATCACCGGACAAATTGGCAAACCAGGCTCTGGCTTACACCCCCTGCGTGGCCAAAACAATGTTCAAGGGGCAAGTGATGCTGGCTTAATTCCGATGATGTTCCCCAATTATCAACCAGTTACCAATCCCAAAGCACATGATTGGTTTGAAAAGTATTGGCAAACTACTCTAGATAAAGAACCTGGCTATACCGTGGTTGAAATCATGAACAAAATTTTGGCTCCAAATAACGACCCACATAAGATTCGTGGGATGTATATCATGGGCGAAAATCCGGCGATGAGTGATCCGGATTTAAATCATGCCCGGCACGCTCTTGCTAGCCTTGAATGCTTAGTCGTGCAGGATATTTTCATGACAGAGACTGCCTGGCTAGCAGATATTATTCTGCCAGCTAGTGCTTGGCCGGAAAAAACTGGCTCTGTCAGTAATACCGATAGGATGGTTCAACTTGGGAAAAAAGCAATTAATCCTCCAGGTGATGCCAAGCCAGACTTGTGGATTATTCAAGAAATTGCTAAGCGTCTTGGTTTGAATTGGCATTATCAAGGCCCCGAATACGGTGTAGCAGAAGTCTTTGATGAAATGCGTTTAGCGATGCATGAATCGATTGAAGGAATCACTTGGGATCGCTTGGAAAAAGAATCTAGTGTTACCTATCCTTGCTTATCCCCAGAGGATCCAGGCCAACCAATTGTTTTTCTAGAAAAGTTTCCAACTAGCAATGGCCGTATGCAATTAGTGCCCACACAAATTATTTTAGCAAACGAACAGCCCAATCAAGACTTCCCCTTTATTCTCATTACTGGTAGGCAACTCGAGCATTGGCACACCGGTAGCATGACTCGTAGGGCAACCTTTTTAGATGCCATTGAGCCAATCGCGACGGTCTCAATGCATCAATCGGATATGAAAAAATTAGGTATTCAAGCGCATGACGTCGTAACTATTGCCTCACGCAGAGGCAGTGTCGTGCTTCATGTGCGCGGCGATGATACCACTCCCCCAGGATCCATTTATATTCCCTTTGCATATCATGAAGCCGCTGCTAATTTGATGACAAATCCAGCTCTTGATCCTGTCGGGAAAATACCAGAATTTAAATATTGTGCAGTTTCAATAACCATCGGTGGCGAATTACAAAAGACAATTGGATATACCAAAAACTCCTCCATAATAAATAGTGCTTCCGAGAAATAATTATCCTCAATATTTTGAAGAGGATGTAAGTTTTAATTCCACCATAAAAGCTCTTTGCTTATGATTTAGGGTTAACCCTAAAATATATATCTTTACCCAAAATCTAATTGGGCATCTAGTTCGATTTTTTCCTGAATCAAGGCTGTCTTTTCAGCTATCACAAAACACCTTTCTTACCCATTTAGCAAAGGCCTAGAACCTTTTTGAGGGGGGATTAGATGAAAATAATGTTATGATTGTCGTAGGTATTAATGCCTATTTAACATCGTTAATAACTTCCCCATAATTTATCGTTCAGTTATTCAAGCCATTTTGAATCATCTACTCATTAAATAACTCAATTAATAATCAAAGAAAGTCTAAGACATACACATGAATAATGAGATTTCTGCAGCCCCAACAATTGATGGTTTTAATCAAGTTATTAATGCCCTAAAACAACATAATTTATTTACTATTTTTGGTTTGGTGGGTATCCCGATCACGGATTTAGCCCGCCAAGCGCAGGCTAAAGGAATTCGATTCATTGGCTTTCGACACGAGCAACATGCTGGTAACGCGGCGGCAATCGCTGGTTACTTGACACAAAAACCGGGTATCTGCTTGACTGTTTCAGCGCCCGGTTTTCTAAATGGCCTAACGGCCCTCGCGAATGCGACTACTAACTGTTTTCCAATGATTCTAATCAGTGGTTCAAGTGAGCGTGAAATCGTTGACTTGCAACAAGGTGACTATGAAGAGATGGACCAGCTAAATGCGGCTAAACCCTATGCAAAAGCCTCCTTTCGGATTAACCATATCGAAGATATTGGTATCGGCTTTGCAAGGGCTATTCGTGCTGCCGTCTCAGGTAGGCCTGGGGGTGTTTACCTCGATCTTCCAGCCAAACTACTCAGTCAAACAATGGATGCCCAAGCAGCGCAAGCGTCCCTATTTCATCTCGTGGATCCTGTACCGCGTCAGATTCCAGCTCCAGATGCGATTGATCGTGCCCTAGCTCTGTTGCAACAGGCCAAAAGACCGTTAATTATTTTGGGTAAAGGCGCTGCCTATGCACAAGCTGATTTAGCAATCCGTGAATTGATTGAAAAATCGCATATCCCTTATCTCCCAATGTCAATGGCTAAGGGACTATTACCGGATACGCATGCCCAGTCCGCATCCGCCGCAAGATCTTATGTACTTGCCGAAGCCGACGTCGTCATGCTCATTGGAGCACGTTTAAACTGGCTGCTATCCCACGGCAAAGGAAAAACCTGGGGCAAACCTAAACAATTTATTCAAATTGATATCTCACCGTCTGAAATTGATAGTAACGTCGCCATCGCTGCACCAATTATTGGCGATGTCGGCTCATGTGTAGATGCTTTATTGAAAGGCTTAAAGTCACAAAATCTTTCACAAAGTCCAGAGTGGGTGCAATCAATCAATGAGAGAAAAGAAAAAAACCTCTCCAAAATGGCGCAAACTCTGACTTTAAATCCTTCACCAATGAATTTTCATAGCGCATTAGGGGCCATCAAAAATGTTTTAAATAAGCGTCCAGATATCTTGGTTGTGAACGAAGGTGCTAATACCCTTGATTTCGCCAGAAGTATCATCGATATGCATCAGCCCAGAAAGCGTCTGGATTCAGGGACCTGGGGAATTATGGGAATCGGTATGGGCTACGCGATTGGCGCAGCGGTTACAACTGGACTACCAGTGGTAGCTATCGAGGGTGATAGTGCCTTTGGTTTTAGCGGTATGGAAGTGGAAACAATCTGTCGATACGAACTCCCCATTGTTGTTATCATTTTCAACAATAACGGGGTCTACAATGGTACGGATGTTAACCCAACTGGTGGTAAAGATGTTGCGCCAACTGTTTTTGTTAAAGGGGCGCGATACGATAAAATGATGGAAGCATTTGGTGGTATTGGATGTCATGCAACTACCCCTCAAGAACTAACCGAGGGTCTTGAAAAAGCAATTGCATCTGGCAAACCAACATTAATTAATGCGGTCATTGATGAAGCAGCTGGCACTGAAAGTGGTCGATTAACTACTTTAAATCCTAAAACTGCCGCAGCTAAAAAATAATTTTTAACTTTTTTATAACAACGTATTTTTGATAAGGTAAGAAAATGAGTAAACCACTAAATGGCATAAAAATTATTGACTTCACCCATGTGCAAGCAGGCCCAGCCTGCACACAAATGCTCGCTTGGTTTGGGGCTGATGTGATTAAAGTTGAACGACCCGGTTCGGGTGATGTAACTAGAGCACAGTTACGCGACATACCTGATGCGGATGCTTTGTACTTTACGATGCTCAATAGTAATAAGCGTTCACTCACGCTAGATACTAAAAAGCCTGAAGGAAAAATCATTTTAGAAAAAATGATTCGTGAATCCGATGTCATGGTAGAAAACTTTGGCCCAGGCGCCCTTGACCGGATGGGCTTTTCTTGGGAAAGAATCCAAGAGCTCAACCCAAAAATGATTCTGGCTTCAGTGAAAGGATTTAGTGAAGGTCATCATTATGAAGATCTCAAGGTGTATGAAAATGTCGCCCAGTGCGCTGGTGGAGCTGCCTCAACGACTGGTTGGTGGGACGGCCCGCCGACTGTCAGTTCTGCCGCTCTTGGTGATAGCAATACGGGTATGCACTTAGCAATTGGCATCCTGACCGCCATTATTGGGCGTCAACAAACCGGTAAAGGTCAAAAAGTTGCAGCATCCATGCAAGACAGTGTTCTGAATTTGTGCCGAGTCAAAATGCGCGACCAGTTACGTCTTGATAAAGTTGGTTACCTAGAAGAGTATCCACAATACCCGCACGGCACATTTAGTGATGTCGTACCACGAGGCGGTAATGCCGGTGGTGGCGGACAACCAGGCTGGGTTCTCAAGTGTAAGGGCTGGGAAACGGATCCAAATGCCTACATCTACTTCACAGTTCAAGGACACGCTTGGGAGCCAATTTGCGATGCGATTGGAAAACCAGAGTGGAAAGCCGATCCAAACTACACCACAGCCAAAGCTCGCCAACCACACATCATGGATATTTTTGGCACGATTGAAGAATGGCTTAAAGATAAAACTAAGTTTGAGGCAGTTGATATTCTCAGAAAATTTGATATCCCCTGCTCTCCTGTTCTGTCCATGAAAGAACTCTTGCACGACGAATCATTACGTAAAAGTGGCTCGATTGTCGAAGTTCCACACAAAGGCCGTGGTAGCTACTTTACCGTTGGTAGCCCTATCAAGTTCTCCGATTTGAAAGTGGAAATCACCGGTTCGCCTTTACTTGGTGAGCATTCGTCAGAGGTACTATCTGAACTTGGCTATAGCAAAGAAGCCATCGCAGATCTTCTGAACGCAAAGGTTATTTAAATCACTCTCCAAAATCATCCAATTGATTTTGAACAAATCATCAAGTCCGCAGGAGATGCAATTGTAGTTGCAGATCCAGCTGGCTTGATTACTTATTGGAACCCCGCAGCAGAACGTATTTTTGGGCATTGTAGCACTGACGTTCTAGGTCAAACCCTCGACATCATTACCCCGACCCAACATCAAAAACGGCATTGGGACGGCTATGCTAAAACGATGCAGTCAGGTCAGACTCGATATGGTCACACCGTTCTCAGAGTGCCAGCCCTTCATAAAGACGGCCACACTATTTCTATAGCATTTACTATCACACTACTGCACTCTGACGCGCATGAAATTACTGGTATTGCAGCCCTTATTCGGGACGAAACTGCCCAGTTCATGCAAATAAAAGGTTTAAAACAACGCATCATCGAGTTAGAAAAAAACGCTACAACCTAAAAATAGGCGGCTGGTAGTAATAAAGATCTACTTTATATAACTTTTGCCGTTCTTAATTCCACAATGTCTTTTTGTAAATAACCAAGTTCTTGCAAGATTTCATCCGTATGCTCCCCTAATAATGGCGAGCGTGTTACGTCCGTTTTACTATCAGAAAGTTTAATTGGATTACCAACAGTTAAATACTTCCCACGCACAGGATGATCAACCTCAACAATCGTGCCCGTTGCTCGTAAACTGGGTTCGTCAGCAATTTCTTTCATGGATAAAATAGGACCACACGGTATGTCGTACTGATTGAGAACCGCCACAGCCTCAAATTTAGTCAAGGTCATACTCCACTTTTCGATGCGCTCAAATATTGCCTTCAAATGCGGTAGGCGCGCAGCAGGAGTTGCATATTTTGGATCAGTAATCCAATCCTCTTGTTTAACCACCTGACAGATAGAACTCCATACGGGAGCTTGCGCAATAAAATAAATATAGGCATTCGGATCTTTCTCCCACCCTAGACATTTCAAAATACTACCCGGCTGCCCCCCTCCGGAAGAGTTTCCTGCTCGAGGGACAGCGTCGCCAAATTCGGTATTTGGATACTGTGGGTACTCTTCTAAAACATGTGTATTTTCTAGTCGCTGCTGATCACGTAGCTTAACCCGGCATAAGTTCAGGACCGAGTCTTGCATTGGGCTAAAACCTTCTGCCCTTTGCCAGTCGTTTTCGCTTGATACAGGGCTGTCACAATACCTAGGGCTAAGTGCACGCCCGTACCGCTGTCGCCAATCTGCGCGCCAGTGATTAAAGGCGGCCCATCATCAAAGCCTGTCGTCGATGCAGCGCCACCAGCGCATTGTGCGACGTTTTCATAAACCTTGAGATCTTCAAAAGGCCCTGCACCGAAGCCCTTGACAGAGGCTAAGATTATCTTTGGATTTAATTCTTGAATATGCTCCCAAGTAAAACCCATTCGGTCTAAAACTCCAGGGGCAAAGTTTTCTACTAACACGTCACATGATTTAATTAATGCCCGCAAAACATCTTTTCCTTCGGGAGTTTTTGTATTGAGGGTAATCGAGCGCTTATTATGGTTGAGCATCGTAAAGTAGAGGCTATCTGCTTCAGGCATATCTTTGAGCTGGTGCCGCGTAATGTCACCCACGCCAGATTTTTCTACTTTAATCACATCCGCCCCAAACCAAGCGAGTAATTGCGTACAGGTTGGCCCTGACTGCACGTGGGTAAAATCAAGAATCCGGACACCATCTAAAGCTTTACTCATGCATTTTCCTTCACGAACTTTTTATTAATTTCTTCGAAACCACCTGATGGCTTAAGCACTGCTAACCGACAATTATATAAGTAATTGATTTTCGACAATTCTTGTTCTAATGCATGTTTTTTTAACATGAATCTGCATTCATTATTACCTCAGCATTTATACCTAAGCATTTATACCTATATGGTAAGAAGTCAAATACGCTAATAATAAAAAGGGTTCCACTTCCCGATGTGGTTTGAATGTTAACCCACCAATCAATAGGACTTAAAGGACTTAAACTATGTCGAACAAAATACTTTTTAAAAAATCACTAGTACTGTTAAGTGGTTTACTACTTTCCATATCGTGCTCAGCATGGGAGCCGAGTAAACCTGTAGAATTTGTTATCCCTGCCGGTCAAGGTGGTGGTGCAGACCAAATGGCTAGAATGATTCAAGGAATCATTACTAAAAATAATTTAATGAAGCAATCAATTATTCCGGTAAATAAATCTGCTGGCGCAGGTGCGGAAGGCTTCTTAGCAGTAAAAGAAGCAAAGGGTGACCCGCACAAAATCATCATCACCCTCTCTAATCTGTTTACTACCCCTTTAGCAACTGGTGTTCCCTTTAACTGGAAAGAGATGACACCAGTGGCGATGCTGGCCCTAGATCAGTTTATCCTATGGACAAATACAGACAAGCCCTATAAAAATGCTAAAGAATTTATTCAAGCAGCGAAGACCGCAGGGCCTGGAAAATTCAAAATGGGTGGCACAGGGTCCAAACAGGAAGACCAAATTTTAACCGTGGGACTTGAAAAAGCCACTGGTACCAAATTTACCTATCTGCCATTTAAAGGCGGTGGTGATGTGGCTGTTCAACTCGTTGGGAACCATATTGATTCCACTGTAAATAATCCAATTGAAGCAGTTGCCCAGTGGCGTGCGGGCAAGTTAAAAGCTTTATGTGTCTTCGATGATACAAGAATGCCTTATAAAGAAAAAGTGACTGATACCCAGTCCTGGAACGATATTCCAACTTGCTCTGAAGCCGGTGTCCCAACGGATTATGTCATGCTGCGTGGAATTTTTATGCCGCCTGGGGTTACCCAAGAACAAGTGAACTTTTATATCGATCTCTTTAAAAAAGTACGTGAAACTGCTGATTGGAAAAAATTCATGGCTGATGGTGCTTTTAACCAAACTTTCATGACGGGTAAGGAATATGTCGCTTGGCTTGAAAAAAATGAGGCTTTACATAAACAACTCATGAGTGAGGCAGGCTTCTTAGCGAAATAATCAGATGACTAAGGATTTGAATGACTAATCAGGTAAAAAAAGACTCTGTCCCTAGTCTTCGTATGGTGGATATTGTTTTTGCAATCATTTGTATCGCATTTAGTATTTTCTTAATGATTGGAAGTGTCAGACTCGGTGCTAAATGGACGCCTGAAGGTCCAGAGTCTGGCTACTTTCCATTCTATATTTTTCTCATGATGTTTATAGCAAGTTCAGTGACTCTTTATGAAACAATCGTCATTGACAAAAAGAAACCTGGCGAGGACTTCGTTGAAAAGCACGCTTTTCAACAAATACTTTGTATTTTGTTTCCGGCAATTGCCTTTTTAATTGGTGTTAGCCTGATTGGAATCTATGTTTCAAGTACGGTCTATATTGCCATTTTTATGATCTGGATTGGAAAATACCCCTACTGGAAAGCGACGTTAGTTGGCTTATCTGTTGGTGTAATCCTATATTTGATGTTTGAAGTCTGGTTCCAAGTCCCACTTCCTCACGGTTCTTGGTTTAATCCACTTTCTTACATTGGCGTTAACTAATTAAAAAATATAGGGGTACATTTTGGATGAAATAAGTGCGTTATTTCATGGGTTTTCGGTAGCGCTTACACCCTTTAATGTTTTGTTAATGCTTGTTGGTATTTCTCTTGGGGTCATTATTGGGGTCTTACCTGGACTAGGGGGTGCGAACGGTATTGCAATTTTATTACCCCTTACCTTTACGATGCCACCAACCTCGGCAATCATTATGCTCTCCTGTATTTATTGGGGGCGTTATTTGGTGGTGCTATTACTTCCGTGCTATTTAATATTCCGGGGGAGCCTTGGTCTGTAGCGACGACCTTTGATGGGCACCCCATGGCTAGAAATGGCCGGGCTGCAGAAGCTCTGACAACAGCCTTTACATCTTCATTTGTTGGAGCTTTAGTAGCTGTCATTATGATTACCTTCCTAGCGCCAATGGTTGCTAAATTTGCGCTCAAGTTTGGCCCCCCAGAATTCTTTGCTGTCTATTTTTTAACTTTTTGTAGTTTCGTTGGCATGAATAAGGGCTCGCCATTCAAAGTTATTACCATGATTATGTTTGGTTTTGGTCTGTCTACAATTGGGATGGACGGTGTTACTGGCCAACTGCGTTTAACCTTCGGGTTCACTGAATTAATGCGTGGATTTGATTTTTTAATCGCTGTGATTGGCCTTTTTGGTATCGGTGAGATCTTATTAGCCATGGAAGAAGGTCTTGCTTTTAAAGGCTCTGCTGGAAAAATTCGTTACCAAATCGTGATTGACACATGGAAGAAATTACCGCGGTATTGGGCAACGTCTTTGCGAAGTTGCCTCATTGGTTGTTGGATGGGTATTACCCCAGGCGGAGCAACGCCCGCTTCCTTTATGAGTTATGGACTGGCTAAACGATTCTCGAAAAATGGAGATAATTTTGGTAAAGGAGAAATCGAAGGTATTATCGCCCCAGAAACTGCCGCCCATGCAGCGGGCACTTCAGCACTCTTACCAATGCTCTCTTTAGGTATCCCAGGGTCCCCAACTGCCGCAGTCTTATTGGGTGGACTGTTAATTTGGGGATTACAGCCCGGCCCACTTTTGTTTGTTGAAAAACCGGATTTTGTTTGGGGACTGATTGCTAGTATGTATTTGGGTAATGTGGTGGGGCTATTTATGTGTTTAACTTGTGTGCCTCTTTTTGCCTCAATCCTTCGAATTCCTTTTTCTATTATTGCACCCGTCATTATTGTGATTTGTGCTGTTGGTGCCTACACAGTGCACAATGCTTTATTTGATATTTGGCTCATGCTCGGCTTCGGTGTCATGGGCTATATCTTTAAAAAATTAGATTATCCGATGGCCCCTATGGTCTTAGCGCTCGTTTTGGGAAGTCGCGCTGAAGAGTCGTTCCGGCAATCAATGCTCATCTCTTCGGGCAGTTTAGAAGTATTTTTCTCGACACCACTTGTTGCTGGCATTACTTCCTTAGGAATCCTACTTCTTTTTTGGCCACTCATTACCAAGACTCTTGCAGCCTTTAAATCAACCAAAAGTTAATAGCTAGGGCGTCAAACTTCTAATGCAGTTTGACGTGTGGCTCTGTACGTCTAGTAATCATCCGAACAAGGGTATATAAAACGACTTTTACCCAACCATGTAGTGCTAATTCGTGCAATTTATATAGCGAAATATACATCATCTTGGCGAAGAAACCCTCGATAAATAGACTTCCGCCCATAAGACCTCCCATCATATTTCCTACAGTACTATATTTTCCAAGGGAAACTAGGGAACCAAAATCGCGATATTGATACTTACGCAGTGGCTTATTAGCTAAACGTAACTGAATCTGCGCATACATATGCATAGCCTGCTGATGAGCAGCCTGCGCCCTAGGAGGGACAGTACGTCCGGTGTGATTCCTATCACCTGGCCAGGGACATGCAGCACAATCCCCAAAAGCAAAGATGTTCTCATCAGCCGTTGTTTGAAGACTTTGATAGACTACTAATTGATTGATGTGATTCGTTTCTAGGCCACTCATATCTTTTAAAAAATCAGGTGCTTTAACACCAGCAGCCCAAACGACTAATTCAGCATCTAACTCTCGACCATCTTTTAAACGTATGCCATGAGGTAATACAGCTTCAACCTTTGCATCTGTATAAACATCAACTCCTAGCCGAACTAAAAATTCTAGGGTGTTATTTGATAAACGAGAGGGCAAGGCATTTAAAATTCGCGGGCCCGCTTCAATTACACTGACTTTCATATCCTTGTTTGGATCCACTCGGTCAAGTCCATAAGCAACAACCTCTCTGGTTGTGCGGTATAACTCGGCAGCTAACTCGACACCTGTTGCACCGCCGCCAATAATCGCCACCTTTAACTGTCCAGGCCGCAGAGGGCCTTGTTGCGAGTGCGCTCGAACACAGGCGTTGAGCATACTGTTATGAAAATATTCAGCATCTCTTGAAGACTCTAACTTTAAAGCATATTCAGCAACGCCAGGAGTTCCAAAGTCGTTGCTTAAACTCCCAATAGCAATCACTAGCGTGTCATAGGAAAAACTCCTCTGGGGAATCACTTCATTACCAGCATCATCGACATAAGGAGCGAGTAAAAGAACTTGTTGGTCTCGATCAATACCAGTCATCTCACCAATTCGGAAATGAAAATGGTGCCAGTGCGCCTGCGCCATATACCCTAATTCATGATCGGATAAGTCCATACTACCTGCTGCTATTTCGTGTAACTTTGGCTTCCAAATATGGGTACGATTTTTATCTACTAAAGTAATGTGGGCACTACCCTTCTTACCCAAAGTGTCGCCTAACCGAGTGGCTAACTCTAACCCGCCAGCGCCACCGCCAACGATGACTATACGATGTGCCACTTCTGTAGCTGTCATCGTAGATAACTGTGATTGATTAACATATCGAAGAGCCCAATGATAGGTGATGGCATCATATTACCCCTTTTAGATAAAAAATCTACCTTGCTTTTAT
>RFMZ01000071.1 GCA_009927445.1 Betaproteobacteria bacterium
TAACAGAATATGAAGAAAATATTAGTAACAGGCGGGGCTGGTTTTTTAGGGGCTAATTTATGTAAAAAATTAGTTCAGCAAGGGCATGATGTTCTGTGTGTCGATAATTTTTTCACAGGGAGTAAAGAAAATATTGCCGAGCTGATTGGTCAAAAATATTTTGATTTGATGCGCCATGATGTTACTTTCCCACTCTATGTGGAGGTGGACGAAATTTATAATCTAGCCTGTCCAGCTTCACCAGTTCATTATCAGTATGATCCCGTTCAAACTACGAAGACTAGTGTTCACGGGGCGATTAATATGTTGGGTTTGGCTAAAAGAGTTCATGCCAAAATTCTGCAAGCATCGACCTCAGAGGTCTACGGTGATCCGGAAGTGCATCCGCAATCTGAAACCTATTGGGGGCGTGTAAATCCGATCGGAATACGCAGTTGTTACGACGAGGGTAAGCGTTGCGCAGAAACATTGTTTTTTGACTATTGGCGTCAGCACAAGACAAAAATTAAGGTAGCTAGAATATTTAACACGTATGGTCCGCTGATGCACCCGAATGATGGACGCGTGGTAAGTAATTTTATTGTGCAGGCGATTCAGGGCAACCCAATAACAATTTATGGTGATGGTACACAAACCAGAAGTTTTTGCTATGTATCTGATTTAACTGATGGTTTAATTGCTTTAATGAATACCCCGGAAGAGGTAACAGGGCCGATTAATTTAGGGAACCCTGTCGAATTTACGATGTTGGAGTTGGCGGAGTTGGTTATTCGTATGACGGGTTCTGTGAGCCAAATTGTTTTTCAGACATTGCCAGAAGATGATCCCAAGCAAAGAAAACCCAATATTGATTTGGCTACCAAGCATTTGAACTGGCAGCCCAAGATTCATTTAGAAGAAGGCTTACAAGAAACGATCAACTATTTTAGAAAAGCACTCTTAAAATAAGTTTTAATGGTTTTGCAATTCAATAAAAATATATGGAGACAAATATGCCAACCTATGAGTTAGAGCCTGTAGTGTTAGAAAAATTCAAGAACATTTCTCAGCCTAGAGACCATGGAATGGTCGTGGAAAAGGATGTCAAAATACCTCTGCGAGATGGCACGATTATTTTTGCTGATATTTTTCGTCCAGACACCCAGGGTG
>RFMZ01000144.1 GCA_009927445.1 Betaproteobacteria bacterium
AAGTATAGCCTTTTCTTTTTAAATACTTTTTAGCCAAATATCAAACTTCAACCTTTGTGATGGCTTTTCATTTTTCAAATATGTGAATGAATCCTTGACTTGTATAGGCGCCTAGATTACTTTTACGAATAATCAATTCATAAAAATATTGGAGAAATAATAAATGCCTTCCCACAAGCAAGCTTTTTTCCTGGCATTATGCCTGCTTTTATCAATACCTATTAGCGCTCAAACGACAAAAACTTCTCCTGAAAAATGGCCAAGTCGCCCAGTTCGGATGATCGTACCATTCGCGCCTGGTGGGCTTGATGTCATCGCCAGGAAAGTCGCACTTAAACTTGGTGAACAATTAAATATATCTGTTTTTATAGATAATCGTGCTGGTGCTAACGGCATTATTGGCGCTGATCTGGTTGCGAAATCTGCACCTGATGGCTACACCATGCTCATCATGACTGGCTCATTTTCAGCCAATGCCGTTTTATACAAAAAGCTACCTTTTGACCCTATGAAAGACTTTGCACCTATTACACAAATTTATAAAAGCTATGGGATGGTAATGGTGGCAAATAGTGATGTGCCATTTAATTCTGTAAAAGAATTACTGGACTTTGCCAAAGCAAATCCCAACAAATTAAGTTATGGCTCTGGAGGAGTAGGCAATGCTTCACATCTCGTTGGTGAACTTTTTAATATCTTAGCGCCTGCACAAATCTTACATGTACCCTACAAAGGTCTTGGCCCGGCCTTTAACGAAGTCTTGGGTAAGCAAATCGAAATCACTTACGTATCTACAGCTATGTCTGCGCAACATATTTTAGCTGGTCGGATTAAGGCCTTTGCAATCAGTGGTGATGCCAGGGCGCCGATTATTCCCAATGTCCCCACCTTTAATGAGGCAGGGGTGCGAGGCTTAGACCAGGTGTATGGTTGGGCGGGGTTATGGTTTCCTGCAAACACCCCTACTGATCGCATTGAAAAAGTTCAACAAGCATTAGCAGTTGCTATCAAAACAGCAGATCTAAAAAAAAGCTTTGACGATTTTGGTGTCAATACCATCGGATCAAAGCCGCAGGATTTTGAAAAGTTTGTCGGTGAAGATATCGAACTTCAACGACAATTATTTAAACAAGCGAATATTCAAGCTCAGTAAAAAGCCGGTTCTCAGTTAGCGTTTAACTAATAAGCGCTAACTAAAAACAATTCGCTAGAGAACTCTCTATTCAGTCTCTAGATCGGAATGACCGGTAACAATAAATATGACTCTTTATCGCCACCAGAATAGATAGTATTTGTAGCGCCAGAGTTATAGTCACAATGGAAGTGCGTATACGGTGCGCTTCCTAAGCCATCTCTTGGCTGAATATCAATTCGCAGTTGATGTCCTTTCTTGAGCACAATACATGTCGGCCAAATTTCTACCTGACACTCAACCGGAACATTTGGCTCCAACCACAGTCTTTGCGTATGTGCGTGGTAGGGCCGATGAGGTAGCGTTTTTTCTGCGTCTAAGGTACGGTGTGAGGCCCTTAACCATCCCTTCGTTAATGGGATAGGCTGGCCGTGTTGCCCTACTTCATTGACATCGTTACCATTGGCATCAATATTGCGTAAGGTAATCATGATATCCATATCCTCTGATGTGCTTGAAACCCACAAATTACACATTAATGGTCCGGTAATTTCCGTATCACTTGTCATTGGCTTCGTCTTTAATGAAATTCCAGTCCTACCCACATTGCCATGCGTCGTCGACAAGGATGAGCCAGAAGCAATGCCAGCTTTAGTGATCGCACTTGCTGGATAACTGATCTGCGCCGTTTTGTTTGGTAAAGACTCACTTAATGTACCCTCTACCTGATCACCTTCTTGCTGTTCTTGCTGATCTAATTGCAAATACATCTTCGTCCACTTCGTTCGGGCAAGTGGCCACTCATTTTCAAATCGGAAGGCATAGGGCTTATCACTGCCGCCAGTTCGGATTTCTAATTTAACAGGAGGCTCATCCATAATCCCAGTATCGATATCTTTTAGCCAATAATCTAACCAACGTAATTGATCTAAACGCCCCTCCTCTGAATGGAATGGATGAAAATGTGTCCCCGTATGGATTCGTAATTTCTTGTGTTTTGACTTGGCATTAACAAACCCCTCTGTATTACCACGCAGATGTAATGCCCAACCACCCCAATTTCCCACACTAAATAAAGGTACTTCAATTTGATCCCACCGAGCACTATGTAAGCGCCACCAATCAGAATCTAAGTTATGCCGTAAATACTGCCACAACATATCCGGCTGAAAAGTGTCAGGATTAAAACTGCGTGGTCGACCCAGCAAATGATGTGCGGTATGAGTTGCAATCCAATTAGATACAAAACCCATTGAAAAAATACCACCATGATAGGCTTGATCACGATATTGATCGGCTCTACCTTCCCAAGGCATGATCGCTTTTAAAGATGGTGGCCGAAGATTAGCTACGCGCCACTGGGAACTTGCGTGGTATGAAATCCCGGATGTTCCTATATTGCTATTACACCAGTCTCGTTTAGCAATCCATTCAATCGCATCGTAAAAATCAACTGACTCTTGGTAAGAGCTTGGCTCACACAAACCCGGTGATTGGCCAGTTCCTCTGGAATCGACACGCACACAGGCATAACCTCTAGGAACCCACCATAAAGGATTCACTGTCTCCCAGTTCATATAAGGATTAGCTTCTTCCTCTAAATCATGTGGTGGCGTCCAGACTTTATCTTTTTGATAAACGCTAGTATTCATAATCGCCGGGAATTTTTGTAATTTGGTGTCAGGGCGAAATATGTCTGCCATCAAATAACTTCCATCCCGCATGGGTATCTGAACATTTTTTTCAATAATCATCCCATGATCCACAGGCTGGGAAACATGCTTTATTTTTTCTTGAATTGCGTTGTCTTGAGTCATATCTGTCTTGGTCACTTCATTCCTCACTTTATTGATTTGGTAATACTATTCTAAATTTACTTGATTTTCTTTGATAATTCTGGCCCATCTTTGCATCTCGTTATTCACAAAATTTTGCGCCTCTTCCTGACTTAAACTCGCCAGAATACTCATCCCGGCGCCGGTAAAAGCCTCTTTAATTTGTAGTTTTTGCGTGGCTTGGTTAAGGGCTGTATGTAATTTATTGATGATTATTGGTGGTGTCTTTGCTGGCACAAATAAACCGTTCCACTGGTCACTACCAACACCCCCAAAGCCGCTCTCAGTAAAAGTTGGTAAATCTGGAAACGAGAATAATCGGTTTGCTGAGGTCGTTGCAAAGGCCTTTAATTTTCCGGCTTTAATCAATGTTGTAGTTGATGCTGCATTAACAATTGAAAAATGGATATCACCAGAAATTAGACCAGTTTGGGATGACCCAGCACCTTTAGACGGAACATTCACCATAGATATTCCGGCTCGCCGATTAAAGTCCAACATGTCTAAATGCGAATATCCACCAAGCGGTGAGGAAAAGTTTAATTCTCCTGGGCGCGCTTTTGCATAGGCAACTAACTCTTTCATATTATTCGGCGGAAAATTCGGGCCTGATACCAAAATGTTCGGAATCGACGCCACTAAAGCAACCGTCTTAAAACTTGTTGATGGTTTTACTTTTAGCTTACTTGCATACAAAATTTCATTAATCGAATTAGTCGATACGTTACCAATCAATATGGTGTAACCATCCGGCGCAGATTGAGCAACATGCTCAAGCGCAATATTACCTGCAGCACCTGCCTTGATTTCCACAAAAAATTGCTGCCCCAATTGTTCGCTAAGGGCAGGTGCTATGATTCGAGCAGCAATATCTGTTGCACCACCAACTGCAAAAGGAACAATGATTTTTACGGGTCTATCTGGCCATGAAGAACTCTGCGCAAAAGATGCTTGGATGAAAAAAGAGGCCCATAGAATGCAAATGTATTTACACACATCCAAAAAAAAGCTTGTTTTCATTGATAAGTATCCAATACATCTCCATATTTTTTTATTTATTAAGTGGTTATTTAGAATGAACCATCTTGTAAAGCATACCATATCGACCAAATTCTTGGAGCGTCAAAACGAATTCAATTAGTAGGCAGTCAGCCCTCCATCGAGCATCAACGTATGTCCAGTTATATAGGCAGCTGCTGGGCTTGCCAAATAACGTATTGCTCCTGCAACATCTTCTGGCAATCCAAAACGTCGTAGCGGGATTCTGTCCAACATCATTTGACTTCGGGCTGGATCTATTAATCCTGCAATGCGCGTCTCTGTCATTGTTGAACCCGGCGCCACACAATTTACCCGTATCTGATGTGGCGCCCACTCTATAGCAAGCATCTTCGTCATATGTGCAATCCCAGCCTTAGCAATACCATAAGTCGAAGCACCGGAAAAGCCAACCGTACCGTGCGAGGATCCTAAACTAATGATCGAGCCGGGCCGGTCCTGATTAATTAACATCCTTCCAAAACAGGTGGACATAAAATATGTTCCAGTTAAATTAACATCCATCACGCATTGCCATTCATCGCGCGTAATTTCAATTGCCTTTTTATTGGGGGAAGGCATGCCGGCATTATTAATAAGCACCTGCAACCCCTCTAACTCATGATCTGCCAAA
>RFMZ01000249.1 GCA_009927445.1 Betaproteobacteria bacterium
CGATTCGCACGGTATTTTAAGGATCCCAGAGTATTTAGAGAACATTAAAAATGGTGAAATTGTGCCTAGTGCCACGCCAGAAATCTTGCAAGAGAGTCCCGTAAGCGCGTTGATTTCAGGTAATTGGTCGTTTGGACAAGTCGTTGGAAATATGGCTACGGATGTAGCCATTGCCAAGGCCAAGAGTCAGGGTGTGGCTGCGGTATCCGTAGTGCAGGCGGCTCATACAGGAAGATTAGCAGCCTTTACGGAACGTGCGAGTGATCAAGGTGTAGTTATGTTTATGACGATTGGCACAGTTGATCGTCCGATGACTGCTCCTTACGGCGGCGCTGCACCCATTTTAGGGACTAATCCAATGGCCTTTTCTTTGCCAAATAGAGATGGTCCAGCGGTAACTCTAGACTTTGCCACTTCAGCGATTGCCGCTGGAAAAATTAAAGTTGCTAAAGCTACGCATCAATCTTTACCGCCTGATACCTTAATGGATAAAAATGGAAATCCCTCAACGAATCCCCAGGATTTTTTTGAAGGGGGCTTTATGGTGCCCTTTGGCGGTCATAAGGGATATGCCCTAGCTATTATTGCCGAGATGATGAGTGGTCCCTTGGCCGGGTGTGATGCCTTTCCTGGAGTGACGGCACGCAGTGGTATTTTTATCTTCGCTCTTCGAGCCGATTTATTTAGGCCAATGACTGCATATGAGGATGCCTTATCGAAATCGATTGGCAAAATTAAAGCGATTAAACCAGCTAAAGGATTTTCTCAGGTGATGATGCCTGGAGAGCCAGAATATCAAACTAAAATGAGTAGAGAAAAGATTGGTATTGAAATACCAGCTGACACATGGGAGTCAGTACGTAAAGCCGCACTGACTATTGGGTTAAACATCTGAGTTCATATCGAAGTTGATTTTGATAATTAAAACGTATCATCAAATCTATCCAATCACGGATGGCTATTGAAAAACTTTATTTAATATCCATTTCTTTAATTAGTGCACCATATCTAATACGATCTTTTGTGATCATTGCCTCAAAATCTTTTCCTGTTCCAAGCAGTGGAACCATACCGCAGCTAAGATTTTATCCTGCATATCTTTTGTATTAACAATTCGTTGGATAGTTTGCGATATTTTTGCTGAAACTGCAGGAGGCAATCCTGCAGGACCGACTACGCCACCCAGAGAGTTCGACTCATAACCTTTAAAACCCAGTTCGTTGAGAGTTGGAAAATTTTGACGATTGGGAACGCGGTCGATAGATGAGACGCCTAAAACAATTACTTTACCAGCATCTACTTGACCCAGAATTGAAGGCCCGGAGCCAAAAGTAAAAGTAACTTCGCCGCCAAGAAGTGCAACGGCAGCTGGCCCTGCTCCTTTATAGGGGACGTGCGTCATGGTAGTGCCTGTCATCTGGCTCAAGAGAGCGGATGCGAGATGGATGCCATTACCAACGCCAGGGGTGCTATAGCTAACGGTGCCGGGATTTGCCTTGGCTCTTGCAATTAAATCGCCAACTGTTTTGATGCCAGAAGAGGGTATAACTGAGAGATAAAAAGGAAATTTCACCATCGGAGCTAAGTACGTAAAGTCTTTCGCCGGGTCATATGGTAAGGTCATTAACCATACATCCACATCAAGTGCACCCGTAGAAACCATAGAAAGAGTATATCCATCCGGTTTCGATTGGCGTAGAACATTCATTGCGATAGTGCCATTTGCGCCGGCACGATTTTCAACAATGACTGATACCTTCAAATCCTCCTCAAGCGCTCTTGCAAGAATACGACCTGCACCGTCGACTCCTCCGCCAGGTGCAAAGGGGATGAGTAGGCGAATGGAATTATTGGGCCAATCTTGAGCATGGGTTGAGAAGATACACATCCAACTCATGACGATAGTTAAAAGGCTCAATACAAGTTGTTGCAAGCGCATAAGGATTTTCTCCGAAATAATTTAGTTAATTTGGTGAAGACTTATTTAAATGACTCAGTTAAATCAATCACCCAAGATAATTACATGTACTCGACTTTTGCAACATTACCGGGTTGTACTGTCAGTAAAAGACCTTCTTCACGTCCTTCACCAGGGGTTAGATTGATAAAGCGACGTGGCACAAATGGGGGAACTGAGCAAACATCAAGGGGGTTTAAGTCAACAGAATGCTTTTCCCCGACTCCCCAAATAACGCGCCATTGCCCTTTGATAGCGACAAAAGTTTCATTGGTGTCGTGATTGTGGAGCATGGGGCCATTACCCGGCTTTGCCTCGACATAGGACATTTGAAACCCCTCAGAAATTGGAATAGCCGACATAGGATCTTTGCCACCATCAACAATGAGGCCAGTTCCTACTACCAAATAATTGCGGCGCTCATGCCCAGGAAGTAGACTGTCTGGATATCGATCAGGTGGGTATTCTAGTTTGTCATAGCGAGCAACTCTTTTATCCATTTGCTCTGGCGTAACTTCAATCATTTTCATTTCATACTCTTTAACTGCGGTCATACGATATATCCTCTAGTTAGTTGCAAGTTTTTATTAATCTGATGTAAATAAAGTAGCGGTTTTTAAAAGACTACTTATAGAATGATTGATAATAATAGTTCTTTATAAATAGTCAATTAAGGGTAAACGATAGGTTTATGCACAATCAAAATACAGTGATTTCAAAGGATCTGATGCTGACTGTAGCGGGACGGCGAGTACCAGTATCCGTCTGGCATCGGGAAAACATCTCTGAACCACGCCCACTTGTTTTAGTTGGCCATGGTGGTAGTGGGCACAAGCGATCGCAGTTAGTCATTGATGCCATGGAGCCACTCATTCAAAAGTATCATTTTGTCGTAGCTGCAATCGATGGTCCAGTGCACGGCGAGCGCCGAGAAATTTTCTCTGATGGACTAGTGGTTCGTCAAGAGTTCCGTGATTTATGGAGTTCTGGTTTGAGTGTTGATCCAATGGTTGCAGATTGGCAGGCAACGATAGATGAATTATGTGTAATGCCAGAGGTTAATTCAGAAAAAATTGGCTGGTATGGTATCTCTATGGGAACAGCTTATGGCTTACCATTAGTTACTAAAGACTCAAGGATCAAAGCTGCGTCTCTTGGTATGTGGGGTATTTGTCGATCTCCAAGTGAGCGGTTAATAGCAGATGCTAAAAAAACGCAAATACCTGTTTTGTTTCAGATCAAAACGGAAGATGCTATTTTTACGCAGCAGGGGCAAGTTGAATTATTTGAGTTGATTGCAAGTAAAAATAAGATTCTTAAGAAATACTCTGGCGGACATACTGATCCAGCTGGCGAGCAGTTAGACGATATTATTGATTTTTTAGTGAAGCAATTAGTTTGAACTGATAGTTTAAACAGATAGGGATATTCGGTAGAGGGTAAGTATAAAAATAAAACTCCCTCATCAATTTAGCAGAGAGTTTTTACCTCTTCAAGGAGAGTGCTCTTTATTTAAAGATTGGAAAATTAGTAGGAAGATATTGCCCTGCATAAACCATATTGAAATTTAACACTCAGAGGATTGAAGCTCCCCCTGGATGAATACTTTTCGCAAAAAATAGAGAATCTCTTTTAGCACAAATTACTTGGTGCTAAACATGTCTGCTGGGAAAAAGCTGGTTTGGCGCTTATTTCTTGCATTCGTTGCATCATATAAGCTCAAACTTCGGTTTAATTGCGAACCACCATCTCGCGTTAATGGTTGATAAACCAAGTTAGCCACTCCTGAGCCTCGGGTAGAGGTCATTACGTCAAATGGGATAGTTAGGTAGATGCCTTTATCAAAAGATCCTTCACCAAACTTTTCAGCCGATACATTCGTTTTTGTGACCCAGGCCCCAAGTGTCACGCCATTATCAAAAGCTCTACCGACATTAACGGTAGCTCCAATATCCCCAGCAAGATACCGCCCAACACTAAGCTTAACATTAACTGACTCCCAGCCAGTATCCCAATATGCTCTAGCATGTCCTGTAGCTACCCTGTAACCGGTTTGTGTCCCTGCATTATCAAAACTCAAATCTTGCTCAAAGCTTCGTTGCTGAACTTGGTTAATATCGATACCAAAGGCTAAAGGACTATGCCAAGGGCGGTAAAGCCATTCAGCGCCGGCACCAGCAAACATGCTTTCGAGATAACCACCATAAAAACTATAGTATTGATCACTTGCTAGCTTTCCAGAATGAGTAATTTGTAGATTAGGGAGATACACTTGAGAGGTGGTCATATACTCTCTCAAAAAGGTACGTACTCGCGGCAGATTACTTGGCGCTGTGTACTTAAACTTGCCATAGTTATCGAATAAACCAATACTCAGGCCACCAGTAATTAAGGTATCTTCAGACAGCCTAATTATCATAGGGGCTGAAACACCTCCCCTAAATAAAATAAAACCATCGGGGCCACCCAAGTTTTGCTGCCAGGTCGGGATAATTGAATATCCAAATGAGGCTTGATCAGACTCCCAAAGTGGATTTTCAATTGGGGGGGATTTCGGCTCAGTTGCATAAATGAACGGGGTGGTTTGGAATGAATCATCGGGTACGGGCAACTCTAAAGAGTTTTTTACCCAAGGTTCACGAGTAATTATTCGCTGGGTCATTGGCATTCCCCGTTCAATAAACACCAATGAAAATTCTTCAACTACGGCGGGAGCATTCCGATGAAGGATTGCTATTACTCGTTCTAAGCGGTCATTAAAATGCGCTCCATAAGCACTATCGATAACTACATGGAGAGTCTTTCCGTCTTGAGCAATTTGACGAACGGACCAACCACTATAGGTAGTCATATCTGTGGCGATGGCTAACCAGTTTGGTTCAGTGCTTGGCCGTGATCTAAAAACTTCAAGCGCAGGCGGATCAGATATTTTTGGAGTATTTAGCTTATTGAGTGGGGTATGTAAAGTAATTCCTAGCATAAAGGTATTACCGCGTTCTAATCCCATTGAAAAGTCGACAGTATTGGTATAGCGGTAAATTACACCAGCATTTATAGGAGTCTTCTGAGTTGGTTTATAACTGAACGGTTCCTGTTGATAATTATTGCCATCGTATTCTAATTTGAATAACCACTTATTAAAAGGGTGTGATATTGAACCCCACCAAAGGCTGCTGTATTACCTCTAAAGTACACTCCGGTGGGTATTGTTCCACCTTGCCCAACATCAGCTTGCCGCGTGTTAAAGCTTTTACCGAATAGCATTGAAGCTGGATTGGTGATGTTATTACTTGAGCCTAAATAACCCCAGCCAAGCCCCAGATTCCAGTCCCAATTACCAAAGCGCTTATTTGCTACTAAGTACTCACTTGAGAAAAATCCTGT
>RFMZ01000070.1 GCA_009927445.1 Betaproteobacteria bacterium
TCACTAGTGTCCCAACGTTAATCGAACAAATTCAATTGGTTAGCGGAGTCGGACTGAAATTGATCAGTGACGATACCGTTAAGTAGTTGATCTAAAGGGATTCTTTCAAACATGGTTAAGCTCAAGATCTGTAATAGTTGATAGAGACTGGCCTTTAAGTTGAGTCGTTTTTTGACGATCGCTACTAGAACATAAACGCTGATCGAAATCCAGATTTGCGACTTGACGGCGTTCTCGGAGGTGCCATAAAAGTTCTTGATACGCAGATGTTGTTTGATCCATTTGAAGAATAGCTCGACTTGCCAACGGCACTTGTAAAGTTGGGCAATCGTCAAAGCTGGTAATGCGAAGTTGTTGGTTAAGAAGATCAGTGTCTTGTTGGTTTGTGAGTCTTTGTAACGAATTCTGCGAAGCGGAAGCTCGTAATCCTGCTGTGAGTAAAACCCGGTGAGAATAACGGTCTGATCGCATACGAGTCCTGTAGTGCGATCGACTTGTCGCGAGTATCGCCGTTGTATCTTGAGATTGCTTTTGCCTCGAATGACGAAGAAGGCGCCGCTTTGGTGAAACTGGTGCAGCCGAGTAAAGTCGAGATAGCCACGATCCATCACATAAAAAGCCCCGGCTTCTGGGATCAGCTGATCGAGGATATTGACTTCGTGCATTTTGCCATCGCTGATATGGATAAACGTCGGAATATTGCCGCGTAGATCGAGTAAGGTATGTAACTTCACGGCAGCTTTGGTTTGTCGAAATGGCGCCCATGGGAAAACTGATAGGCATAGGTCGATAGTGGTTGCATCTAGCGCATAGACTGAGTTTTGGAGATCGACGCCAAAGGGTTCGTTGACATATAAGTTCCTGGCTATTGTGATCAGGCTTTGAGCAAAGTCTGCATAAATCTTCCAGTCTCGAATGTTGTTCGCATTGGCTATGGTATTGCGAGATACTTGTTTTGAACGAATCCCCAGATGATATAACTTGGAGCGTTGTGCTCGAAAGCAGGCTTCGATATCTCGAAGGCTCTCGCGATAAGTGAGTTGTGCAAACGCCATACAAAAGAACTGATCGAGGCAAGAAAAGGTTTGAACCTTGTAATCTCCATCGTAACGTTTGACGATCCGTCGAAAAGTATGGATCGGAAGATGCTCCATCAATTGCGCAAACACTAATTTGCCTTCGTACATGATTTACTCCCAAAATGAACTCCTGACTAGCTTCGCAGATTCTAGTTTTTAAGTTCAAGTCGGTGACAGGCAAAATAGGCATTTATTTATTAGTAATCAATCGGTTATACTTATTTTCATCTAAAACGTTGGGACAGCAGTGATATA
>RFMZ01000069.1 GCA_009927445.1 Betaproteobacteria bacterium
GTTAATGTCTTCGTTACACTTAGTTCCATTGTAAAGATAACGCTGACTGCTGAACCACTTTCAGCCGTAACTTTTACAACACCGCCTGCCTGCGTGGCTTCTGTAATAGAAGCTCCTGTTGAAACTCCTGTTCCTAAAACCAAACTCGGACTACTTGGAGCTACTGTGTCCAAAGTAAAGCTTGTGCTACCTACGCTACTTACGTTACCAGCAATATCTGTTGTTTTAGCAGTTACACTTATCACACCATCAGTCAAGGTAATTAGATCGTTACCGGTTAATATTACAGCCTGGGATACACCACTGCCCGTTAAGGTTTTCGTTACACTCTTAGTTCCATTTGTAAAGATGACGCTGACTGCTGAACCACTTTCAGCCGTAACTTTTACAACACCACTTGCCTGCGTGGCTTCTATAATAGAAGCTCCTGCTGAAACTCCTGTTCCTAAAATTAAACTCGGACTTCCCGGTGCTGTTATATCTAATACAAAACTAGTATTACTAGCACTTATATTCCCAGCGGCATCTTTCACAGTAGCGCTCACACTAATCGTGCCATCTTTCAAAGTACTTGCATCGTTACTGGTTAAAACTACAGCCTGGGATCCACCACTACCAGTTAACGTCTTTGTTACACTTTGAGTCCCATTTGTAAATATGACGCTGACCGTTGAGCCACTTTCAGCCGTAACTTGCACAACACCACTTGCCTGCGTGGCCTCTGTAATAGAAGCTATTGTTGAAACTCCATTTCCTAAAACCAAACTCGGACTACTGGGGGCTAGTGTATCCAGAGTAAAGCTTGTACTACCTATGCTACTCACATTACCAGCAGCATCGATTGTTTTGGTAGTTACGCTAATCACACCATCAGTCAAGGTACTTATATCTTTATCTGATAACACCACCGCCTGAGATACACCGCTGCCGGTTAAGGTTTTTGTTACAGTCTTGGTTCCATTTGTAAAGATGACGCTGACCGCTGAACCACTTTCAGCCGTAACTTTTACAACACCGCCTGCCTGCGTGGCTTCTGTAATAGAAGCTCCTGTTGAAACTCCTGTTCCTAAAACTAAACTCGGACTGCTTGGGGCTACTGTGTCCAAGTAAAGCTTGTGCTACC
>RFMZ01000273.1 GCA_009927445.1 Betaproteobacteria bacterium
GCAATCTAATTTTTAGAGATTAGTAGCGATTCAATCCACAAATAAGTCATTTAATAAATTGCGACTTTCGGGACTAACTTCATAGAACTGCCAGGGCGTGATTTTCAAGCGATCGGGGGCGGTTCTAAACTTATTTAGAATTTCAAATTTCTGAAATGTGTTGGAGCTTAGCGCAATAATTCTTTTAGGTGAAACATGTTGGTGACTATGAAATAGGTATATTTGCAAACCCCGAGAGAATATGAATTTTTAGAAGCCAAAATCACTTAGCTCTGGATGGTCGTCTGGCCGTCTTCCTAATGGCCAAAAAAATTTTCTGTTCGATTCTTTAATGGGTAGATCATTGATGCTAGCGAAACGCCTCATCATGAAGCCGTTTTCATTGAATTCCCAATTTTCATTACCAAAGCTACGACTCCAGTTACCAGAATCATCGTGACACTCATAAGCGAAACGAACTGCAATACGGCTATCTGTAAACGCCCATAATTCCTTAATCAATCGGTAGTTAAGTTCTTTGGCCCATTTCCGGCAAAGAAACTCTTTTACTTGCTCTCGACCCTTAGGAAATTCAGATCGATTTCTCCAGATAGTATCGTCCGTATACACTAGAGCAACTTTCTCAGGATCACGAGTATTCCAAGCATCTTCAGCCATCCGAATCTTTTGTATCGCTGATTCTTTGGAGAAAGGGGGCAATGGTGGTTTTTGTTCCATGTGATTATCCGTAGATTGAATATTTAAGGGTGTTTGTAAAGATTCTTAAATTAAGCCTGCCATTTTGGCAATTATATTAGTCTGCTTCAAGATGGACTGAGGGCAAAGGACTTCTCCTGATAGTATTTTCTCAGTTATTGGGGCTGAAGATTTTGCATCGATTTGTGTAAATGGATTCAAATCAGTGAAATGTTCTTCAGGGCTGCTGACTTCACGGTTCTTAGCGAATAGAAAATGCATTTCAGGTAACCTTTGCAAGGATGCTGTTGGTTCACCTTCGCTTCCTCTCATTAAAATAGCGTTTGCTAAGCGGAGTTGAAAAAATTCTTTCAATTTTTCTGGGTATTCTGGATGGGTGTAGTTGGAAACTTGCCAAGGTTTCTGAAGGGTTGGGTTTATGAGTTTTGCTAGGACATGACCAGTATTGCGTAAGCCAATTTGCTCTCTGATATCTAGTAATCTCTGGAGCGCTGGCGAAATAATACTTAGGGGGCAGAAGATGGGTGTATTCAGGTTTATCAGTGAGCCAAATGTATCTGTACTTGTTAGTATTGGCCAGCCAAGAGATTCAAAAATTTCATAGCTCGTCACTCTAGACAAGTCCTTTTCTACTCCCTGTACGAGCACAGTAAAACCATAGCTAGTAAGCATACCCGCAAGAAGGGGGGTGAGATTTACTTGTTTTCTAGCGCCGTTGTAGCTTGGCAATACTACTGTTGGATGAGAGCCTACGTTGAGTAAATTCAAATGCAGTTCTAAGGCATCCATAAAGCCCATTAGCTCAGATACGGACTCACCCTTGATGCGCATAGCAATACAAAATGCACCAAGCTCAAGATCGCTTACATTGCCGTCTAGAATTTGAGCGAATACTTCTTTAGCCTGATTACGATCTAGATCGCCGGAGCCTTTGCTTCCTCGGCCAATGACCTTTAAGAATGATGTGATACTCATTGTAAGATTATGCAACTACTTCTACTTTGTTGAGGAATCTGGCAATAATTTGCTTGACTTCGGGTTTGCAGGAGCCGCAATTAGTTCCGCATTGTGTTTCAGATTGAAGTGAGTTCATAGCATCATCGAAGGAAGTTCCTGCCGACATTTTGCTTAAGCATTGCTTCATTTTGTCTGCAGACACATTAAAGCAGTTACAAATTGCTTTACTTTTAGACTTAATTTCCGTGGGGGGTTTGCTGACAGGCATCAATAAAGATCGACCAAGCGTTTTTGCATCCAAGCCGATTTCTAGGTAATCTCTTAGCCAGGCAGTACTTGCTAGGCTCTCAATGGGGCCGGTTAGCATTGCAGATAGAACCTTCTCTTGGGCTCGAACGAGCCGCACTATGCCTCTGCGCTTATCACTATAGCGCATAACAGGATTTCCAGATGCCTCATCTAATTTGAATTTCTGCATCACTTGTTTTAAAGCTTGTACTGCAAGAGATTCTAATTCTTTGAGTGGATCATCGTGGTGGGCAGCTTTGAATGAAACCCCAATGAGGTCATCATCCTGCTCCCTACCAAATAGAACACATTGGGCAGAATCGAATTCAGGCAAGATGATACGCAAACTATTTTGAATAGAAAATACTTCGTCTTTTGGAAATAAGCCAAAGGCTACTAATTGCCAAGGAAGATTTGCTGGTAGAATTTTGACAGCTGAATGTTTTAATTCTGGCTGATCGGATACTGGGTCAATCATGTTGCAAGTCAGTCCATTGACTCCACGACCTGGATTTTTACCAGCGGCACCTGAAATAAATTCAGAACCCCAGTGCATGGCAATAAATGCTTGTGAAGAGGCAATATCATCTGAGACTTTAATTGGAAAGATCTCGCTACCTCTGCGGCTAGTGACATGAACTAAATCACCGTCAGTCAAATTCATTCTGCCGGCATCTTTGGGCGATAGCTCTATACAAGGCTCTGGTGAGTGGCCATAAAGTGTTCCAATAGTTCCAGTTCTACTCATGCCATGCCATTGATCTCTGAGCCGTCCGGTATTTAAGGCAAAAGGGTAGCGAGCATCCACCAATTCTGCAGCCGCCTTATAGGGTGCTGCTATAAAGTGGGCTTTCTGATCCTTGGTGGGGAAGATGCCATTCTCATAAAGCCTTTTTTTGCCAAAGAAATCTCCTTTAGGCATAGGCCATTGTTGTGGTCCGCGCTCTTCGAGAATTTGATAGCTGAGGCCAGTAATATCGAGATCGCGACCAGTAGTGCTTGCACGATGTTCATTCCAAATATCTTCAGGTCCTGCGTAAGGAAAGAGCGTGGGAATTCCTTCTTTTCTATTACCAGGTAACAGCGCTTCTAGAGCGCGTCCAACTTCAAGAGCAATTTGCCAATCATGTTTAGCAGACTCGTAGGGACCAATTGCGGGGTTGACTTTAGAGATGCGACGCTCTGAATTGGTTACTGTCCCCACTTTTTCTGCCCAGGTAGTGGCGGGTAATAAAACATCTGCATAGAGGGTGGTTGCTGTATGTGCGTATGCTTCTTGTACCACAACAAATTTTGCTTTGCTTAGTCCTTCATGAACCGCATTAAGATCAGGCATAGATTGTGCAGGGTTTGTACAGACAATCCAAATAGCTTTCAGTTTTTCTGTGCGCAATGCTTCAAACATGGGGATGGCGCTAAGACCTGGCTTCTCAGGAACTGAGTGAACTCCCCATAAGCTAGCAATTTCGGCACGATGCTCTGCATTGGCAAGATCGCGGTGTGCAGATAGTAAATTAGCCAAACCTCCGACCTCTCGGCCACCCATCGCATTGGGTTGCCCCGTCAAAGAGAACGGACCTGCCCCAGCTTTACCTATTTGGCCAGTCGCTAAATGTAGGTTTATTAAAGCAGCATTCTTAGCAGTACCTGATGCAGATTGATTCAGCCCCTGGCAGTACATTGATAATGTTGCCGGTGAAGTAGCAAACCATTGTGCTGCTTGGAATAAGTCCTTTTCGTTGATGCCACAGGTCTGGCTTACTACCTTAGGGGTAAAATCCCTTACCAGATCACGCAGGGCATCAAAACCCACTGTAAATGAGTTGATATACGACTCATCAACCCATTTCTCCCAGAGCATGATGTAAAGCATGCCGTGGTAGAGGGCTACATCAGTGCCTGGCTGAATTTGTAAATAAAGATCTGCCTCTTTTGCGGTATCCGTCTTTCTAGGATCAACAACAATGACTTTGAGTTCGGGATTATTTTTACGTGCATCCTCAAGGCGCCGATACAAAACCGGATGGGCAAAAGCTGTATTCGATCCTGTAATAAAAATGGTGGACGCAGAATCAATATCCTCATAGCAGCAGGGCGGCGCATCCATCCCCAAAGTTTGCTTGTAGCCAGCTACTGCGCTAGACATGCATAGGCGTGAATTGGTATCAATGTTGTTTGTTCCAATTAGCCCCTTCATTAACTTATTGAAAATGTAATAGTCTTCAGTTAGTAGCTGACCAGATACATAAATACCTACCGATTCTGGGCCATGCTCTTGAATAATGTTGGCAAATTTTTTGGCAATAGTTTGAATTGCTTCAGACCAAGAAACATCTTTAGGTTCTTCACCTCTCGCTTTACGGATTGCTGGAAAACCCAGTCGGGCTTGCATTTGAAGGCTTGGGTTTGCAGTTAGATGAAGGGTGGAGCCTTTGCTGCAAAGTCTACCAAAGTTTGCGGGGTGGTCGGGGTCGCCACGAACCCCAGTTACCTCAATCTTCCCATTGCTTGCTACCTTAGTTTCAATAATGACGCCACAGCCAACACCACAATAGCAACAGGTACTTTTAACTTCAGCCATAAGGGATTTGTAATTCCTCACGGCTTAACCAAACCACACCAGACTCGATTTTGACTGCAAAAGATTTCGCGCAACCTTCATCAGGGGCAACAGCGCAACCAGTGGAAAGATCTATATTCCAAGAGTGTAGGGGACAAGTTACGGATTTACCATGAACAATACCCTGTGAAAGAGGACCACCCTTATGCGGACACTTATCTAATAAGGCAAATACTTCATCTTCCGAATTTCTGAAAATAGCAATTTGTCCAGCGGGCGCCTGAATAATGCGAGAACCTAATACGGGAATTTCACCAACCGTTATGATTTTTTTCCACAGATCAAGTTGGGAAGTACTAGACATTTCCAACCTCGACAATTGGAATAGTTTTAAATTGCCGAACATCCACACCCGCACGTTCAAATTCTTTCCAAGGATCTGGGGCATCTTTTAGATCAAAAAGCAGTCTTTCATAGAGTGCTTTACGACTTTCAGCATCATTGACAATTTTTTGCTTTATATATTCCATGCCCACTCGTGCCAAATAGTGAACGGTGCGATCTAGATACCAGGCCTCTTCTCGATATAACTGCAAGAATGCACCTGAATATTCCCGAACTTCCTCATCAGTCTTAACTTTGCAGAGGAATTCAGCCACTTCCGTTTTAATACCGCCGTTACCTCCAATATAGAGCTCCCAGCCAGACTCAACACCGATGATACCGACGTCTTTAATGCCGGCTTCCGCGCAGTTTCTTGGGCAACCTGATACCGCTAGTTTTACTTTGTGAGGTGCGTACATACCAAACAGCATACGCTCGAGATCGACGCCCATCTTCATTGAAGACTGCGTACCAAAGCGGCAATGTTCGTCACCAACACATGTTTTTACTGTGCGTATAGATTTACCGTAGGCATGCCCAGAAGGCATATCCAACTCTTTCCAAACAGCAGGCAAATCATCTTTCTTAATACCGAGTAAATCGATGCGCTGTCCACCAGTAACCTTGACTGTGGGGACTTTATATTTTTCGGCAACGTCAGCTATGCGCCGCAATTCTGCTGGCGTTGTCAGACCGCCAAACATCCTTGGAATGACAGAGTAAGTGCCATCTTTTTGAATATTCGCATGTGCGCGCTCGTTAATGAAGCGGGACTGCGGATCATCTTTTGCCTCATGCGGCCAAGTAGAAATCAGGTAGTAGTTGAGGGCAGGACGACAAGTGGCACAACCGTTAGGCGTTCTCCAGCTCAGTTCAGTTCGAACTTGTTCTTGGGAAATCAGGTGACTAGAGCGTATTACTTGACGGATTTCATCATGGGAAAAATCTGTACATCCACAAACAGCTTTTTTTCTTGGCGTGGCTGAATAATCAGATCCCAAAACATTCATTAAGATTTGTTCAACTAATCCTGTACAGGATCCACAAGAGCTACTTGCCTTGGTACATTTTTTCACTTCGTCTAGCGTAAACAAGCCCTGATCTCGAATGGCTCCAACGATGACACCTTTCGAAATACCATTACATCCACAAACCTCATCACTATCTCGCATACCAGCAGCTTTATCATGGCCCTGGTGACCGACATCTCCAATATTCGTCTCACCAAACATGAGCGAATCACGAATTTGCGCAACATTTTGGGCATCGCGCATGAGTTTAAAATACCAAGTACTATCCGCCGTATCGCCAAACATACAAGCCCCAACTAAGCGATCATTCGCGATTACGAGTTTTTTATAAACCCCTCCAATTGGATCAGCAAGGGTAATTTCCTCAGTTCCTTCACCACCTATAAAATTCCCTGCAGAAAACAAATCTACACCCGTCACTTTCAATTTTGTTGATGTGACTGACCCCTTGTAATGCAAAGATCCCAACTGCGCTAAATGATTGGCGCAAACCTTGGCTTGCTCAAAAAGAGGTGCGACTAGCCCGTATGCAATACCTCGGTGGCTAGCACATTCCCCTACAGCGTAAATTTTAGGATCAAAAGTTTGCATCGTATCACTCACTACAATGCCACGTTGGCAGTGTAATCCCGCAGATTCGGCCAAGGCTATATTAGGCTTAATCCCAGCGGCCATAACAACTAAATCAGCAGCCACTTCTAAACCACCCTTAAGGCGAACTCTTGCTACTCGATCATTATTCGTATTAGGAATAA
Organism: Betaproteobacteria bacterium; assembly: GCA_009927445.1. GTDB lineage: Bacteria > Pseudomonadota > Gammaproteobacteria > Burkholderiales > Burkholderiaceae > Polynucleobacter. The sequence continues at coordinate 6,672 of RFMZ01000273.1, forward strand.
TGGCTTCAGTCTGAGCTCCTAATAAAAACTTAAGACCTTTTTTCTCTAAAGACTTTTGTAGTAAATCTGCCGCAGTTTGATCTAACTGGCGTTCCATTAACCATGGGGCTAGGTGAACTACAGTTACATTCATCCCCCTTGTTACTAAACCATTAGCTGCCTCTAAGCCAAGCAAACCACCACCAATTACAACAGCATGGGCATATTTACTCGCTACTGAAATCATTTCATTGGTATCTTGGATATCTCGGTATGCAATCACGCCAGGCAAATCGTTCCCAGGGACTGGCAGTATAAACGGCATAGAGCCGGTGGCAAGCAACAGGCGATCATACGATTCTTGCGTACCATCATCAGCAATAACGTATCGCTCTTGACGGTTGATTTGTACCACTTTTTTGCCTAGATGCAAGCGAATATGATTATTCTCATACCAGTCCAAATCATTGAGGATGATTTGTTCCATAGTCTGCTCCCCAGAAAGAACTGGTGATAATAAGATCCGATTGTAATTTGGATGTGGCTCAGCTCCAAATATACAAATGTCATAGAGCCCAGTTGATAATTTCAAGAGCTCTTCAATCGCTCGCACACCCGCCATGCCATTTCCGACCATGACTAACTTCAATTTTTTCATACTTTAATTTTGAAACTTTCTGCATATGCTTTAGGGTTTTGACCATTCCAAACTTTATCGTCAAAAAACTTACTAGACCGCATTTCACTCTTTGGTATAGACGTTTTAGTTGCAGTCGCGGCATCTTTATAGATTTGGATATTGTTCACTTTTTTAGCAATCGCTAGATAGTCTGGATCCTCTTTGATAAGTCCCCAACGTTTATGTTGTGTCATAAACCAAATACCATCGGACAAATACGGAAAATTAACGGCACCGTCATTATAAAAACGCATTGGATCTGCGTCATCCCAAGTCTTGCCAATGCCGTTAGAATAACGACCTAACATCCGGTCACGGATAACGTTTACGTCTGTATTAACAAATGAGGGCACACTCACGACTTCAGCAGTTTCATTTTTATTTTTGGTAGACGAGTCAATATATTTAGAGGCCTCTAAAATTGCCGACACTACAGCTCGGCAAGTGTTGGGATTCTTTTTGACAAAATCAGCAGTCGCACCCAAAACTTTTTCTGGATGATCTTTCCAAATTGCCTGGGTTGTGGTTGCCGTAAAACCAACACCATCAACGATGGCTCTGGCATTCCATGGCTCTCCCACGCAATAACCATCCATATTTCCGCTACGCATATTCGCCACCATCTGGGGCGGTGGAACTGTAATGACTTTGACGTCTTTAAATGGGTTAATGCCGTAATGAGCTAGCCAGTAATAAAGCCACATGGCATGCGTACCAGTTGGAAATGTTTGTGCGAAGGTATATTCACGTTTTTCTTTATCAATTAATGTTTTTAGCTTTTCACCATCCGTTACACCTTTTTGAAAAAGTGCTTTAGATAAAGTAATCGCTTGACCATTATTGTTTAATGTCATCAACAAAGACATATCTTTTTGTTGTCCACCAACACCCATTTGTAAGCCATAAATAAGACCGTACAATATATGTGATAGATCGTTTTCGCCGTTGACTAACTTATCGCGAATCGCAGCCCAAGAAGCCTCCTTGGTTGGAATAATCTTTACGCCATACTTTTTATCTAATCCTAAGTGGCTTGCCATAACGACAGATGAACAGTCTGTTAATGCAATAAAACTGACCTTTACATCCGTTTTCTCAGGGGCATCTGAACCAGCCGCCCAAGCACCTGCTTTAACTATAGGATCAACTAGACTCATCAAACTGACCGCCCCTAGGGATTTGACCATCGATCTTTTCGATTGACTAGATGGATGATTCAAGATACTTTTATTAGTCAAACTGCTTGGCAATTTATTATTAGGCATTTTTTTCTCCCAAATGAACATGACTTAACATTAAGGACATTTCTTAGTAAAATAATAAAAAACCTCCCTGTAATGGTGCCTTGATCTTAATCGCACCAAATTAGTGCTCAAGGGGGTTTTTTTATCTCGATTGCTTGCAAAAATGTATTAATGAGATCTGCCTTAACCAACAAAAACGAATCACATCCACTTCTAATATTTAATCCTGGAGTTTATTTGGTCGGCGCTGGCCCGGGTGCTGCAGACCTTATTACTGTTCGTGGTGCAAAAATATTAGAGCAGGCTGATATTGTTTTTCATGATGCATTGGTCGAGCCTGAAATGTTAGCTTTATGTCCTCAAGCTATTCTGATCCCTGTCGGAAAGCGTTGTGGAAAATTATCATCGATACAGGGATTCATTAATAAGCGTTTAGTAGATGCTGCCCATAAGTACCCAATTGTCGTTCGCTTAAAAGGTGGTGATCCGATGATGTTTGGCAGAGCTGATGAAGAAATTACTGCACTTAAGTCCGCTGGAATCGAGGTTACTGTAGTGCCCGGCATTACTTCAGCCCTAGCTGCCGCATCGACAATTCAGCATTCTCTTAGCTTAAGAGGCGTTTCTAGAAGCGTTGCTTTTGTAACCCTAGCGCAAGGGAAGGAATTGAGCATAAATTCCTCATCAACCCAGATGCCTTCTGCTGATACCTTGGTCTATTACATGGGGCGTAAGCATGCCGTGAAAATTGCAAGGAGCCTTATTGAAAGTGGAGATAAAAAAGTAGGCACTCCAGTACATATATTAGAAGCTGTTAGTACCAGTCGTGAAAGACATTGCTATTTAACCCTAGAAGAACTTGCTAATGGAGAGGCAAATTCCTGGTTTAATCCAGATTCACCAGCAATGATCATGATTGGAGATGCTTTAGCCCAGCGACCTATTAGCAAACTCGATAATCGATTGCAGGACTCCGAGGTCTTCACCAACAGCAGGCGTTCTGCTTAGGTGGATTTCTGGGAAACGATTTTTACAAGCATCTAAAAGAACTGGAAAGTCATTCCTCAAGTGGCCCCCTTGGCCAAAAAAAACTGGAACGATCGTAATATCTTTGCAACCCTTTTTTATCAGCGATTCAACTGCGCCATCAAGACTAGGTTCCATGAGTTCTAAAAATGCCAGCTCAACCAACGTATCTTTTTGTTGATTTTTCCACATTGAGGAAAGCAAATCAAAAGGCTCTCTCCAGCGTTTATCGCGCGCACCGTGACCAAAGAAAATAACTCCATTCATTTTTAAATTTTACATTGAATAAGTAAACATAGTCATACGACTAGGCTTATGCCTAGCCTTTTACTTTAAAAACTATGTCCGATTGAAATATGGGCTAATACAAGGATTGCTTATTAGTTGATAATTTATAAATTAATCGAATCACGAAGTAATGATAAGATAATGTAACTCTCTTTAATGGTTTCACTTTACTGATATCAGTCCAATCAAGCTAAATAGGCCCTGTTGATTAGAAGTAAAGAAAGATAGTTAATAAAAAAATATCAATATAGATGTTTAATAAATAAGACGGAGATAAAAATGGAAGTTGATATGACAGTGCAGGGATTCGATAGGATCGTCCCTAAAGAGTCGTCTTTGAGACTGATTGCTGATAGCGTAAGCTTTGGTGAGGGACCAGTCTGGAATAAAAGAACACAAGAGCTTTTTTGGGTCAATATTGTTGGTGATAGTATTTGGAAATGGAAAGAGGGTGTTGGTAAGACTCAAGTTATGAATCCTAGTTACAAGGCCGATGGTATGACCTTTGATCAAGAAGGTCGGCTAGTAGTTGCTGGCTGGTCTTGGCGTCGAGTATGGCGCTTAGAGCATGATGGTTCCATAACCACCTTATGCTCAGAGTTTGATGGAAAAACTTTGAATAGTCCAAACGATATTGTTGTTAAATCGGATGGCTCAATTTATTTTACCGATCCTACGGGTGGCTTGTATAACGTGGAAATGCATGGGAATGATATCCAGCGTTACATAGACTATAACGGTGTTTACCGCATTTCACCAGATGGCAATACAACCCTTGTAACAAAAGATTTTACCTACCCTAATGGATTAGCATTTAACGCTGATGAGTCTTTACTGTACATCAATGACTCACGTGATGATTTAATTAATGTGTTCGATGTTAACGTAGATGGAAGTATTAAAAATGGCCGTTTATTTTATAAACTCATTGGTCGTGAGCCTGGCGTTGCTGATGGAATGAAGGTGGATATTGAGGGAAATGTTTATTGCACAGGACCCGCTGGAATTCATGTAATTTCTCCTAAAGGTGATCTTCTTGGACGAATTAATATTCCAGGACATTCCACCAACTTATGTTTTGGAGATCATGATTGGAAGGGACTTTATGTCACTACCTATGATTCTGTATTCAAAGTTCGGATTGGCGTGGCTGGTATTGCTGTTTGGTAAAAAGGAAAAATAATGACATGGAATTTTGAAAAAGTTTATGGTGGCTCCAGCCGACCTTTAGGCGGTTTAGCTTGGGACGGTCAAAGGATGTTAGTGACTGATATTAATGATGGTACTTTAATTGCTTTTGATCCTATCAACAATAAGTCAGAAGTAATTCGAAGGCACTTGAATCGTGTAAATGGGATTGCCTTTGGAGATGATGGTGCTTTATATGGATGTCAAGAAGGTTCCAGGCGAGTCATCCGGATGCTTGACGATGGATCCGCTACCATTACCACAACCCAGATTCATGGGGAAACTCATAATCATCCGCATTTATTGGTGGTGGATAAAAAAGGCGCCATTTGGTTTAGCGATATTTATCAGGCTGTAAAAGCATCTGGCCCACAAATATTCCCTTATTTGAATCATCAATCTATTCTTAAGTTAACTCGTGAGTCAAGACCGCGAGCTCATTGGCATATTGATCGAGTGACGATTGATACGATTTCCCCAACAGGATTAGCTTTATCTGTAGATGAAAAGACTCTTTATGTCTCAGAGAATAATCTAGAGCATGATGGTATTCGGGAGCTACGTGCTTATCCAATACTAGAAAATGGTCAATTAGGCTTATATCGCGTCTTACATTCTTTTGGAAAAGATAGCTATGGTGTGCATCGAGGTATTACTGGAATGTGCGTTGACCAATCTGGAAATATATTTGCTTGTGCCGGATCTTTACAAAACGGCCCTGGACCAATGATTTATATTTTTTCTCCGCAAGGAGTCGTATTGGGTGCTCATCCATTTCCTGTCGATATGCCAATAAATTGTGCATTTGGAGATGAGGATCAAAAAACACTTTATGTGTCTTGTTCTAACGGAGAGTTATATAGAGTTAAGTCAACACAATATAAGGGACATATTCTTCATACTAAAAAATCAAAGTAATTTTTTTAACCTATTGAATCATTTAAATTAAAAAGGGGCTTAATTAGAATGATGCAACTTAAATTACCCAATTATTTTTTTCGAGCTGATAAGTTAGCAAGCTTAATTTGTATTGCAGTACTTTCGTGCTTTGCTATAGTCTCTTTTGCACAAAATTATCCCACGCGCCCTATAAAAATTGTTGTTCCATACCCAGCAGGTGCGGTTGGTGACACCATGATTCGAATCGTTACACAAAGACTATCCGAAAAATACAAACAAGGATTTGTGATTGAAAACAAGAGTGGTGGTGGTGGAATGGTGGCTGCAGAGGGTGTAGCAGCAAGTCCGGCGGATGGCTACATGTTACTATTTAATGGTCCTAATCATGTAACAAACTTAGGGCTTTACAAAAAAGTTCCTTATGATCCAGTGAATGATTTTGAAGCGATTAGTTACGTTGCTTATTCTCAAACAATATTAGTAGTTCATCCTAAAACAGGGATTAAAACTGTTCAGCAGTTAATTGATGCAGCCAAAAAAAATCCCATGGTTCTAAATTATGGATCTTCAGGTAATGGTACTGGTTCAGCTTTAAAAATGCAGATGTTGATGCGAGTTACAGGAATACAAATGACACATATTCCTTATCGTGGATCTTCTCAAGCTATAGTTGCTCAAGCATCAGGGGAAATAGATGCTTTCTTTGCATCTACTCCAGTTGCTCTTGAGCTTATTCGAAGTGGTAAGTTGATTCCATTGATGGTCAATGGTACACAGCGATATCCAGGGTTGCCCGATGTCCCAACCTCAAAAGAGTTGGCTCTTCAGGACTCCGATGTAGAGGTATGGTTTGGTTTATTTGCCCCTAAAAAAACACCACAAACAGTTGTAAAGATGCTTTCTGATGATATTCAACGAGTTTTAAAGGAACCGGCAGTTGCTGAAAAATTTAGCATTGTGGGACTAACCGTGGTCGGATCAAATTCAGCGGACTTTGATAGTTTTGTTAGGAGTGAAGCAATTCGTTGGCCAAAACTCATTCAAGAGTTTGGAATCAAAGCTGAATAAATTAATAATATAAAGGTATTTTATGGCATATATTCCCTATCCAGAAGATTTAAACCATCCAGATATTAGAGATTTGGCTAACCAAATTAAAGCTGAGCGAGGGGGACGGGTAAATAATTTATACCGTATGCTTCTTAATAGCCCACCAATAGCAAGTGGCTGGCTGCATTTGTTAACAGCTATTCGCCAGCAATCGATATTATCTGGTAAATATCGTGAAATGACTATTTTACGTATTGCTTTAGTAAATCGTGCTGATTTTGAATTTACTGCACACGTACCCTTTGCCTTAAAAGAGGGCATGAGCCAGCTTCAAATAGATCAAGTAAATGATTGGAAAAACTCTTTAGAGTTTTCAGAGGTCGAGCAAGCTGTTTTAGCATACTCCGATGCAATGACGTTGGAAGTGCAAGTTAGCACAGAGATATTTGATAGATTACGCCCTCATTTCAATACTAGAGAAATTACTGAGCTAACAGCTACGATTGCATCTTACAACATGGTTTCTCGATTTTTGTCAGCTTTAAATGTGGACCACCAAGAAGCTCTTAAATTAGTTTAACCTTTTAGCTATTAAGGATTTTTCATGAGCATCCAAAAACACATGAGTCCATTGGAAGTAATTCGTTTATATCCCTGCCATGGTTCAACCTTAACTTCTTTATTGCAAAGTCGTTTAAATCGAGATGAAAATCGCCCCCTTATTATTTTTAATGAAAAAACAATAAGTTGGAAAGAATTTGCTGAAACCAAGAATAAATTGGCTCAGATGCTCCTCTATAAGGGGGTCAAGCGTGGTGATCGAATTGCAATTATGGCGCATAACCATGAGACACATGTTTTATTGCTATTTGCTTTAGCGAGAATTGGGGCGATTATGGTGCCAGTGAATCCCGAATTTGGAGTTCAGGAAGCCAAATATGTACTAAATCATTCTGGTGCTTCAGGGATATTTTGTTCGGCATTAACTTACCCAACTATAAAACAAGCTATTCAAGAATTTCATAAAGAGCCATGGTTTTTTTCAATGGATGGCGAGATTGATCAAGTGCCCCAAATGGTGCAAAGTATTTCTCAGGTTGAAAAAATAGAATTGCCAGAGGATGTTTTTTCTGATGATATATGTGTTTTGGTTTATTCGTCAGGTACAACAGGATTTCCTAAAGGGGTAATGCACAGCCAGAGAAATCTTGTCTTGTGTTCTGAAAGACAAATTGTGCGAGTTGAGTTACAACCAGATGATCGCTGTATGTGCGTACTTCCTATGTTTCATGTTAATGCTTTATTTTATTCGATATTAGGTACTGTTGCCGCGGGTTGTTGTTTAGTAATTGTTGGTAAATTTAGTGCATCTAAATTTTGGGAAATAGTTGCTAAAACGGGTACTACCCAAGTTAATTTACTAATGGCTATTACAACAATATTAGCTCGAAGGTCAAGGGAGGAATTTGTTCCAGGCGTGAAACTGCGCTGTGTTAGTGGATCTCCTTTTACGAAAGAGACCATGGACGTTTTTTTAAATGAGTTTGGGGTAAAACGTGTTATTGAAGGATTTGGAATGACCGAAATTCCAGGGGCATTTAGTAATCCATATAATGGCCCACATCGTTTGGCTTCGATGGGTTGGCCTGGTAAGCACCCGGATCCAGATATGGTATGGACACAGGCTAGAGTAGTAGATGATGAGGGTAAAGATTTGGCAAATGGCTCCACAGGGGAGTTAGTAGTTAAGATACCAACGATGATGAAAGGTTATTTTAATGATCCGATACAAACAGCTGATGCATTTAGAGATGGTTGGTTTTTGACTGGAGATTTAGTGTATCGGAATGAAGAAGGTTGTTTCTTTTTTGTGGCAAGAAAAAAAGATATTATTCGCCGTCGTGGAGAAAATATTGCGGGTGCAGAATTAGATCGTATTATTAGCCTGCATCCAAATGTACTTGAGGTGGCAACAATTGCCACTGACTCTGAACTTGGAGAGGATGAGATTATGGCTGTAGTAGTTCCTAATCCTAGCGCCAATATCGTAGAAGAAGATATTCGTATTTGGTGTGCTGAGCGTTTGGCAGCTCACAAAATTCCTCGTTTTGTTGTCTTTGTGGGCGAGTTACCCCACACACCGACTCATAAGGTTGCTAAATTTATACTAAAAAAAGATTCTTCACTACGAGCAAGGGCTATTGATTTTCAGGATGTAAAGGTTGTTAATTCAGAGGGAAGATAAGTGATGATAAAGATATCTCGAATTTCTATAAGGTTCTTAACTTGGTTTGTGTGGAGTTCTGTTTTTTTTGGGATATTTTTTTGTCAGGTAACAGTTGCTCAATCAAATAATGATTACCCCAAAAAGCCTATTAGAATTATTGTGTCATTTGCCCCTGGTGGGGGTACAGACATAATTGCTCGAATACTGTCAGTTAAGCTGACTGAAATATTGAAGCAACCTGTTTATATTGAAAATAAAGTCGGGGCATCAGCAAATATTGGTACTCAATATGTTGCTAATGCTACCCCCGATGGCTATACCTACTTATTTACTTCTTCAGCGTATATAGTTAACTTTAGTTTGCAAAAAAAGCTTGCAGGTTATGATCCAATTAAAGATTTCACACCGATAATAATCGCAGCTTCACAGCCCATTGCAATTGTTGTTAATAATAAATTCGAAGCTAAGAATATCCAGGACCTAAAAAATTTAGCTGTAAAGAGTTCGCTATCATTTGCATCTGCCGGGGTCGGCACTCAACCACATATTACTTGTGATGGATTATTTAATAGTATTTGGAAAAGCGATGCTATCCATATACCGTATAAGGGTGCAGGGCCAGCCTTGTCCGCATTAATAGGAGGTGAGATTCCTGTTTTTTGTGGCACAACAGGCGCGGTTAGTCAGTATTTGAAGCAGGGACTTATTCGTGCTTTAGCTATATCAAGTGAGAAGCGATTAGTGACGATGCCGGATATCCCAACCTTATCAGAATTAGGGTCTGCGCAATTAAGAAATGATGTTTGGCAAGGAATGTTTGCGCCAGCTAAAACCCCCAAATATATGGTTGAGAAAATGAATATGGCAATGAGTCAAGTCTTAGGGAGTGAAGATATACAAGAGAAATTTAAAGGCTTAGATTTAATTATTGTGGGGGGCTCAATCTCTCAAACTGTTGAATATATTCAGTCTGAGTTAAACCGTTGGGATGCTGTTTTTAAATACAATGCTAGCCATAAGAATTGATTTTATTAACAAGAGATTAATTTGATGAGTTTAGATACATTTAAAGTAATTCGTCGGCTTGTAACAGCAAATGATTCCGAGGGTTTGTCATATGTTTTGTTAGATGGTCCTTCACCAAAAATTCATCAAAGAGAAACTGGACCAGTTCGTGGGCATACAGATCTGTGGGTTTGGAATGAAACGCCACTTCCCTTAGGAGGCTTAGAAGATGCTAGTGAATTTCCATATGATTTTCCAGGATCGGAAAATGGTGGTCATTTACGTGCTGTTCAGTCAAGATCTAAGCCAAATTCGTATGACATCTCAAAAGATCTCGCGATCGTTCCGGAACATCCAATTAAAGTGATGGCGAATGGCAGGAGATGGGATCGTGGCGGAAGTAGTACGTTTGTCGGGGCGATGCACAAAACTCAGACGATTGATTACGCCATACTAGTAGAGGGTGAGCGAGTGTTACAGTTGGATGACCGTGAGATTCGTTGGCAACCGGGAGATGTTGTCATTGATTTGGGTGGATGGCATCGATGGAATAGTCCAAATGAAGACGGTATTGTCGTATTTGATATGATTACTGCACAATTTATTGATGGTCCTGATGGTTTGATTCAAGGCAATGATAAAGTTTTGGTGGGTTTGCCTGAGTACCCTTTGCCATTTGGTGTGGAGCCAACTCGTCGCATCGTTGTTGGAGATTGCCAACCAGGACTATCTAAAGTCATTAGTGATGGATTTCCTCCAGAAATTTATTTAGATCCTGCTCGTCCTGGATATGCATCAAGTAAATTATGGGTTGTTGATAGTTTTCCTGCAAAACTTGTTTTTGAAACAATACATTTACCCTACATAATGGTTCCTCCCAAAGGTGGGTCACTCTGCCGAATGTTAACTCTACCACCCGATAAATCATGGCAGGGAAGGATTACGTCTGAGGATGTTCGTAATTTCTATAAGGATATGAACGCACCATTTGCCTCTACTTATAGTAATGGCGGTCGACACCCTTATATGCAAAAGACTGACACAATCGACTATTGCGTGATTATTCGTGGCGAAGTAACTCTTATTCTAGATAAAGAAGAACGTAAAGTTGCTGCTGGGGATGTTGTCATTATAAGAGGGGCAAATCATGCTTGGAGTAATAATACTGATGCGCCTGTAGTGATAGCAATTGCATCTCACGATGCTCAACCAGAAAGCTGACTTGAGCTAATTATTAGTACCACTTTGTCAGAGAATTTTTTTGATAACATATATCAAAAAAGAATTAAGAATATCGAAGGGGCAATGCGTTAAAAAAGAACAAATTTATCAAGTGTGCGATTGAATATAGCCCTTAAACTTTTTAAAAAAATAAAGGTTCTGGTTGAGTAAGAAAGTACTGGGCACTTAAAAAGATTTTTAACTAGATAATCAACTTAAGTCATTGATTTATATAGAATTAAATGTGTGATTTGAATTGGCGACCAAAAGCTTAAAAGAAATCACTCCGCTTGAAAATTACATATAAATCAATGCTTTATGGCCGAATATCCGTGGTGTGCGATTGATTGTGCGATTAGTTTTTGATTAGAGTGGGGCTAAGCGTTGCTTAAAGTAACGCTTGCAAAACTGAAACAGTAAATGATCACCATATTTTTTTATTGTGTTTACTGCATAGGTAAAGCACTAACTTCATTAGCGATTTTTCCCCAACGAACCACCTCAGATGAAATGAAGTCTGATGCTTGCTTTGGGGTGCCACCCAACATCACGAAATCATTTTGCTCTAACTTTTCGATAACCTCTGGAGATTTAAGGGCTTGGTTTAAGGCTTGGTTTAATTTTTGAATAATTGCTAGGGGTGTTTTTGCAGGCGCAAAAAATCCTTGCCAAATATCATCTTTCATTTCAGGTAATCCAAGTTCTATGACAGTTGGTGTATCAGGAAAATTAGCAACACGTGCATCGCTAGTAACTAACAAGACTTGTAACTTACCTTGCTTCACAAACTGTGTAATACCTACAGGCGCCCCACAATAAATAGGGACTTCGCCACCGACAAGTCCTGTGATTGCTGGTGAAATTCCCTTATAGGGAATATGTGGAATATTTAATTTCCATAGACCATTAAAGATTCGTTCACAGGCAACATGAGGCTGTGTTCCAGCGCCGGCAGAGGCAAAAGATAATTTTTGCTTAATTGCTATTTCTTTAAGTTGATTAAAATTTTTAATACCCAATGCTTGATTTACAACAATAACCATTGGTTGGGTAGCGCCAATCACAATTGGTGTGAAATCTTTTTCCGGATGATAGGTCGCTGTTGTTGCATTTAACGCTGGATTAACAACAATGGCAGATGAACCCGCTAAGATCGTGTATCCATCAGGGGCGGAACTTGCAACAAACTGGGTACCAATTTGTGCACCAGCTCCTGGCCTATTTTCTATTAAGACAGATTGATTGAGAATTGTACTCAGTTTTTGAGATAACACCCTGGCGGCTGTGTCACCCGCGCCACCAGCCGCAAAAGGAACAATGATCCGAATTGGTTTATTAGGGTAGGGAACATTCGATTGGGAGAAGGAATTGGTAGAAAACAATAAAAAAATACTTAAAAAACTATTTAAAAATTTGCTCATTTTGCAATCTTTCAAAGTAAATCTTAGTTATAAAAATTTTATTTGCCTATTTTATCTTTAGAATTAGTCTAATCGAAACTCACCAAAAAATTCCTAATACTAGGGTATCTCCCAATAAAATGGATACTGTTTTTTCTTGAGCATAGCTTCATAATAGAAAAAATTTATAAATAATAAGGAGACAATTCATGAGTAAAACTATTTTGACTTGTGCCATTACTGGAAGCTTGACAAGACCAGATATGACACCTTACTTGCCTATTACGCCAGCACAAATTGCGGAGTCTGCATTAAGAGCTGCGGATGCAGGTGCTGCAGTCGTACATTTGCACGTTCGCAATCCTGAAAATGGAACACCGTCAATGGAACTGGATCACTATACAGAAGTTTTACATTTAATTAAGGCACGTAATAGAGAGCTTGTGATTAACTTAACCACTGGCGTTGGTGCACGATTTATTCCTTCAGCGGATGATCCGAAAGTGTTCGCTCCGGGAACGAGTTTATGCCATCCCCTTAGACGAGTTGAACACATTACAGCCTTAAAACCAGACATTTGTTCCTTGGATTTAAATACAATGAATACGGTGAATGAAATTGCAGTGAACACGCCCGCTTCAGTTCGTGTCATGGCAAAAGTGATTCGCGATGCAGGAGTGATGCCTGAGCTAGAAATTTTTGATACAGGCGATTTAAACCTAGCTAAAGACTTAATGAAAGAAGGTACGCTTGAAGGTCCTGGCCTATTTACCTTTGTATTGGGCGTGAAATACGCCCTTAATTCAAACCCGCAAACACTTATGTATATGCGTAATGAATTACCACATGGTGCTAAATGGGCAGCATTTGGTATCAGTCGCGCCGCCTTTCCCATCGTTGCCCAATCTTTACTCTTAGGTGGTGGTGTGCGCGTAGGGCTTGAAGATAATATTTATATGTCTAAAGGAGTTTTATGTGAAAGTAACGCGCAGCAAGTAGAACGTGCTAAACGAATTGTGGAAGATTTAGGTGGGGAATTAGCCACCTCAAATGATGCGAGAGAAATACTCAAACTGAAACCTACTAATTAAAAATCTAACTGCAATACAAGCTACTTAGCATTGTTCCTAATTGCGTAAATACCTTTTAAAACGCGACTACATTTGTAAAAAAGGGAATATATTTCTAAAGATATATATCTGAACATAATTTGAAACTAGTGGCGCGGAGTCCTGCTAATAAAAATACATAGCC
>RFMZ01000066.1 GCA_009927445.1 Betaproteobacteria bacterium
GTATAACCCTGAGCGTAATTGGGGAGGAAAAAAATTGGATTACAAATCATAGATAGCTTTTGGCTTTATGGAATCAATGAAGAGGGCTCATTGAAAAAACCTAATATTTTGGCTCACCGACCTGGACTCGAACCAGTGTCCTATAGATTTTAACAGAAATTACTCCGTTCGAAAATTAAATATAAATCAATGGTTTGTAAGGCTATTTATGTAGTGTGCGATTGGTTTTTGCCAAGAAATAATAGCTTAAGAAGTTAATTGCCGTTGTTTGATAAGTTCGGCAGCAGTAATACGGACAATCTTGCCGTCAACTGTGGTCACAATTGCAGTATTAGTTTGGATTGCCAAGTCTATGGCCGCTTGTCCAGCGCGTTGCATCGCATAGTAGGATCCTGAAATATCAGGATCAGTAGAGTTACGAATATCATTGATTGGTATAGTCATCATTAACCTTGATTAATTTGTTCTGGCGGCGTTTTATCGCCATTCAGCAATACCCATGATTTTACAGCTTTTTGATAATTAGATAAATTTTGAAGACCACCGATATAGCGTCTGCGAATTATTTCTTCAGGGATGTTATGTCCTCCCTGTGCCACCCGCTCTGCTACTCGAGAAATTGCTAATTCAGGTGAGCTTAGTTTAATAAACCAAAGCTTAACGGTGTAACCCAAATCTTTCCACTCCTGAATACGTTGCAGGTAATGATTACCAGATAAAGTTGTTTCAAACGCAAAGCTTTCTCCAGCTTTAGTGTATTCATCCAATTCATTCAGCATTAATCGAGCAGCTTTAAAAGAAATAGATTCAGGATTAAAAGGTGCTAAGCCAGCAGCGATTAGGTCGGCATTGATAAAGCGTAATGTATGAGCCTCTTTGGGTAAGAAGTTTTTAGCGAAGGTTGTTTTTCCGGCACCATTGGGTCCGGCAATAATGATAATTTTTTTACTCATAGCAGTCATCTTTTTAGTCGCTGTGAAATATAACGCTGCTTGGACTGTTCTAGTAATTGACTAATGCTTTTTTTGCCTACAATACAGTTAAACAGATTTTGATCAAGTTCTTTACTAAGTTTGAGTCCCTCAATCCGCGCAGATGCGGCAACATTAGAAACGAAAAATTGTCGGGATTGATATAGAAGTTTATTGGCAGACATATCGCAAGTCTAATGGAAATAAAATCAATTTTCTATTCCGAAAAAAAGTAAGGTCTTATTTGGTAGGACGGGCGAGATTCGAACTCGCGACCAACGGATTAAAAGAAATCGCTTCACTTGAAAATTATATATAAATCAATGTTTTGTAGCTGAATATCCATGGTGTGCGATTGACTGTGCGATTGGTTTTTTGAATAGAGTGGGGCTAAGCGTTACTTAAAGTAACGCTTGT
>RFMZ01000081.1 GCA_009927445.1 Betaproteobacteria bacterium
GCATTATTTTGAGTAATTCCATAGATTTCGAAAAGATCATCAACAACAGTTCGAGTTCCTGAGTTTGGAGGAGGTATCGATAATCTTTTACCTTTTAAATCCTCCATGCTGTTAATATTTGAATCTTTTCGTGCAAATATGAAAAGGGGCTCCATAGCGATGGTACCTAAAGAACTTATATTTTCATGATCCTGATTTTTTATGTTTTGAGCAATAAATCCAATATCAATATCTGAATTTAAATCGTTTACGTCTTTAATGATGTTAAGAGTGTCATTTCTATTTTTAATAATAACTTCTATACCAAAATTTTCTTTTAGCTCTTCTTTAATAATTGAGCGGTTATCTCAAAATATCCATCTTTTGGGCCGGCCATAATTACTAATTTACGTGACGGCCAATTCGTAACTATAGAAATTAAAATAAATAAAACAATAAATACTCTAAATAGAAACTTTTTTTTAAACATTAATGCCACTTTCGCTCAGAAAATATAGTGTGAAATTTACAACAAGCCTTTGAACACTTAATTATGTCAACTATGTGTCAAAATTAAAGACATTAGAATTATCTTATCATTGCATTATGTTAAGAATATTTTAGCTGAGACTTTCAAGCATTAAATTTGCGGTGCATCATGTTTAAACCTCAGATTTCAGAAGTTGCGCCGTGATCTGGAGGATATGAGTCAGTTGTTTTTAATTGGGGATAGTTTGCCGATTCATTTTTCTTCCAAGGTTTAGGCTATGAAAGGGGTGTAACATGCTGTAAAGTTCATGGTTGAAATCTAATTTGGATAGAGAAGTATTCAATATCTTAGTCCTGGTCGATTTCGCCCTATTTGCTTGGCAACTTGTCGACCTACAAGTGATGGAAGCTCATTGCTCTATTAGACATTAATTGGATACAACTACCACTAAAATTAGGCGCTTATGTTTAATCCACAAAATTTCGCGGATGAGTCTAGGCTGATTTCCCAAAAAAATATTGGCCATTATGATCAAAACGCTATTTCATATGACGAGGGTACACAAGGCCATGATGTCAGTCAAAATATCGATGCTTTATTAAGAGCTATCAAGACTGAGCCGCCATTTCATCTTCTAGATTTTGGATGTGGTCCGGGTAGAGATCTACAAACCTTTACAAAACTCGGTCATGTGGCTATTGGTCTTGAAGGCAGCCAACAAGCTGCACAAATAGCTAGAATCAAAAGTGGTTGCGAAATATTAGTCCAAGATTTTTTTAACTTATCCCTACCAGATAACACTTTTGATGGTGTTTTTGCTAATGCTTCACTATTTCATATTCCAAATAAGCTATTGCCCAAAGTACTGGGAAATTTATGGGCATGCTTAAAACCGAATGGCATTCTTTTTAGCTCAAATCCTCGCGGTAATAACAAAGAAAGCTGGAACGGAGATCGCTTTGGCTCTTATCACAATTTAGAAGGCTGGAGATCTTTTATGACCAATGCACAGTTTGCTGAAATTGATTATTACTATAGGCCAAGTGGACTGCCATTGGAGCAACAGCCTTGGCTAGCAAGTGTTTGGAAAAAGTAAAGGAAGCAATGATTATAAGTTCTTTAACATACCCCTCCCATAGACGCTTGAATTTTGTATGATCGCGTCTCTATTAAAAGGAAAAGGGCAAATTGAATTCAAGTCAAATGTGATTAGGGTATTCCACAATATTTTTAATTTTTGAATGCGAGAAGAATTACTTTTAACAAACCTAAATAGATCAATTTGCAAAAGAACGGCTAGGCTTAAAATGAAGAATAACAAAAAAATATCACTAGATGATTTTCATGGAAAAGAATTAGCAGAGCTTAATTCTAAAGTCTATGCTAAAGAGCTGAAGAGACTTCAGATCGAGTTAGTCAAAATGCAGGAGTGGGTATCCGTCACTAACGCCAAAGTTATAGTAATTTTTGAAGGAAGAGATGCTGCGGGCAAAGGTGGCGCAATAAAGCGTATTACCGAGCCACTTAATCCAAGAGTTTGTAGAATAGCTGCGCTTGGAACACCTTCTGAAAAAGAAAAAACACAGTGGTATTTCCAAAGATATATTTCCCACCTTCCATCGGGAGGAGAAATTGTTCTTTTTGATCGGTCATGGTACAACCGTGGAGGTGTTGAGAAAGTAATGGGATTTTGTTCTGACAAAGAATATGAAGAATTTTTTTATCAATGCCCAGATTTTGAAAAGCTGTTAGTTCGAAGCGGTATTATTTTGATTAAGTATTGGTTTTCCGTCAGCGATAAAATTCAAGAGTTGCGTTTTCAAGAACGTGCTAAAGATCCAGTAAAGCGTTGGAAATTAAGTCCCATGGATATTAAGTCTAGAGACTTATGGGTAGAGTATTCAAAAGCTAAAGATCATATGTTTTCGTTAACAGACACTGACTATGCTCCATGGTATGTTGTTAATGCAGACATTAAAGAAAGGGCTAGATTAAACTGTATGCGTCATTTACTATCAAAAATACCTTATGAAGAAATTAAAAATCGGCCAATTAAATTGACCCCAAGAAAAAATAAACCTTCAAATTATCAAAGACCACCAATATCTGTTCAAAATTTTGTGCCTGATTTTTATGGTTGATTCAAAAATTAAAATATAGTTATCTTAAATAAATTATGAGTAGGTATTTTCCCTATATTGCGAATAATAAAGCGTTTTGGAGTTATTTTTAATCGGATTTTTCAAACAATAATTTATTCAATTGTTTCAGCAAGTCAATGAACGATTGGGGTATATTAAATTTTTAACCCTTATTAAGGTTACTAAGTATTTATTGAATTTATATGTATTGTTATCTTAGGTTACTGTAGTGTTTTCCTAAGGTTATGAAATTATTGGGAAACTATTGACTTTCGATTACCCATGCGGCGGATTAAAATTTATCTTAAGATCTAAATCACAGTTGAACGTAAATCTGATTGAAAAAAATCATTTTCTAAAGAGCAGGAGTT